>JAYVVL010000333.1:0-9593 GCA_043787035.1 Synechococcales cyanobacterium
CCAAAAATGGCCCGGAGCAATTTTTCTTCTGGCGGCTGATCGGATTCACCTTTGGGGGTGACTTTGCCCACGAGAATATCGCTGGACATAACCCAAGCCCCGACCCGGATAATGCCGTTTTCGTCGAGATTCCGCAGGGAGTCTTCCCCGACATTCGGAATTTCACGAGTGATTTCTTCAGGCCCAAGCTTGGTCTGGCGGGCTTCAATTTCGTATTTCTCAATGTGAATTGAGGTATACACGTCTTCAAAGACTAGGCGTTCACTAATGAGAATGGCATCCTCATAGTTGTAACCTTCCCAAGGCATGTAGGCGACCAGGATGTTTTGTCCTAGGGCCAATTCGCCCTTTTCGGTCGCTGAACCATCGGCCAAAATTTGCCCCTTAATGACCTTGTCGCCTAAAGCCACGATCGGTTTTTGGTTAAGGCAGGTATCTTGGTTCGATCGTTGGTACTTCTGAATCTGGTACTCAGCAAATCTACCTTCTGGTGTTCTAACCTGGATGCGAGTAGCATCCACATAGCTCACTTCTCCATGGGTCCGGCTAACAATCACCATCCCCGAGTCACGAGCGGCCTGTGTTTCTAGACCCGTTCCCACAAGAGGACGCTCAGGGCGCAGGAGCGGAACGGCCTGTCTTTGCATGTTGGATCCCATCAGTGCTCGGTTAGCATCATCGTGCTCCAAGAACGGAATCAACGAAGTCGCCACAGAAATAATCTGTACCGGAGAAACCGCAACATAATCCACATCTTCAGGCAATGCCGTGGTGAAATCTTGACGATACCGAACGGTGACTTGCTCACTCAAAATGCGGAAGTTTTCATCGGTCGTAATATCGCCAGCCGCCACGCGGAGGTCATCTTCTTCGTCGGCGGTCATGTAGAGCGGCTCAATATCCTTGAGCACAACGCCGTTCTCGACCTTGTAAAACGGCGTTTCAATGAAGCCGTAGGCGTTGACCTTAGCATGGGTTGCCAGAGAGCCGATTAGACCCGCGTTGGGTCCTTCTGGCGTCTCAACGGGGCAGATGCGTCCGTAGTGCGATGGGTGAATATCTCGCACGGCGAAACCAGCCCGTTCACGGGTCAGACCCCCAGGGCCGAGGGCACTGATCCGACGTTTGTGGGTCAGTTCGGCCAACGGATTCGTTTGATCCATAAACTGCGAAAGCTGAGACGATCCAAAGAACTCTTTGATCGCGGCAACGAGGGGTTTTGGGTTGACGAGCGAAGCCGGGGTAAGCGTATTGGCATCCGAGACGGTCATCCGTTCACGAATAATTCGCTCTAATCGGTTTAGTCCAACACGTACTTGGTTTTGCAGCAATTCACCTACCGATCGGACTCGGCGATTGCCCAAGTGATCAATGTCATCGACCGTCCCTGTGTCAAACTCTAGGTTCATGAGGTAGTCGATCGCAGAGAGAATATCTTGCGGTGTCAACACTCTCGTTGAATCGGGCACATTCAAGTGCAACTTGCGGTTCAGCTTGTAGCGACCCACTTTGCCTAAGTCGTAGCGCTTAGGATCAAAGAAGCGCGATTCCAAAAGCTGTGCTCCCCCGGAAACGGTTGGAGGTTCACCCGGACGAAGTTTCCGATAAAGTTCCATCAGCGCATCGTCTTCGGTGTATTCACCTTCTTTTTCGATGGTTTTTTGGAAATACTCGGGATGACGCAGGGAGTCCAGGATTTCACTGGTGCTCAACCCCAGAGCTTTGAGTAGAACTTGCGCTGAGAGCTTGCGCGTTTTGTCAATGCGGACCCACACTAAGTCATTTTTGTCGGTTTCAAACTTAAGCCATGCGCCTCTGTTGGGAATCAGGCTGGCATTGTAAGTTCGACGACCATTTTTATCGGTTTCGGACTTGTAATATACACCTGGGCTGCGCACAATTTGGTTGACAATGACCCGTTCAGCCCCATTGATGATGAACGTTCCTCGATCGGTCATCAGCGGCAAGTCACCAATGAAGACTTCTTGCTCCGTGATTTCACCGGTCTCTTTGTTAATCAGCCGGGTTGGCACGTACATCTGTACGGCATAGGTCGAATCTCGACGCTTTGCCTCATCAACGTCATATTTCGGACGCTTCAGCTTGTAGTCTTTGCCAATGAAATGAAGTTCTAACTTTCCGGTGTAATCAGTAATGGGAGAAAAACTTTCCAGTTCTTCAATCAATCCTTCTTCAAGGAACCAACGAAAACTAGCTCGTTGAATTTCAACGAGGTCAGGCAAGGCAAATGTGGGGATGGTGTAGGTCAGCTCAGTCATGCGTCTCCTTACAGGGGCGCGCTAAAACGCGAACCCCAAACTCTAGGGTATTTTTACAGATCTGTCAATAGCGTCTTCAAACTTAAACGAGACAACTCTGAGCTAGAGTTGCCAAAGATCGTTGCAGAATAGTAGGGGAGAGCTTCAAGTTGGTTTTTACACAATTATCTGTTTTCATTATGACCCAAAGATTGTCCCTTTGGCTTGACGAATTGGATTTTTTGTGGCAAGCCGATCGATTCTCAACGCGCTAACGCCCACCATAAAGATTGCACAAGCTCAACAGGACAGGTTGAGAACCAATCTAAAGGCGATCGAGCGTGAGTCCAAACAAGCGACAGGCATTTTCAGTGGTGTGCTGGGCGAGATGATCCTCTGGAATCCCCCGGAGCTGGGCCACTTGACGAGCCACATGTTGAACATAAGATGGCTCATTGCGCTTCTCACCCCGTTTTGGGACAGGAGAAAGGAAGGGGCAATCCGTTTCGATCAAAAGACGATCGATGGGCACCATTTTAGCGGACGCGTGGATTTGCTCTGCTTTTTTAAAGGTAACGGTTCCACTGAAGCTGATGTACAACCCCAGATCCAAAAACCACTGAGTTTCCTCAGGGGTTCCGCCCCAGCAATGCATTACGCCATTGACCACCCGCCCGCTTTCTTGAAACCGCCTTAAGCAACCCGCCATGGCAACAGCGGCCTCTCGGCAATGGATAATCAAAGGCCGGTCGAGATCTGCCGCAATTTCAAAGTGGGCAAATAGCGCCGCTTCTTGCTGCACCCGATTCTCTGCCTTGAAGAAATCCAAGCCCGTTTCTCCAATCGCAACCACTCGGCAATCAGATAGGGCCAGCCTGCGAATTTCATGCCCGAGATCAGTGCTCCACAGGGTTGCAACATCTAATGGATGTAATCCGACCGCCAACGAAACTTCCGGAAATCGGTCTGCGATCGCCTGCAATGTTCCAAATTCAGACGGCTCGACGCACGAATGAACCAGACGGACTACACCTGCCTCCCGCCACCGGGCGGCTACAGCATCCAAGTCTGGTTCAAACGAATCAAAATTGATGTGGACGTGTGTATCAATGAGTTGCAAGACAGCCTCCAAGCTTGTGCTTAGCCAAAAAGTCTGTTTTACCCAGTAGCTTATTTGACCGTCGCATTCTTGACGGCTTTCGCCAGATTGGATTTCTTACGAGCTGCATTGTTGCGATGCAGGACACCACGTTTGACCGCTTTATCAATCTTGCTTGTTGCAGCCGACATGGTCGATTGGATGTCTTTTAAGGCTTCGTCTGATGGCGTAACGCTATATACACCAACGGCTGTAAGGCATTTTTTGACAAGAGTCTTTACAGCAGAAGAGTAGTTTTTGTTTTGGACGCGGTTACGTTCAGCGATCTGAACCCGTTTCACGGAAGATTTGATATTAGGCACGGCAGCTCTCGAAGATAACGATAAATTAGGGGTTCAATAAAATTCCCGGTTCATAACTATAGCACTACAGGTCTCGACCACCAGCACAACTTTGAGAACAGATTCATCCTGAGTCAAACCCGATCGCCAAAAATCCAGCTAAGCTATAGGGAAGTTAAACTCTTGAACTACCCCTTTCATACACTTCATGCTGCGAATCATCACCGAATGGACGGAAGCACAAGCGGAACTGCGCCGGATATGCGATCGCACCCAAGATGAACAAGTCTTTCATAAAGAAGCGACGGTCCGAGAAATTCTTCAGTCGGTGAAACGCTCTGGCGATCGAGCACTAATGGACTACACCCAAGAATTTGACGGCTACCAATTTTTGGATGCAAGCGCCATTCGAGTAACTCCTGAGGAGCTAGATGTTGCCTATCAGCGAGTGGACCATGACTTGATTGAAGCAATTCGATTGGCTAAGCAAAGAATTGAAGCCTTTCACCGAATGCGTCTTCCGGTGAGCTGGGTCCATTTTGAAGCAGATAATGTGGTGCTGGGCAAGCGATATAACCCCGTTGATTGTGCGGGAATTTACATTCCGGGCGGACGTGCTGTCTATCCCAGTACTGTCTTAATGAATGCTATCCCAGCTTTGGTGGCGGGGGTCCCTCGGGTGGTGATGGTGACGCCTCCTGGACCGGACGGCCTGATTAATCCGGCAGTGCTGGTGGCCGCGCAAGAAGCGGGGATCAATGAAATCTATCGGGTGGGCGGTGCTCAGGCGATCGCAGCCCTAGCCTATGGAACCGACACGATTCCTAAAGTAGACATCATTACTGGTCCAGGCAATATTTACGTCATGCTGGCAAAAAAGCTGGTGTACGGGACTGTTGGCATTGACTCGTTGGCGGGTCCATCGGAAGTGCTGGTGATTGCCGATGACTCAGCAAATCCCGTTCACATTGCGGCAGATTTACTCGCACAGGCAGAGCATGATCCCTTGGCGGCGGCGGTGCTGATTACGCCTAGCCAGGATTTTGCAGATAAAGTGGTGGCTCAGGTGGATGCGCAACTTGTGGATCATCCGCGTCATACCTTGACCGAGAAAGCGATCGCACACTATGGCGTTGCGATCGTGGTTGAGACACTGGAGCAAGCAGCGGAACTATCTAACCTGTTTGCCCCTGAGCATCTAGAACTGGCCTTGGATGAACCGTGGGATCTGTTGCCACAAATTCGTCATGCTGGCGCGATTTTCCTGGGGCACCACACGCCTGAGGCCGTAGGTGACTACCTTGCAGGTCCCAATCACACGCTACCTACCTCAGGCGCAGCACGCTATGCCTCACCCTTAGGTGTCGAAACCTTCCTGAAGCACTCCAGCTTGATTCACTATTCTCAAACGGCATTAGAGAAGGTGGCAAAGGCGATCGATACTCTCGCCTCTCACGAAGGCTTGCCGTCCCACGGCGCATCGGTCACGTTACGAATTGATTCATAAAATTAAAGATTTGCAGCATAAATCAGCCTGTGCCATTTTGAAGCGGCACAGGCTAAATCTTTTGATAATATTCGGAAATTAAAGACGTAGATACGACCTAAATCCTGGTTGCGGAGACGTAATCTGGAATCCTAGGCCATGACCATGCCACCGTCCACGTTAAAGACCTGACCCGTGATATAGGCCGCTGCTGGATCCGATGCTAGGAATCGAATCATTCCCGCCACTTCTTCCGGTTGACCATATCGGGCCAGTGGAATCATTTTTAAAACAGGTTCTGCGTTAAGGCCGTTCGTCATGTCCGTGGCGATAAACCCTGGTGCGACCGCATTCACGGTGATGGCCCGAGAGGCCAGTTCGCGCGCAACAGTTTTGGTGAAGCCAATGACGCCAGCTTTCGCAGCGCTGTAGTTGGCTTGACCTGCGTTACCCATTTGTCCGGCCACAGATGTGATATTTACAATCCGTCCAGACTTCTGTTTGAGCATGACTTTACTCACGGCTCGCGTACAGAGAAATACTCCGGTTAGATTAATATCTACCACGGCCTGCCAATCTTCGAGTTTCATCCTCAGCAGCAGGGTGTCGCGGGTAATTCCCGCATTGTTCACCAACACGTCAATGCGACCAAATTTTTCCATCGTCGCCCGGACTAAGGCATCGACTTCATCGGAATTTCCCACGTTGGCGGCAAGAGCGATCGCCGTTCCGCCTGCTTGAGTAATGTTCGCAACCACGTCATCGGCGGCCCCACTCGAACTTGCGTAGTTCACTACCACTGATGCGCCCTCAGCGGCGAGCGCAATCGCCGTTGCTCGACCGATGCCCCGAGAGGCTCCTGTTACGATCGCGACTTTTCCCTGCAGGTTTTGTGCCATGGTGTGTTGTTGAATGATACAGGTTGAGTTTTGATTTAAAGTCAACACTATAGCGCAACAGTCCGGACACATTTTAGAGGATTCAAGCTCTGAAAGGGTCGTAATCTAGGGCAACGACGGACCTCACCCGTTTCGGGACGAAGGGCTGGCAATAGGCCAGATGTCCGAGATCAAAATCGACTCTCGTACGACCGGGTTTGCCCGCTGCTGTATCGGCTTTCACTTGGGCCGCAATTGTCCCATCGGTTTGTTGAGCCGAGAGCACATAGGCGGTGCGCTGTTGCAGATCAACGATCGCTAACACGGACCACTCCAACCCTTTTTTCACTTGCTGAGTCTTGCCGTTGTAAAACCAATCGAGGTCGGGGGTGCATCGTCCGCCTTCCGAGCAAAACTGTCCGGACCATTGATAGAATTGAGAATTGAAAAGAAGTTTGGAAGGTGGGAAAGGCGATTTCGGGGAATCGGGACTGATGGATCACTGGGCAGTTTGGAACGATCGATCGCTGACCTCCAGTGGGTTCCTAGAGCGACCCGAGTCCTTGGTTTCGCCACTGTTCACGCAGTGGGAGGGCTTCTTGGATAACCTGTTCGAGTTCTATTTCATGCACTAATGCCGAAGCATTCTCGATAAGTTTTCCGATATTTCTCAGAGGACGATCGCCTGGTTTTTTGTTATCACCGGAAACTACGTAGCAGATGGTATAACGGTTTGGGGTTTAAGGGATGAGTGTGATGAGTCAATTGAATGTGAGACGGCTGTGGGTGAGTTTGTGGGGTAAGGTCCGATCGGATGAGCCGTGGCATTACGGGCTAAAAAGGATTGAGAAATGGGTGGCAAAGATTTTGTCGCTGTTTTTACTAGCGGTGATTGGGATGGCGGTTTTTGATCTGGGGTGGGTGCTAGTTCAGTCTATTTTTGTTTCAAGAATGGTCTTTTCTGGGAAGGTATTATTTGGAATTTTCGGACTGTTTTTAAATGTGTTGATTGCGTTGGAGCTGCTGGAAAATATTTCAGGCTATCTCCAGAAAAATGTGATTCAGGTTGAGCTTGTGATTGTAACGGCGATGATTGCGATCGCGCGGAAGATCATTATTTTGGATTTGGAGAAGATTTCAGATTTGGAGCTGGTGGGCTTAGCGCTATCTATGTTTGCTCTGGCGGCAAGCTATTGGGTGATGCGAAAAGTGGGTAGCGATCATCGTCATGACTAAGGATTGGGAATTTGATAGTGTCCACAAATTTGCTTGGCGTGTGGAATTTGGAAGAATGATGGGGGAGGAGGTTAGAGGTTGCGTTATTATTTTTTAAGTTCTGATTGGTAGTGTTTGTGATGATTGTCCAATCTTCTCCTGCACTTGCGCTTCCTGACAATCGGGAAGCGGGAAGTAAGGCGGCAAAGTTTTGGGTGTATGAGCAGGCGATACGCATTCCCTTTTATGCGATCTATGAAGTGGAGAAGGCGTCGGTGGCGGTGTATCAATTAGTAGAGGCACACTATCAGCGCTGTAGTTCCAATGAACGGGAACATTTTGCGATCGCGTCTTTGGTATGGAGTGTTAATCCTAATTTAACGGCTATGGAGGTGCGGCAAATCTTGACTGATACGGCGATGGATTTGGGGGTTGTGGGCCGAGATGATCTCTATGGGTATGGATTAGTGGATGCGGATGCGGCGGTGCGACGGGCTTATGCGATGATGCAAGACCGGGCGTTAGCGGTGTTGGTGTAGGAGAAGCGACCGTTCATAAAAACTTACCATTCTTCAGAGGAAACAGCTTGTGTAGTTCTATAGAAATTAGGATAAGTTATCAAACATGAGGGCAGATACACAGAATCGATCGGGGTATCTGCCTAAATTGGGGAGATGTACGGAATCTGTCGGGGTGTCTGCCTGAATCAGGATGTTATGCGGAAAGTGTCGGGGTATCCATCCAAATCAGGATGATATTCAGAATGTTTCTGTAAGTAGGTGAGGGAAATTAAATGTAAAACATAATGACCTGAAAACCTTGCTGAGCCTGAAACCATCTTACGTTTAATTAGCGGTCTACCTACTTATATTAAATAGTTAGACCGCTAGGTTATCTGTTTAGGTGTAACCGGGAGATTGATCGTGGGGTGTGATCGCTTAACAAGCGTGGCGATAGAACAATTCGCTTGGTTAAAACGCTCAATAAGATTTTAGGAGATAGCAATGTCAGAACAAAACGGTGTAATCTACGCCATCGACCAAAATAACGACCTGTTGTGGTTCCGCCATGATGGACGGAGCGACGGCAGCTTCAGGTGGTTCGACAACAACGCGAGGAAGGTTGGCGTTGGTTGGGACATGAAGCATGTGTTCTCGGGCGATGTGCCGGCGGGGACAGGCGATGATGGACCGGTGAACCCAGAACTCGGGGATAAGACGGGCAAAGGGGATGACGGACCGATAAGGGAACCGGAGAAAGACCCTCCACCGGAGAGCGGTCCAACGCAAAATCCCGATAATCAGACTCCCCAAGAAAAATGCTTCATTGGGAACACGCCCGTGTTGATGGCGGATGGGCTGACAAAAACTATTGATACTATTGCTATTGACGATCAGGTCATGGCGCGAGACGAGAAGACTAGCACCACGTACGTCGGTTCTGTGACACGGATATTTCGCCATCATGTCGCCGAGACACTACTTCTGCAAATGGAGGGAGGTGAAGTGGTCGAGACGACCGCCGCCCATCGTTTCGCCACTGAGAAACGAGGTTTCGTGAGCGCAGGCGAACTCCGTCCGGGTGACATGCTTTCCACTCATAATGATCGAGGAGCCGAAGTAGTCTCCATAGAATCTCGATCGGCTGAGGTGACTGTGTATAATTTATCCGTCGATCGGTTTCACACCTTCTTTGTCGGCCGCGCGAGGTTGTGGGTTCACAATATCAAAAAAAGTGACCCACCACTGCCCGAGCCGCCTGAGCCGCCCGGAAGCCATTAAGCAGACACCGCGCTCGCAAGGTTGCGCGTCGGGCAACCTCGTTAGGCAATTTGCCATAAACGAAGCGGCGTTGCTGATTCTGGGGATGAATTTAGAGTTGAATGAATTAGAACTTCGTTCCAATTCATCCTGCTATTCAGCAACACCGCTAGGTAGCCGGATGTACGGTTTCGTTAGGTCTAACAAGTCGCTGCACCGGAACGCCACAAGTTGGTTGGCTGAGTTGCAGAGGTGATCTGCGTCCGGTGAGCTTAATAGTTATCCTGCTTAGTTCACAGATTGTAGCGGTAGTTTGAAACGTGTCAGTTATACTCGGCAAAGTTGAGAACTGGACTTTTAAGATATATGATTGAAGCCATCTAGTTTTGAATTATTAGCAGGGTCGTAGAGGATGATTCATATTGAATTTACAGAGCAGCAGGTCGAAGATTTAAGCTATGAGCGCTACCATCACCCTCATCCGCGAGTTCAGCAAAAAATGGAAGTGCTTTACCTAAAAAGTCAGGGACTGCCTCATCACACCATTCGTAAACTG
>JAYVVL010000334.1:0-9533 GCA_043787035.1 Synechococcales cyanobacterium
CACCTTTGATGAAGCCCTAAGATGCGCGTTGACGGTGATGATGACGGGCGAACCCTGCACGCCTCCTGCCGATATGGATGTGGCGTTGCGGTACCTGCGCGATCGGGTTAATGTCCCCCGAGATATGTCTATCTATGCCGCAAAACGACTGCGTACGGCCCTAGAGGAAACAGCAGCTTTGGTGGGCGATCGGCAACCCGCCCCGTTACCCGTCCAGAATCGTCGCGATCAAGATCCCATCCATTTTGCGGCGGCGTAGCATTTCTGATGACGAACACAAACTCATTTAGAAGCAGTTTTTTCATGTGAAAGACGATCGTAGACATCTGAATTCAATCGTTCTAAAACTAAGTCGTGAAATAAGTCGTCGCTCATATAACGAGCAAAAATTTCTTCATTTTGATCAATTCTTTCAGTGAAGATTGATTTTAGAATTTGTCCAAATAGGAGTTTAAAGCCCTCTTTGGAGTTGGCGTCTACGGCTTGTTGGAGTTCTCCAGACTGTGCGGCTGTTTGGATGATTTGATCGAAGAAGAGTTGGTCGGCTTGATTGAATTCGGTTCCAAATCGAGTATTGATCAGATGGACAAGCTGGGAAAGTTGAACTAATTTCTCTCTTACTAGACCACTCCCAACTGATTTTGGACCGTCTAGTGCTTGTCCATAGCCTTTCTTGAGATCTATTGAACCTTCGCTAATTTTTTGAAGTCGGTAGTATTCAAGTTGAACGTCTCCGTCAAAGTCGTATTGAGCCTTTCGATCGTGGGTCGGGAGTTTTGTGGAGAGATGACGTAAGAAGATATAGCGCTTTTCTAAATCAGAGTCTTGATAGGGAATGACTTGGCTGAGGAATGCGTAGAGATTGCGAAAGGCTGTGAGATTATTGCGCCAGAGCATTGCTGATTCTGACTCGTTGTCTTGGTAGGCTTTGAAGCGATCGACAGCGGGATCGAGTGCTGCATTCATCGTTTGGTGATCGGTCGGGCTTTGTCGTTGTTTGGGTTTAAAGTAAATGGTACAGAAGCGATCGACCTCTTTGGGTAGGTAGATTCCGGATTGATCTAGATTAGCCACTAATTCATAAAGCTGCTCAGGCGTGGCTTCAGCGCCTATTTCAGCACCTTCATAGAATTGCTTGAAGGCTTCTTGGATTTCTTCAGGGTCGTTTACAAAATCTAGGATAAAGGTATCTTCTTTCAGTGGATGGGTGCGGTTTAGACGAGATAGGGTTTGGACGGCTTGAATGCCTGCGAGACAACGATCGATGTACAGGGTATGTAGAAGCGGCTGGTCGAAACCTG
The DNA here is from genome assembly GCA_043787035.1 of Synechococcales cyanobacterium. Taxonomy (GTDB): domain Bacteria; phylum Cyanobacteriota; class Cyanobacteriia; order Leptolyngbyales; family Leptolyngbyaceae; genus JAAFJU01. The sequence continues at coordinate 1,302 of JAYVVL010000334.1, forward strand.
TTTGGTATTTTTCGGCAACGAGGAGGACTTGATAATCATTGCTGGAAAATTGTTCGGGGAGTTCTTGCTCTCGAATGCCTTTGTTCATGCCTTCTTCGGTATAGTTTACTCCTTTGATTTTGTCGTCTTCAACGATGCCTGAAAAGGCGACAAGACTTTTGATCGCATAACCTTTGCTGCGGATATATTGGTCGAAGCTTTGTTTGTATCGAACGGCTTCTAGGCGAGATCCAGTAATGACCATTGCCTTCGCTTTACCCCCAATTTTGTGGCGGGTGACGGTGTTGAAATGCTCTACTATGACTTCGGTTTTTTGAGAAATGTTGTGGGGATGGAGGCGCATAAATCGAGCGAGGGCGAGAGCGGCTGATTTGCGTTCTACGTTAGGGTCTTCTGCGGATTGATGGGTGAGTTTGTAGTAGGTTTTGTAGGTGGTGTAGCTTTGGAGGACATCCATGATGAAGCCTTCTTCAATAGCTTGTCGCATGGTGTATTGATGAGCGGCTTTTCCGTCTCGACCAAAGACTTTTAGGGTTTTGTGTTTTGGGGTGGCGGTGAAGGCGAAGAAGCTGAGGTTGGCTTGGTGCGATCGCATGGCCATGCTTTTGAACAGTTCTTCCATGTTTTCTTGTCCTTCTTCGATGGCACGTTGTTTGGCTTCTGCTTGCAATTGTTCACCGCCGAGGACGCCTTTGAGTTGGGTGGCGGTTTCTCCGGATTGGGAACTGTGGGCTTCGTCGATGATGACAGCGCAGCGGCGGGTGGGGAGGATGTCGGTGCCCGGTCGTTTGCCGTCTTGGGCGAGTTTGAGCAGTTTTTTGCTGACGTGGGGGAATTTTTGGAGGGTGGTGATGATGATGGGGACGGCGTTTTCGAGGGCGATCGCGAGTTGGGTGGAGTCTTTGTCGATTTTTTGGACGACGCCTTGACGATGCTCGAATTGGTAGATGGTGTCTTGGAGTTGTTGGTCGAGGACGCGACGATCGGTGATGACGATGACGCTATCGAAAATGCGTTCGTTTGCGTCATTGTGGAGGGAGGAGAGGCGGTGAGTGAGCCAGCCGATCGTGTTGCTCTTACCGCTTCCGGCAGAGTGTTCGATGAGGTAGTTTTGTCCGATGCCTTCTTGCTGGGCGGCTTGGACTAGCGTTCGGACGGCTTGGAGTTGGTGATAGCGCGGGAAGATGAGAGTTTCTTTTTTGAATTTGCGTCCGTTTTCGTCTTGTTTTTCGTCGATTTGGAGATGGATGAATCGGGCGATCAAATCAAGGAGGCTGTCACGTTGGAGGACTTCTTCCCAGAGGTAGGCGGTGCGATAATTGTTGCCGTTAGGATCGGTTGGGTTTCCGGCTCCGCCTTGGTTGCCTTGGTTGAAGGGGAGGAAGCTGGTGGCGGTTCCGGCGAGGCGGGTGGTCATCCAGACAAGCTCGGTATCGACGGCGAAGTGGGCGAGGGTGCGGCGTTTGAATTCAAAGAGGGGTTCGCGGGGATCTCGATCGTTGCGATATTGAGTTTTGGCGTTTTCGGCGGTTTGTCCGGTAAGGGGATTTTTGAGTTCGAGGGTGACGATCGGGATGCCGTTGAGGCTGAGGGCGAGGTCGATGATGCCGTGTTTTGTCCCGGAGCCTGGGAGATAGGTGGATTTAGATTTTTTGTCGGGTTTGCGGTATTGGAGTTGGCGGGTGATGGTGAGTTGGTTGGCTTGGTAGTGGGTTTCGAGTTCGGGGTTGAGGGTGTGAGCGGCTTTGAAGGTGGCGATGTGGAGAGTACGTCCGTAGCATTTGAAGCCGTGGCGCAGGACTTGGAGTGCGCCGTAGGTGTCTAGCCATTTGCAGAGGTCGGTGAGGATTTGGTTGGGGGTGTTGTCGCCGTGGAGTTTTTCGAGGCGTTCCCATTCTTTGGGTTGCGTTTTTTGGATGAAGGCGATCGCGGTTTTGGGGAAGAGGGCGCGATCGGTGTCGAATTCTTTGTTTGCGAGTTTGCGGTAGCCATGATGAAGGAGATGGGTTTCGATGACTTGCTCGAAGGCTGTTTCAGTATGGATGCTCATCGCTGTGACCTTATTTACCGCTAGGAGTATTATATTGCGGGTGGTGTAGAATTGGGATCTGGTTGATGAATCATATTGGCATGGTAAACGATCATGACAACCCTACTGCAAGTTCAGCCTCTCCTAAATACTTGGCAGTCTGCAACATGGGACTCTTTTGTTCAGATTGCGGATGCTCCAGAATCGGAGAAGCTTAAATGTTACTACTACAATGGCAGAATGAGGTTTGAACCGATTTCTACGGGCGCGGATCATTCTAAGGACCACATGTTGATTATGTTTGCGCTGTCATTTTTTATGGCGAGTCAAGGCATTGAGGCAAATGGACATGATGCCTGTTCCTATCGTAAAACGGGGATGGATGAGTTCCAGCCCGATATTTCGTACTATGTGGGAGAGGCTGCGCAGGAGATTCCTTGGGGGACGAAGGTGGTGAATTTGGATCAATATCCCATTCCCAATCTGGTCATTGAAATTTCGGACACTTCGTTTGCAGATGATTTTGGGACGAAACGATCGCAGTATGAGGCGTTGGGGATTTCTGAGTATTGGATTGTGAATGTGAAAAAAATACAAATTTTGGTATTTGCGATCGAAGATGGGAGTACTCGGCAAGTTCAGGAGTCACGCGTGTTATCAGGGTTGAACTTGAAGATTTTGGAGCAGGCATTGGAGCGCAGCCGCGAGGAAAGCCAATCGGCGACGAATGCTTGGTTAATGCAGCAGTTTCAGGGCTAATGTTCACAAATGATTAACGGATTGAAATGGTCCTATGAGTGCTCTCAAAGAAAGTTTTCCAAAGCTAACTCCCGATGAATACTTTGCCTGGGAAGAAGGGCAAAGCAGTCGTCATGAGTATATTGATGGTGATGTCTATGTGATGTCTGGTGGCACGATTAATCATAGTGAAATTGCGGGTAATTTTTTGGCGCTACTGAAGGCTCATTTGCGAGGCGGTGGTTGCAAAACGTTGAATTCTGATGCCAGGGTGAGTATTCAAGGTTCTAGTCATTATGTTTATCCTGATTTAAGTGTGACTTGTGATGTTCGAGATCAGGTGAATGTTCAATTTATTACTTATCCCTGTTTGATTGTTGAGGTTTTGTCGCCGACGACAGAAGCTTACGATCGGGGTCATAAGTTTAGACGGTATCGACGCAATGCTAGTTTGCAAGATTATGTGTTGGTGGATGCGGATTCTGTGATGATCGAACTATATCACAAGGGTTCTGATGGGAAGTGGGATATTATTGATTATCGGGAGGGTGATGTTGTTGAGTTGAAAAGCGTAAATTTAACTTTTCCGATCGAACGAGTCTATGAGGATATTGTATTTGAGGATAGCTAGGATCTATGTGTCACTCTGTCCGGTGATATGTTTCATTACGATGTCAAATTTACGGTTTAGCTCTTGAGCCTCGCTTTCAAGCCGATCGAATCTCTGATTAATAATTGCTTCTAGGGCGTCAATTTCATCGTAGACACGATCGAAGGCTCTGGAGAATTCCTGAGGCGAGATCTGAGCATATTCTAGGCGATCGACACGACGATTTAGGCTTCTCAAGTTTCGAGTAACTTCTTGGCTGAAATCGTTGGAGTCATTGGATTGTGTCATGTTTTGCTCCGGGATTGAATTGCTTTGTTGCGGGTCTGAGTTTGCTTTTTTCGTTTGATGTAATCTTCGCAGGCTTGTTTGAGAACAATGCAAAAAGGTCGAAGTTGTCCTTTCTGGTTTCGATCGTATATCTTTTCTAACAGATTTTCCGCTTTCTTTAGGCTGATTTCGGATTCAAAGAGGAATGCTTCGATCGCTTGTTTCCTCATTTCGGTGAGGGACGGATCGGTGAGGTTAAGCCGATCGATCGTGGTTTGGGCGGCGGTGTTGTCTGGAGTCGGTTGGATTTCACCGTTTGAACTAAATTTGAATGCAGTTTCGCATTGGGGACTGAGTGGACTAATGAAGTGCTCTTCGTGGTACCAATCGGCTTTTGGATGGGCACCGTAGGCGCATTGACCCAAATTTGGACCGGGATGAGCGGCTAGCAAGTTGTTATAGTCAACATCTTCGTAGTTCTCAAAGTAAATGCTTTGAGGTTTTAGGTGTTCGATGTGCGATCGGGCTTCGCTGATGCGGATGCCCGTGTAACAACAGAGATAACCTTGGTCTTCTAAAAGACTCTGTTTTACGATCGAGCGAATGTCGCTGGGTAGGTTGTGATAACGGCAGTTCAGCTTTTCATTTTTATCGGTGGGCTGTGCGTGAAACCATTGTTTGAGTTCGATCGGTGGATTGCTTTTGATGATGCGTTTCATTTATTCACCTAGCATTTGGAAGCGATCGATTCGGGTTTGTAGTTTTACCAGTTCGGGGAATTCGCCGATGGTGTCTCGAAGAATGTCGATCGCGTCTGTTGCTTCGTCATAATCTTCGGTTTCAATTAGATCAGCAATGCGTTGTAGTTCTAATGTTGTTTCGGTGTGTCGGGTGGTTGCGCCCATGATGTATTTGAGTATCCAGTCGGTGTCCATGCCGAGGGATTGGTTAGGATGAATGATTTCGCCATTTTCGGCAATTAGGATGACGCTTTCGGGGGCGACTTCGCCGATGATCAGTGGAGAGTGGGTGGTGGCGATAAATTGGCAGTTGGGGAAGGTGGTGGTGAGCTTGGAGACGATCGATCGTTGCCACTGGGGATGAAGATGTAAGTCTAGTTCGTCAATCAGGACAACGGCTTGGGCTTGAAGGGGATCCTTGAGATTTGGGTTTGCTTGGGAGAGGCGACGGGTGATATCGAGAACGAGGGCGAGAATGCCACGTTCACCGTCGGAGAGTTGGAGGATATCGAGTTCAATTCCAGATTTTTCAATTAGGAATGTTACTTGGAATCTTCTGGTTACATTTCCCTGTTTGTCCTGGTGAAGATTACTGTCGCGCTCCACTACCAGATAGGCAAAAGTGTCGATAAAGTTCTTAACTGCAATCTCGAGTGCAGTTAGATGACCTTGTGCATTGGGTGCATTTTCTAGGACAAGCTGCTTTTGAGCAAAGAACCAATCGGCAAATTCTGGGAGGCGAAGTTCACGATGATCGAGCGGATTACTAAAAGCGGAATTTTTACTCTTGGTCTGGATATTAATTGTTGCAAGGGCACGACGAGTGGAGAAATATAGGGCGATCGGTTGTCGTTGAGAGTTTTTGACGGACTTGAGTGTTTTTGCATCATTGGGGGTGAGAACACGCCGATCGACATTTCCACCCGTTTCGCTAGTGGAATTAGTGGGGGCAACGTATTTCTCACGCGGCTGATGGCGTAGGTAACGAAATTCGATATCGGCAACTTGAAAAATGAGTCCTCCAGTTAATGAACCTTGACCGATCGTAATATCAGAGACTTTAAAATCAAGAGGTTTACTACGGACTTGGGAGAGCTTAGGCAGAGATTGAGAGAGAAGAATCCGTAATCCATCCAGAATTGTGGATTTACCGACTCCATTAATACCGACGATCAAATTCATTCCAGGTTGAAATGTGATTTCTGCATGGTTGAAGGCACGAATGTTGGTGAGGGCAAGGGTTTTGATGAGCATGGGGTTAGCTAGGGATGTGGAATTGTCCGGTGACGGCGGCAGAAATTAGGGAAGTGCGGCGTTCTTGGAGGAGGGCGATGCATTGTTTCGTTATATTCTCTAATTTCTCAAATAGCAAAAGCTTACTTTCAATATAAACAACTATGTTGAGTTGTTCTTCTACAGGTGGTCTCGGAATCCAGAGGTTTGCGATCGTACCTTGTGAGATATTTTGCATAGAACTACTTGCTCCTGTGGCATCTCGCTCAATTTCAAATCGACCTGCTAACGATCGTAAGTAAAAGACTAGATATTCAGGTACCAACCTATTTCCAAAAGGAATCAGACGATATATCTTATCGCAGAGTAAAAGTTTTGGACGAACATCTTTTACCAGTGAAGCACTTCCAACTAACTCTGTTGTATTAGCTCGACTAACTAGAATATCCCCTGATTTAATTTCATATTCAAGCGGTATGTCTAACTCCAAGGGAATGCGCTTGTTCTCAATGGGGTTGAAATCCCACCCATTTACAGATCCAACTTTCAGGACGCCCCATTCATCGAGATCCGCAGGGAAGTTATCACTTTGTGGCGACCAGCCTTGTTCAATATTGGAAAGATGGTACTTCAGATTTTCAACATTCCAATTCTCTGGAACTAAGCCGACCCAAGATAATCCAGAGTCCTTCATAGGCACATCATCCGTCAACCCACGAGTCACCGCTTGAGTAATTATCGATCGTCTCTTCTCCGCCAACAGTTCTAGAAGTCGTTTTTTGGCAGCAATGAGCGCGTCGATGCTTTGGGTAGTGCGATCGAGGTAATTTGATGTTTGACGTTGTTCATCTAGCGGAGGTAGCCAAATCCACATTTGGCTAAATTTATCGACAGTAAAGTGGGCTATTGTTGCACGATTACATAGAACTTCAAACCATTTATGGGAAGCCGCATGTTGTAGTAGATATCGTAAAAAGTGTGTGCTATTTCCATATCTTGCGCGCACCAGATGAAGAGCATTCTGGATAATGCAATTTCCTGGAGGAGTTCCGCTAACGATACCTGCACGCCCTACATCACCGCCCTCACAAACTAGAAGATCGCCTGTCCTGATAGTAAGGGTTTTGATTTCCCAAGGCGATGCCCACATCGTAGGTAAATCCTGAAGAACAACCTTATCCCATTGGACATGTTGACTTTTCAAATAAGGTACTTCAAGATCTTCGGGTGAAGTTGCCTCGTTATGAAGCATTTTTCCTAGAATAATGTTGTATCCAACTTTAACTTGAATAAAATTCCAGCCTGAATTGTGTACAGGTTGCCAAGGATTATCAATTTCTGTTAGTAGATCGTTCCGAGAAGCTAGTGCAATCATCCAATAACCTCCCGCAACAAATGCAGAATCTTCTCTTCCATATCTCGCAAATCCGCATCAATCTCCACTAAAGGACGTGGCGGCTGATACTCATAGAAATACCGATTAAAATTAATCTCATAGGCACTCCGAATCTTCTCCCCATCCGCCCAAGCATCCCCCACATGCGGCTCCACCTCTGCGCAAAAATACCGCACCACTTCATCCTTCAACCCCACATTCTCATAATCCCGCAACTTAGTATCCGGCTCATACGATCGCTCCCACTTCCCATCCCTCACAGGAAACCAACCCCACACCCGCGCATCCGCTTCCTTCTTGGCCTTGCGCTCCTTTAAAATGACAGATTCCGCCTCCGGTTCCACCGCCGTAAAGACCGCTCTGAACAACTTCCACTCCCCACTTTTCCATTTACTATCCCGATCGCCCAGCAATCGCTTAACCAATCCCTCAAACTCATTCCAATCCGTCCGAGGCGATCGTCCTAGCTGCTTATCGATCGCCTGAATATCATCCAAAAGATGCGGCACCACATCCAAAAACTCACTCTTACGCGCCAACGTCATCTCATACAACAACCGCAACGGACGCTCGATCGGCACCCGCTGATACCCAAAATCCGCATTATCAAAAATCTTACTCGTCTTCGATTCCTCAAACTTTCCATACTCCTGAACAATAGTAACAATATCCTCCTCACCCACATACCGCCGCTTATCCCCCAGACTTTTCCGCATCGGCTTCCATCGATCGCGCGCATCAATCAACTGCACCCGCCCTGTGCGATCGGCCTGCTTCCGATTCGTCACCACCCACACATACGTCCCGATGCCCGTGTTATAAAACATCTGTTCCGGCAACGCCACAATCGCCTCCAGCCAATCATTCTCAATCACCCACTTCCGAATCTCACTTTCCCCACTCCCCGCCCCACCCGTAAATAACGGAGATCCATTAAACACGATCGCCATTCTGGATCCATTTTTCTTCTGCGCAGGGTCATACAGCTCAAACTTACTCACCATATGCTGCAAAAACAACAGCGACCCATCATTCACCCTTGGCAACCCCGCCCCAAACCGCGCCGCATAACCATAGCGATCGTGTTCCAGTTTCACCGCCTTTTGCTGCTTCTTCCAATCCACCCCAAACGGCGGATTCGCAATCAAATAATTAAATTTCTCATTGGGAAACCGATCGTCCAGCAACGTATCCCCAAACTGAATATCACTCGTACTGT
>JAYVVL010000335.1:0-3406 GCA_043787035.1 Synechococcales cyanobacterium
GTGGTCATGAGGGCATGGCCGACTTCATGATAGGCAGTCATCCGTTTTTTCTTGCTGTCAAGGAGCGGATTCATTCTCAGGCCGATGGTGATGCGATCGATGGCGTCTTCGACTTCCTGCATGGTCACTTCGTCGAGGCGACGACGGGCGGTTAGGATGGCAGCTTCATTGAGCAGGTTGGCGAGGTCGGCACCAGAGAAGCCGGGGGTTCGACGGGCGATCGCGTCTAGGGAAACGCTATCGGAGATTTTCTTGTTTTTGGCGTGGACTTCGAGGATGCCGAGGCGACCGCTGTACGTGGGGAGATCGACGGAGACTTGGCGATCGAAGCGCCCAGGACGGAGGAGGGCTTGATCTAGTACGTCGGGCCGGTTGGTGGCGGCAACGACGATGACGCCGGAGTTGCCCTCGAAGCCATCCATTTCGGTGAGCATTTGGTTTAGGGTTTGTTCGCGTTCGTCGTTGCCGCCGCCGATGCCGACGCCGCGTTGACGACCGACTGCGTCAATTTCGTCGATGAAGATGATGCAGGGTGCGTTTTCCTTTGCTTTTTTGAAGAGGTCTCGAACCCGAGATGCGCCGACTCCGACAAACATTTCTACGAATTCGGAGCCTGAGATGCTGAAGAATGGGACTCCTGCTTCTCCGGCGACGGCTTTGGCTAGCATGGTTTTCCCGGTTCCGGGGGGACCGACGAGCAGGACGCCTTTGGGAATTTTTGCGCCGATCGCTGTGAATTTTTCGGGGGTCTTAAGGAAGGTGACAACTTCTTGGAGTTCTTCTTTGGCTTCTTCGATGCCTGCTACGTCTTCAAACAGGACGCCTGTTTTGGCTTCCATTTGAAACCGGGCGCGGGATTTGCCGAAGCTCATGGCTTGGCCGGGACCGCCGGGAGAGTTGGCCGATCGACGGAGGATGGCCATGAGTCCGCCGATTAGGAACATGACGATTAAAAGCTGAAACAGCATCCCGGTGAAGGCTGCACTGTCTGAGGTGTTTTTGACTTCGACGGGAACTTTGAAGTCGTTGAGGGTTGAGAGGAGTTCGGTGTTGCCTGTCTCAAACAACATGACATCGGCGGGCTGTTCTTTGGCTCCGGTGTTGTTTTCCTTTCGTGCGCTTTTAAAGTAAACCTTGGCGGTGCGCTGGGTTTCGTTGATTTCTACGCGATCGACTTCTTCTTTTTGAGCCTTTTTGATCAGTTCGCTGTAACTCATGGACGGTGGCCGTTCGGCTAGGGCTGGAGCAGTTAGCGCTCCCATGGTCATGGCTTGAGTCAGCAGCAGGGTCCAGAATATTTTTCCCTTGCGCGAGGGTTTTAGAGTTTGGGACTGGCTCACGGAATGGGCGAGATGGGAGGACTGCTTCTTCATGCCGATGGTTATGCCTAGCGGATTCGGGTGTGGGATTGAAACGGTTTGAATAATTTCTTCTTTAGTTTACCCTTCACAAATTAAGATTGGCCGCTAAAAGTTTAAAATCTGTCGATCGTTGCAATGTTTATCCATGGTTTAATCGGGGGTTAGTTGAGGTGTACGACTGTAACGTTGGGTTAAATAGGTTGGGTTGAATTATGGATTTGGGCGTTGTTGGGGCGGTTTTGGGTGGAAATTTGCGTTGGGCGGGTTGGTCATGATGAGGCGATTGGCCGCAGGCGTTGTGATGCTGGCGCTTACCTGGGGAGTTCTGACCAGTTGTCAACCGAAGGTGGGTCCGAGGGATCAGATTACTGTGGGGACGACGGCTAAGGTTAGTACAATTGATCCGGCTGATGCTTACAGTAGTTTTGCGGGGATCTTACTTTATAACCTTGGCGATCGGCTCTACACCTATAAACCGGGTACGTCGGATTTGGTTCCTCAGCTCGCTACGGCTATGCCGAGAATTAGCGCAGATGGCCTGACTTACACGATTGGGCTGCGATCGGGGGTGATGTTCCATGATGGGGAACGGTTTGATGCGCAGGCGATGGTTTTTTCTTTGGAGCGATTTATTAAGAGTAAGGGTGCGCCATCGTTTTTGTTGGGGGATGCGATTGAATCTATTAGGGCGAGTGGTTCTTCTGAGCTGACGATCAAATTGAAGAAACCGTTCACGGCGTTTCCGGCGCTTCTGGCTTTTTCGGGAGCTTGTGCTGTTTCGCCCAAAGCTTACTCTATTAAGGAGGGCGAGTTTAGGGCGAAGGAGTTTGTGGGGACGGGACCGTATCGGTTAGCTACTTTTGGGGTCGATCGGATTCGGTTGGAACCTTTTAAGGGGTATTGGGGCGAAAAGTCTGCTAATGATGGGGTTACGGTCCAGTTTTTCTCTAGCGAAGCTAATCTTTTTAATGCGTTTCGGACTGGGGCTGTGGATTTGGCGTTTCAGAGTTTGGCGATTGAGCAGATTGAGCTGTTGAAGAAAGATAGTCTGACTCAAGGCTGGCAGGTGATTGAGCAGGCAAGTAGTGGGATTGATTATCTGAGTTTGAATGTTAAGTCTGCGCCGTTTGATCAGTTAGAGGTGCGTCAGGCTATTGCGGCGGCGATCGATCGACCTTCTATTGGGAGTCGCGTGTTTCGGAACCAGGTGACGCCGCTCTATAGTTTGATTCCATCGACGCTGCCGGAGCAGGTTCCGGGGTTTCGCGATCGCTATGGTGAGAAGGGTGATACGGATTTGTCTAGGCGGTTGTTGATGAAGGCGGGATTTTCTGCGGCGAATCCTTTGAAGCTGGATCTATGGTATCGATCGAATCTCTCGAAGGATCAGCTTACGATGATTATGCTTAAGGGGTTGATGAAGCAGAGTCTTGGGGATCTGGTAAAGATTGAGATTAATGGTGTTGATTCGGCGACGGCTTATAAGAATCTCGATAAGGGTGCGTATCCGACTTTTTTGCTGGATTGGTCGCCTGATTATTTGGATGCAGATAGCTATATTCAGCCGTTTGTGGATTGTGCGAAGGGGAGTGCTACGGAGGGATGCGCGGAGGGGGCTACGGCGCAGCAGGGTTCATTTTATTTTAACGATCGGGTGAATCTGTTGATTGCTGAGAGCCGCACGACTCAGTCAATGAAGGCTCGTCAGGCTGTGTTTTCGGAGTTGCAGTCTATTGTGGCTCGGGATGTTCCGTTTATTCCATTGTGGCAAGGTCGGGATTATTTGTTTGCTGGAAAGGGGATTCGGGGGGCTTCGCTGGAGGTGACTCAGAAGGTACCGTTTGTGAGGTTGATGAGGTGAATGCGGGAGTTGGGGGCGCGGGATGCGCGCCCTTACAGAGGTAGTGGGATAGGATGGGGCGGTTATGACATGGTGAGTTCGCCTTGAACTTCTAGGCGCTTGTAGTTTCCGATGGCGACGAAGCGATCGGTGAGTTGTTCGACGGCGGTGGGGGAGAGCCAGCCCATTTGTTCCATGAGGTGGA
>JAYVVL010000336.1:0-3405 GCA_043787035.1 Synechococcales cyanobacterium
AGGAGAAGCGCTGTTTGACAGGCATGTAGTGGTGAACGACCTCCACCATTTCTTTGAATTGACCGCACTTAATCGCATCGCGTGTCGCAATTTCCACTATTGCATCACCGCAAGTGACGCCCATCATGCTGGTTTCGAGCAGCGTATTTTTGAACAGCGGCGTCAAAATATCGTTAAAGGTTGATGCAGTAAACGATCGGGCATTATCGGTTCTGCTTCTGCTTTTTGCGGTGGTCGTGGTGGCCATTGGCTCAGTATTTTTGACGCCGATCGTATCGAGGCAAGAAAGCAGCGTTGCGCGGGGAACCGGTTCATAAATAATAGACGCCATTTGAACCACGGCCCGAGAGGTGGCATCCAACGCCGCATATCGTTCCCGCGCTTTTTCGCGTTGCTTAGGCGTGATTGATAGGGAAGTAGGCATAGCAGGTGTGCAGCGATGGGCAAAAGTATGGATGGCTAACTGAATGGTTAACGAATGTCATCCAGTTGGCTCCCTATCATAGCTTAGGCGATCGCCATGGCTGCATGAACTTGAGATAGATTCTGCGATCGAACGACCCAGACAACTACCAAGGCAACGGTGTTCCATCCCAGGAGAAGAATTCGCCACTGTTCTCAGGGGTCAGCGCATTCATCACTTGCATAAGCTGGCTGACCGAGCGATCGATGGAAAATAGCTTCTCCGGAGCCACTCCTCGGCGGAAGGGTTCAGATAAGCCTGTTTCGGTTGTGCCGGGATGAAGGACGACGACAATCGCGCCTTTGCAGGTCCGGCGATACTCAATGGCGATCGATCGCATGAACATGTTGAGAGCCGCTTTGGAGGCGCGGTAACCATACCATCCACCCAGTCGATTGTCCGTGATGCTGCCGACTTTGGCCGAAAGAGTGGCGAAGATGACGCGATCGGTGTTTTTGATCAGTGGGGCGAGATGCTTGGCGAGTAAAATAGACCCAATGCTGTTGACTTGGAAATAGGTCAACAGCTGCTCTGTGTTGATTTGACGCAAGCTTTTTTCAGGTTGAAGGTCGCCCTGATGAAGCATTCCAATGCAATTAATCACCCAGCCGAGCTGCCGATCGGATTCTTTTAACCCAGCGGCTACCTGCTGGAGACAGTGAATCACTTGGTCCTCGTCGGTAATCTCTAACAAAATGCAGGTCAGCCGATCGCCAGACTTCTGGGCTAGGGCCAAGAGCGGGGCGGCAGATTCGATCGATCGGTAGGTGGCATAAACCTGGTTAACCGTATCTTGGTTTAGGAGATATTGAACGAACCCAAATCCAATCCCTTGGCTGGCTCCCAGCACTAAAGCATCCTGCATTGTTTCCTCTTTGAGCAATCGCATTAGGAATTATGTGTTTAAATTATATCTTTACATTATATCTTTACAATTGTAGCGCTCATTCAAGAAGAGTTTCTAGGTAGAATATAGGTATACTTTTTAATTCTTCAGAGCTGTTGAGTAAGCTATTTGCTTTAGCACAGACTTTGACGTTCCCTGGACATTTATACGAGTCCATTTGTCTTTCACAATCTGCTTTATAAAACGATCGACTTAACGTTGAAGTTAACGCTAAAGTCGCCCGTCTTATTGATTAACCATTGTTAATGGCAAGGCTTAATATAGCTTGAGCGCTGCATCAGATTGATAGGAAGTAGGTACAGAATGGGTTGGAACTTGAGCGAGGGCGAGAAAATTCCGCTTGATTTGGGCGATCGTGCAGCAATTTTTATAGATGGCGGCAGCTTGTTTCGAGCTGCAAACCATTTGAATTTAGAGGTTGATTATGAGAAGTTGCTGCCCTGTTTGTTGAGAGGCAGAGCCTTGTTACGGGCGCACTTTTACACAGGATTTAGCCCTGGAAATACTAAGCAGGCTTCTTTTTTGCGTTGGATGCAGAACAACGGCTATCGCGTCATGCAGAAGGAACTCACGGTAAGTTCAGACGGATCGCGGTATGCCGATATGGGCGTTGAAATTGCAATAGACATGTTACAGTTTGCTGATTATTCTAATCAAGTGAACCTGTTAGTATTGGTAAGTCACGATGTGGATTTGGTCTATGCATTAGAAAAAATTGTGCATCGGGGAATGCGCTTAGAAGTCGTGGGGGTTCGATCGATGATGCACGAGTCGATGATCACGGTGGCCGATGACTTTGTGGATCTAGCATTCATTCAGAATGACATTCGCAAGTTTCGTTCTGAAACACAATAACCTTAAAAAAAGGCGTCATGAATGGTCCTCGACAATCGATCGAAAGGCCGTTTCGGCGGCGAGCTGGTCGGCGGCTTGGGTGTAGCGGCGAAAGGTATGAAGCGACTTGTGACGGGTCAGCGTCATGACGTGGTAAGGATTCATGCCTTTAAGGACCAGATTAGTGGCATAGGTGTGGCGGAACTGGTGGGCATGAAACTTAAAGCCGACGACCCGCCCGATCGCACCCATGAGCTTTTGGACGCCGTGATAGCCGAGCCGTTGGCCATCGTTTTGGTGGGAGTAGGAGACGAAGAGAGGACGCGTAGGGTCAGTGAGGTCTTCGCCTCGATCGCTCCGAAATCGCAAGTAGTGATTGATCCAACCTTGGCCATCAGCATCGATCGGCACAACGCCCGTACTGTCTGCCTTAGCTTCGCGAATCGTGACTCGTTCGCCGTCATAGTCGCCTAGATTTAGCCCGCACAGTTCCCCCGCCCGCAATCCATGACGCAGGACGGACAGCAGGGCTAGGTTGCGTTCGGCAGGATGGAGATTCCGGGCAGCTGTAAAAATTGCGGTGACTTGCTCGTCCGTTAAGTGATCTGCTTGCGGTTGTTTGACTTTCGGGGCAACGATCGCTTTCATGGGATTACTCGTGATGTATCCCGTGTTTTGCATCCAGCTATAAAAACTCTTCAGGCTATGCAAAATGCGTCGGACCGAGCTATCTGCAAGGACCCGACATTCAGTCTGGGGATCAACCCGCAACAGATGGGTTTTGAACTGGGTCATTAGTCGTGGGGTCGCAGCTTGCCAGCTTTGGTTACTCCAAGTAGTAAACCGCACAAGGTCAGCATGGTAAGCTTTCTGGCTGTTCAGCGACAACGATCGCGCGGCCAAAAATTCTTCAATCCGCAGCGATCGAAGGTCGGTCGGGTCTGAGGATTGGGACGGCGATCGGGTAGGCAGCTTTGCCGTTGAATGAGCTTCGATCGGAGCGACATTCGATGATGGAACTAGGACAAGAGAAGGTTCAGGGAGTTGAACATTTTTCATGCAGGAGTAATGACCTAAATAATGGAAATTGCATTACACAAGTGACGGCTTAACTAGTGTGGCTCATATCCCTAAATTTTTGGGTATTCTGGGGGCTTCAGACCATTTTCTACCCATCTCCAGCTTAATTATCCTATGAGAC
>JAYVVL010000337.1:0-3397 GCA_043787035.1 Synechococcales cyanobacterium
GGGTTCGATCGTGGGTCCGGCGTTAGGCGGGGGAGTAGCCAGCTTGGATTGGCTCACAGCAGTGGGGGGGTGAAGGTCAGAGGTTTATAGGGTCTGGTCGATCGCTCTGGTTTAAGCTTTCCCACGCATTGACTCCTTCCAACGGTAAAGTAAATAGAATTATAAAGACATGTATCTCCGGTTAGGACTTGCCCCTCATGACAGTTTTTCCAAATAGCGTAGAGGCGTTGAGTGAGACGGTGAGACAGTGCGCTGCCGATCGATTGCCTTTTGCGCCGATCGGATCGGGGAGTAAGTTTTCCTGGGGAAATGGATTGGCGTTGGATGCTTTGATGTTGGTTAGCACGGCGAAATTGGATCAGGTGATTGATCATGCGGTGGGCGATCTGACGGTGACGGTACAGGCGGGGATGAGGTTTGGCGAACTGCAAACGCAGTTGAAAAAAGCAGGTCAGTTTATTGCGATCGATCCGAGCTATGAGGACCGTGCGACCGTGGGCGGCATTGTGGCAACGGGAGATTCGGGGGCGCTACGGCATCGCTACAACAGTGTGCGGGATATGGTACTGGGCGTGGAACTGGTTCGATCGGATGGGGAGCGGGTCAAGGCGGGTGGGCGGGTGGTGAAAAATGTGGCGGGCTACGATTTGATGAAGTTGCTGACGGGATCTTATGGAACATTAGGGATTATGACTCAGGTGACGCTGCGGCTTTATCCGTTGCAGGAGTCGTCGAAAACGGTGTTTCTGTCGGGCGAGGCGAGTGCGGTTGCTCGGGTGATGCGGGCGCTGCTGAATTCGGGGTTGACGCCGACGGCGATCGATCTCTTGTCTGCAACGGTCTGTGAGCCATTGGATCTATCGGCTGCGATGGGGCTTTCGATGGGGTTATTGGTGCGCTTTCAAGGGTTGGCCGAATCGGTGACGGAGCAGGTGAAGCGCCTTATGGCGTTGGGTCAGTCTCAGGAGTTAACGACTGCTGTGCCGTTGGCTGAAGATCAGCTTTGGCAATGCCTAGGGCAGGTTTTGACCCGTGAGGCGTCGGCGGATCGAGTGTTGTGTAAGTGGGCGGTGCGATCCGCCGAAACGGTGGCGACGCTTTCGTATCTTCAGGAAAATTTTCCAGATGCCAGCGCTCGATTTCATGTTGGCGGCGGTTTAGGGCAGGTGCAGTTCCCTTCTGTGACGGCAGCGGAGTTGTTAGGGGTGCGATCGTTTGTGGAAGCGCGGGGCGGGTTTTTGACGGTGCTCGAAGCGCCTGATGAGTTGAAAGCATCCTTAGATGTATGGGGGTACCAGGGCAATGGGCTAGGGTGGATGCGATCGATTAAGCAACGGTTTGATCCGCAGGGGTTGCTGAGTCCGGGGAGATTGGGATGAAGCGCACGATTCACGATAGTTTTGCGAAAGAATGGATGCAGGAGCTTCTGGCTGATTTTGGCACGGTCGAAGTGGAGCATGAAGTGTCCGGGGAGGTGCGCACGATTGATCTTGTCTTTTCCCCCGATCCAACGGCCCAATCCGATCGCCATGCATTGGGCCTTCTGGGCAAAATGATCGACTCACCTTGTTTGATTGAGGCGTTTCGCAATGCGGTCCCGGAGTGGGAGGTCTGTAATTGCCGCGTCAAGCTGTTTGAATTTTTGGAAGAACTGCGTCGCCGTGCCAAACAAAAACAACAGACTATTCAAAAGTCCGATCGTCCGTTTCTATGGATTGTGACGCCTACTTTTAGCGCGAATCTTCAAGCAGAATTCTGCGTTAGACAGAAGCCCGGTTGGAGCGAGGGCGTTTATTTCTTGCCCAATCCCGATCGAACGGCGATCGTTGCAGTTCACCAGTTGCCAAAAACTTTGGAGACTATCTGGTTGCGGCTTTTAGGCAAAGGGAAGATCCAAGCGGGGGCCATCGCTGAACTAATTGCGTTGCCGCTGGGTCATCCTCATCGCCAAGAAACGATGAGTCACCTCGCCACCTTGCAAATCAACTTCAAAGCACTGCAAAATAAGACCAAAGAGATTCGGGAGGTCATCATGAGTTTATCAGTCGTATACGAACAGTGGCGCACTGAGACATTGGATCAAGGAAGACAAGAAGGAAGACAAGAAGGAAGACAAGAGGAAAAACGATCGCTTGCAGTGAAACTATTGCAATCCGGATCTGCAATAGACTTTGTGGCACAAATTACGGGCTATCGTTTAGAGGAGATTCAGATGCTTCAAGTGGAACTTGGGCGATCGTAAAATTCGATCGTTTGTGCTGATGTCCAATCCGTTCACACCTCCGTTCACACCACAAGAGATCACAGCCCATGTCTCAACTCCAATCTGCGACTCTTCCCGTTGATGCTCCCTGTCAAGGACTCGGCTTTGATGCCTTCAATCCGCCGGATGCGAAATTGATTGATGCCTGCGTTCATTGCGGCTTTTGTCTTGCGACTTGCCCGAGTTATCGGGTGCTGGGGACGGAGATGGATTCGCCGAGGGGGCGGGTGTATCTGATGGATGCTATTAATGCGGGTGAAGTGCCGTTTTCGCCTGCAGCGGTGAAGCATTTTGATTCCTGTTTGGGGTGTTTGGCTTGTGTGACGACCTGTCCGTCGGGGGTGCAGTATGACAAGCTGATTGAATCGACGCGCGCGCAAGTCAATCGCAACTTCGATCGTCCAATCATCGAAAAATTGATCCGGACCCTGATCTTTAATCTATTTCCCTATCCCGGTCGGTTGCGCATTTTAATGCGTCCATTGACGGTGTACCAGGCGATCGGACTGCAGGGGTGGGTGCGATCGATGGGTTTTTTGAAACTGATTTCGCCGCAGCTTTCAGCAATGGAAGGGATGTTGCTAAAACTATCGCCTGAAGCGTTCCAAGATACGTTGCCGGAAACGGTCGCGCCTGTGGGGCAACCGCGTTATCGAGTGGGGATGCTCTTGGGTTGCGTCCAGCGATTGTTTAATCCGGCGGTGAATGCGGCGACCATGCGGGTGTTGACGGCGAACGGGTGTGAAGTGGTGATTCCGAAGAGCCAAGGCTGTTGCGGAGCGCTTTCTCATCATCAGGGCGAAGAGGACAGTGCGCGATCGTTTGCTCGACAAATGATTAATATTTTTGAAGCGAGTTCTGTGGATTATGTGTTGGTGAATGCGTCGGGGTGTGGACATACGATGAAGGAGTATGGGCACTTATTGAAGGATGATGTGGAGTACTGCGATCGGGCGATCGCTTTTGTGAAGAAAGTGCGAGATGTGCAGGAGTTTCTGGCCGAGGTTGGGTTTACGGCACCGTTATCGCCGTTGCAATCTGAGCCGTTAACCTTGGTGTATCAGGATGCGTGCCATATGATTCATGGTCAGAAAATCACATCACAACCGCGAAAGCTATTACGACAGATTCCCG
>JAYVVL010000338.1:0-3384 GCA_043787035.1 Synechococcales cyanobacterium
TACCACTGGATCCGCTGAAAGCTCTAACGTCATTAGGTTTCAGCCGCGATACAAAATCGGTATCAATAAAAAAATTATCGGGAAATGCGGTCCAGACAAGGTTAGTTATCCTGGGGTGTGGAAGACCCAGGAGCTGACTCTTGAGCAACTAGCGGCCCATATTGGTGCCGGACACCCTTGGATGCCTGCCACTCTGGACGCCAATACGAGGCGCTGGCAGGTTAACTCAAACTACACGGCGGTCTTGGGCGCTGACATCGACAAGGGCATGACAATCGCCCAAGCGTTGGAACACCCTTTCATCACAGCACATTGCGGATTACTCATTGAATCTGCCAGCTCAAGCACAGAACTCAACAAGTTTCGGTTGGTATTCCCCCTAGTCGAACCTCTGACAAATTGGAAGGATATTGCACTAGCTAACCGATACCTCATTAAGCAACTCGCGATAGCCGATGACAACTGTAAAGATGCAAGCCGATTCTTCTTCGGTGCCCCAGGACGTACTCACCAGCTTCTCAATGACGCGGCGGCTCTACCTGCTGACTTCTTACAGCAGGCGATCGCGTGGCAAGAGGCAGAGGAAGCGATCGCCAAAGCAAAGCGAGACGCACGACAAAACTATCTTTCAACGCTGGAAACGGACAGCAAACTAGACCTCGTTAAGCAGGCTCTAGAAGCAATTCCCCCATACAGCCCCGGCAATGGGACTTATAACGATCTGATCACGATGTGCGCGGGTGTTGTAGCGGACTTGGGTTCTGACGGGGAACGGTTGCTAGAAGCATGGGATGGGTTCGGTAGCGAGACCGCTAAAAAAGTGCGCGGACTCGCAAACTCTACCAGCGGCGGGAAATCGGCTGGGGTTGGAACTTTGTTCTGGTTAGCAAAGCAGCACGGCTTTAGGTTCCCTGAACTTACATCTGAGCAGAAACGGGAATTTGCAAAGGCAAAACAGGGTGAACGTGATGAGATTCGTAGAGCAGGCGGTACAGTCGTGCCGTTCGTTCGTCCTGAAATCATCGTTCGGTTAGCAAACCGCGTAAAACGCACGCCTGATCTCAGCATTGGCTCGCAGGAATTTAAGGAACGCGCCCATGAGTTCCCTAGAACGGGACTCGTCGCGTTCGTTGGTGGAAAAGGGACCGGAAAATCTGAGGCGATCAACATCCTAAAGGGCGATCGCCCGTGGCTGTCTGTGACCCACCGACGATCCATCGGACGCGACCAAGCCGCTGGATGGGGCGGGGTTTTCCTACAGGACGGCGATCGCTTTGGGTCTCAACCGTTGACCTCGGATGGGTCTCCCGCCAGCGGCACATCAGTTTGTGTCCCCTCTCTTTTAAGTGCGGGGCGAATGAACGGGGAGATTTTCATTATTGATGAAACGACAGCAGTTTTAGAATTCATCCTAGGTTCAAAACTGTGTAATAAGGACGGATCCAGACCGCTTCTAACGGATGAACTGCATAATCGGATCCGAGATGCAAAACTGGTCGTTTTGGCGGATGCCGATTTGACGGAAGAGGCGATCGCATACATTGAGGCGATACGAGGGGAACGGGCATATTTGGTCCGTTCGGAACGCCAGCCGCTAGGCTATGCCGTCCACAACATGACCGAGAACAAGTACGGAGCAGCGATCGGTGAATTCATTCGGCAGGCACAGGAAGTCCCAGCCGGGGAAATGATCTACCTCAACTCAGACTCGAAAGCGCTAGTGAACGCGCTGGAATCGGTGCTCACAGAGTACGGGATTAAATCAATCACTATCACACAGGACAACAGCGGAGAGGACTTACAGCGGTCATTAATCGGGGGTAAGGGTCGAAATCTACCCGAGTTTGCAATGATGGGGATTAAGGTTATTCTCTCTTCACCGTCTATTACTCAGGGTTTCAGTCTGACCCAAAACACCGATCGCATCGTCAGCCGTTGGGGCGTCTACTTGGGCAACTCTATCTCCGCTCAAGACATCGCCCAAGCGCCCGACCGGATTCGTTCGGATGCACCTCTGTATCTCTGGGTAGCAGCACGCGGGAGAGCGTACAGTCGTCTAGGAAGAGCGACAAATCAGAAACAGTTTCTCAAAGATTTTGAATCTGTTAGTACCACGTCAGCACGTCTGGTTAGACATTCCCTGTCGGCAATAACAGCGGCGGCGGTGGATGCAATGGACTATCAGAGCCGGAATTTATCGATGTTGGCATCGATCGAGGTTTCCCGGAATCTCGGAATGACGGCGCTCCGAGATACCGTGCTCGCACACCTCCGACTAGAGGGGAAACGCATTGAGGAATACGACCCGGCAATTGATAGTAAAGAGGCGGCGGCATGGGGGAAAACGATCGCGACGGCGACGGCTGCGCTGAAAGAAGCACACGGCGTCGCCGTCGAGAAAGCGCCCGATCGGACGGACGACGAAATCAAGGCGCTGGAGAAAAAAGCGGAGAAAAAAGCGTTGGATCTAGAGGAGCGACTATCGATCGAGAAATACTACCTCGGCATTTTCTATCGGCTCCAGTCGGTGAAGGCGCTCGATGTCATGCTCGATCGTGACGGTCGGACCCGCACGGAAGTGCGAAATTTGGAGCGGGTGTTAGACGTAGCAAAAGGCACGGCTCACACCGCCGAATCGATCGATCGGAACGCATCCACTCCACAGGATTGGAGCAAAGCTGCGTTGCAATCGTGGGTCATCGACAACAGCGGTGCAGGGGATTTAATCCGGGGGATTTGGAGCGGTGAGATTACAAAACTCACCACTGAACTAGTGGCTCCGATCTTCCAATACATCCAAAAAAACCCCAAACAATTTGAAAAAGCCTTCGGGTGGGGTGGGGCGCAAAATATCAGCACCATGAAGGCCATCGGGGTCATCCTCGACTGGGTGGGTATTGACCGGACCAGTTCCAAAAAACGGGTATCTGGCAAGCTCACTCGGATCTACGCTGTAGACGCTCAGAAGCTCGAATGGCTTAAAAACCTTGTGGGGCGCAGGTCTCATGGTGAGGCACATGTCGATACTAATACGATTAACATGACATGTGCCTCACCTCAAAATAGTGTAATCGACCTTGCCGAGTGGCGAGATTTCATCGAATCCGAGCGGCAAAAACCCCACTCTCCCGACTCACTTCGAGCCATGAGTTCACAAATGGACTTTGTGCCGTCAACGGTCTGGGAAGCGATCGCCGCCTAGGTTGGATCCGCTGCAATCCAAAGCCACCGATCGAAGGCGTCTTTCGGATTCTTGGATCGCGCCAAAGCAAAATCAGCACATAAACCCAACGCCACCAAATCCGGGGGCAGTTCGGCGCAGCCCTTCGACTCTTTCAGACGACGCTCAAAGGTTGCCCTCGATCGCCTGTATCCCTTCGACTG
>JAYVVL010000339.1:0-3378 GCA_043787035.1 Synechococcales cyanobacterium
CAAAAATGGACGGCAATGATCCCATTAGGAGAGCCGCATGATGAAAATTTCACAGACCCGATCGCCGAATCAAAGACAGAGACTATCTTGTACTACAAACGGGATCTATGTGGTACAAGACGATCGTGCTTTAAATCTTCTCAATCGTCTGAATCCCCTATCTATAGGGTGGATTGACCTACACCAAGCCGATCGAAGCTGGCTTCTTTTTGGGTCACAAGATGGGGAGTTTCCAGTTCTCAGACGGGGCAGGCCGATCGTCTATAGATGTGGAAATTCAGCAATCGGATTTACAGATCTGCAACTATCTTGTACTACAAATGGGATCTTTGTAGTACAAGACAACCACACTTTAGAACTACTCGATCGTCTGAAACCCATATATATAGTGGAAATTAACCTACACCAAGCCGATCGAAGCTGGCTTCTTTTTGGGTCACAAGACCGGGAGTTTAAGATTCTCAGCGATCCAGTCGTCTCGATCGCCTATAGAGATAGGGATTCAACGATCGGATTCGCAGATATGCAACTATCTTGTACTACAAATAGGATTTATGTAGCACAAGATCAGGGAGGATACGATGCCTCGTAAACCATTGCCGCATATTCTTGCCGCTCAAGCCGATCGACTCTCGCTCAACGATCTCAAGCAGTTGGTCGCCTATTTGAGTGAACGAGTTCAAGAGCGCGAGTCAGTCGTGGAGGCCAATCAGCCGACGCCTGAGGAGGGTTGGCGATCGGAGTATCGTAAATGTGGGAAATCAAACTGTCGCTGCGCAGATGGCCAGCAGCTTCATGGTCCTTACTGGTATCGGTCGGTGCGCAACGGCGACCGGACGTCTAAACAATACTGGCGGAAGGGAAAGGTGGTCGATCGGTGAAGGTCTACGTCATGCGTTCTGCGACGAGATCAGAATCATCGCCCCGGTAAATTTTAATTCGGCCTGTGAGCTTGGTTTTACCGTCGAGTTTGAGCCACCCACTTCCAGAAGCGTCATCAGATTCATCATTGCCCTCCCAGGTAAAATCGAATCGTTCCTGGTCCGCCTTTTTGCTGACATTCCCCTCAAGTTGTCCGCAGACCAGTCCAAACTGAAAGTCGCCTGATCCTTGGGCATCGATCGCGATGTAGGCCGGAACGTCCATATCTAAGTATTCACTGCCCCATTGCGACATTTCTGTGATTCGCCATTGACCGCTATAGTTCATTGAAGTTCTCCCCAAAGTTGAGTTTGATAGATGTCGTCAGAGCTGACGTTCAGATCGTTTACTGATTTGCTCGATAATTTTAGACAAGTTTTACGAGTTCTGAAAATGGAGTCATTGAGACGGGATCGGGTAAGTGGCGTGGGTAAAGCATAAAATCGATCGCCCATAGAGCGCGTGTTTGGGCGGTCAAGATTCTCAGAATGAATTTATCTTGTACTACATTTCTAGCTTTTGTAGGACAAGATAAAGGAAGATAGAGAAGGTCATCCCCTATCTTCCTCCGTCAACTAAGACGGTATTTTCTACGTCAGTTCGCTAAATATCTGACGTTTCCTCCTCTGTATTAAAATAGACGTAGACGGGAACGGGGTAACGTTGCCCTTCCGTTAGATAACGGAGATGATTAAAATTTGCTAAATTGGTTAAGGCAATAAGAACGATCCCGCTTCCTAGGTCTGCACAATTCTGGACGTATTGTGCAAAAGAATCATGGGTGTAATTAGACCAATCAGGCGTGTGCTGGAGGAGCACAGATGGAGTTTCCTTCTTTCGGCTTGCTCTTAATTTAGCTTGACGTCCCATGGTTTAAATTCTCCATAATGAGATGAGTTTTAGTTCGGTTTAATGCATTTTCCCTGTTGTGTATCGTTGGATTAGAACAGCATATTGCAATCATTTTTGGGTGATCTGAGTGACCTTATTTAGAACGGCATCTGCCCCAGCGATTTGATAAAGTGCCGGAACGCAGGTGTCCAAGTTTTGGCCTTTGAGAATCCGATCGAGCCTCCCCATCTCGACCCCAAGCCTCTCCGTTGCCGCCAGCAGTAAGGCACCTGGATCACCGGAAATGTGAATGCCCGATCGTTGGGACCAATTCATCCAGCCATACAGTTCGAGAGCTGCAACGAGGAGAGAATGGGAGCGATCGCCGTAGGGATTTTCACCGTTGAGAATGCGCTGAACTTGCGCACAGACTAACTGTTCTAGCCTTGGAATCCCTTCCACATGGGGAATTCCAGAATGCATGATAACTCGGGAAACTCTTGGCTTCTGAATAGGCTGAATCCCAATATCAGCGAGGGTTTTGATGACGATCGGTTCGCACTGTTGGATAGAGTCATAGGGATTTCCCGAGGGACCGATCGTTGGTGCCAAGACAGTCAGTCGCCCTTTCCCGAGAATCTCGCCACGATGGTTTGGTGAAGAATCAAAGCGGAAATTCGTAAAGTCTGGCGCAACGTTACAGCGCACGGCAAATCGCCATCCACCGCTATGGGTTTTCTCAGTAAAGGTATTCCGGAGTTGAGGGAATCGTCGGAGCTAACTTTGAACCGATCGGTCGCAACTCTGCTGAGAAGAATAGCGTTTCACATCGATGTCAATCCAATAAATATTTCCCCATCCCCCCATAGTCATGATTCCATTGTTAGGATTCCTAAACCAGCGATCGATTTCGTGTTGTTCTGGTAGTAGATATTGGTATTTTCGGTGGGGCAGAAGATGAGGAAACCCGTGGATATCCAAGTAGGAAGGATTCTTCCCAGTGAACGCAGGTTTTGGCCGATTCCCGTTCCGGGAGGCAGAGCCAACGCCGTCATAAATAACCTCTCCATTTCGGATGAGTGGAAACTTTTCTGAATCTTGAATGGGCGCAACGGGCAAGACTGGGAGACCGTGGAGTTTTAGCTAAGCGATCGTGTTTGCGAGGGGCAATCTATTGCTGAGGATAGGTTTCATGATGTTTTGAGTGATAATTTTGCATCATCAAGGCGATCGCCTTATCGTTCCAGTACGATGGGTTGCGGAATAGCATCACGGGACTCTAAAAATTTGGTGTGGGCGGAGAAACGGGCAGCATCTTGGTGAGTGAGAGTGGAGTAAATTTTGCCCTGTTCAAGCCGAAGGATTTCACCGCGATCGGTCGCTTGGATGGAGAGGCGATCGTCATTTCCGAGGATTTGGTAGATTTTGCCTTGGAAAAGATCTCCATCGGGTGTCGGCGTCCCTTTGGATTCAAGAATGTGGAGAGCTTGACCGATGACCGTCGAAACTTGTTCTCCCCACGTTTGCCGGTCATCATCTCGAACGAGTTGAGCGCGATCGGAGAGTGGTATGGGGTCGGTTTCAAACTGGTGTTGAAGTTTGTCAATTTGCTTGAGATGCTTGAAG
>JAYVVL010000340.1:0-23550 GCA_043787035.1 Synechococcales cyanobacterium
GACTGTCTCATCAACGATGACAGCAAAGTTAGAAGCGCCGCCGAGTCTTTCGCCTGCAAGCGACATTCCAACGGCAGAAGCAACCCTGGTTGAGCCTGCCGATCGCGCTGATTCGGCTGAACATGCCTCGGCTGAACAAGCTGAACAATCAGCCTAAATATCATTCTATTGGCCTCATGACTCAATTTACACCTGCTGCGAACCCAGCTCCGACCCCTTCAGTCCTGCCTCAGTTGATTGTCGGACTGGGAAATCCAGGTTCAAAATATGATGGCACTCGACACAACATTGGATTTGTAGTGTTGGACGAGTTAGCCCGATCGTGGCAGATATCTCTAGCAGAAACCAAAAAATTTCAGGGTCACTTTGGAGAAGGAACAATAGCGGGGCGCAAGATACGGTTATTGAAACCTACGACGTACATGAACAATTCAGGCCAATCTATTCGAGCCGTATTGGATTGGTACAAAATCGACCAGCGTGCCGTTTTAGTGGTCTATGACGATATGGATTTGCCTGTGGGAAGGTTGCGGATGCGTCTTTCGGGTTCAGCAGGCGGTCAGAACGGTATGAAATCGGCCATTTCCCATTTGGGGACTCAGAACTTTCCGCGTCTTCGTGTGGGCATCGGGTCCAAAGATCAAGATGCAATCGCCCATGTCCTTGGGAGCTTTGCGCCAGTGGAGAAGATTTTGATCACCGAAGTGACACAACTTTCGGTCAGTGCGATCGAAGTAAGTTTGCGGGATGGGGTTGAAAAGGCGATGAACTTGTTCAACAATCGAGTAGCGGGAGAATGAAGGATTGTGAATGAAGAATTGTGAATAGAGAAAGTGGAATTGATATGGCTCGATTGCCGAAAACCATTGCAAATGTCCGAGTGCTTCGGCAGTCGTGGCAGACCGGGCGACTAGAAGGTGAAGTGTTAGCGCATCCTTACACTTGGAGCTTTATCTGGAATTTTCGCCAGGGTTATTTAGCGATCGAGCCATCCCTAGGCCGCGCCCTCATCCAAGAACCCCTTGGCCGATTTTTAGAAGCCCAAGATTACCAACTCGAACCGGGCGGCGATTATTCATTCACAATCCGCGCCGAATTATAAATTAAATCTCATTCAATCCCCTCCAACCCTCCGACGTAGGATGCGTTAAGCGAAGCAACGCATCAATTTTGGACCCAACAAACCCAAATCCAATCCATCACCGATCGCCCCCCAAAAACCGTTCCACCAAAATAATCGCCACCAAATCATCAATCGCCCTTGGTGGAACCCGCATTCCCCGAGGCACCAGTCGATCGAACCCCATCGCCGGATACACATCCCAATACCGATTGCGAGCCTCCTGACTACTAAAGCGCTCATCAATAACTTCAATCCGTAGCTCCGGCAAAACTGCCTGAATCCGCGATCGCCACTGCTTCGATCCCGTCTGATCCCCAAGAATGAGCGCCTCAATTTCAAATGTCTCACACCAAGACACCAGCGTCTCAACAGCTTGCGCTGACGCAACCACTTCATGACGCAGCGGCATGCTATCTCCCTGCACGATCGCCATTCCACATTTATCCTTACCAGGGTCAAATCCGACATAAATCATCGAAGCCATCATGACAACACTAACCTTTAAGGTTGAACGGGCTGAAGCTGGATCGGCGGAATATTTAGCGTTCGAGTATCGAGAATCACCCCATCTCGCTGGAGAAAAACCAACGCCAATGGAATGCGCGGCGTCTCCGAATACACATCTTCCGTCGTGAGCGCTCGAATTTCAATCACCTCCGATCGTTCTTTAATCTGCTCGGCCAGATTGCGCAAAGGCGGAATGCGGCTGACATCCACCCCTTCATTGCCCACATCCGCCAGCCATTTTCCTCTGTTCGCAGGGTTACCCTGATTCAAACGGGTTACAGAAAGCGGGATTAATTGATTGATCGCCTCTCGAATTTGAGTCAGAGACAATTGCCTCGGGTCGAGCCGCAAGGCAGCTAGGACCTCACCTGCCTTAAACAATTGCAAGCGTCGAGCCAGCGTCACTTCTACATCAATTAAGCGAGTCGTATTTGAGTAATATTCGTCCGAATAGTAGTTGGCCGCCGATCGCATCTGAATCACATAGGGTTCTTGCATCGCGATCATTTGCTTCACTAAGCTTTTCGACCCGGTCGAATCTTGGCTGGCATTGATAATCAGGCGATTGTTAGGGAACCCTGGATAGAGTTCTCTAAAAGCCGTGGCATTCGCGTTTTGAATGAGCTTGGCGATCGTCAGTTCAGCGCTTTGGGGATCCTGAATTCGGGTTTCGACTAGTTCATAGGACAGAATTTTGCTGATGGGAATGGCGGGGAGCTTAGTTCGGACCTTCGTATTTTCGTCTACTAGAGACGCTTGTTCTCGTTTTAAAGCTTCAATGGTGCCCCGAAATCCATAGGACTCCTGAAGCAATCGATTCTGCTCTTGATTAAGCAGTTGCAGACTTTTTTCCCGTTCAGCAATGGTGACTTTTCGAGACTGAATTTCACGATCGCGCGCCGCCACTTCCCCCGATCGCGCCGCGAGTTCTTGGTCTCGTTGGGCAATTTGGACCCGCACATCATTGCGCGACTGAGTTAAAACAGCCTGTTCTTGCTGAAGCGATAGAATGGACGATCGAAGCATCACAGCCTGACGTTCAATGGCTTGGCGACGAGATTCTGTTTCTTGCTGACGGGCGACGGCAGTTTTGAGCGATGCATTGATGCGGTTAAGTGTGTTTTGAACTTGGCGGCTTTTGGTCCGAGCTTGGGTGAGTTCAGCTTCGATTAATTGTTTCTCCTGGCCTCGATTCTGAATTTCACCATTGGCCAGATCCAGATCCTTTTTCGTGCGGTCGAGGGACGATCGGATGGTGTCAAACCTCAGCAACATATCTCGAAAGCCTTGACTTGCAAGCAACAAAATCCCTAGCGTCGAGGCCGAAATCATCACCCCAGTAAATACCGTTACTAAAACCGCCGTTTTGCGAGGACGGAGGTTGAACAAACTTAAACGTGCTTTACCGACTTTCGTGCCAATGCGATCGCCCAGGGTGGCAATCAAGCCCCCTAGGATTAGCACCACCAAAATTAAAATCAGTCCACCGTCCGCCATTACGCCGACTCCACCCACCAAAACAAGGAACACAGTGCATTTGAAACGCGCATTCCTCACGCCAAGGTTCTAGTTTAAACGCAAGTTTCACCGTTAGACGGTGGGTTTTCTGTCTAGCCCGCCTAATACAGTCCTAAGCACAGTCTTAGGTAAATTGCTGGCTCAAGGTTGCGGGATTGTGAACCGTGATTCGCTTCTTATTAATGGAAATCATATTTTCCTGACGTAAGTCACCTAGCAGTCGAGTTACCGTAACCCTAGTCGAGCCGATCGCCTCTGCGATCGCTTGGTGAGAGAGCTTCAGGTCAATGGTCATCCCTCCGGATTCGGGCACCCCAAAATCTCGACATAGGATTAACAAAAAGCTCACCAAGCGCGATCCCATATCTCGATGGGCCAGCGTTTCGATCATCATTTCGGTTTGAAGAATGCGCGTTGCGAGACCCTTCAGCATCCACATAGAGAGTTCAGGATTTTCCTTCAGGGTTTTTTCGACTTGCTCAATGGGAACTGACAGTAGCTCCACCGTGGTAAACGCAACGGCATGATAAAACCGATCGGCTTTTTGTCCGGTAATGAGTGACAACACGCCAAAGACACTATTTTCTCTCAAAAGCGCTACTGTGATTTCTTCACCTTGCTCATAGACGCGAGATAACTTGACAGCTCCTTTTTGGAGAAAATAAACCCGTTCTGCAGGGTCGCCGGGGAAAAAAATGGTCTTGCCTCGCTCAAATGTCTCCACGACGGGAGGATAAGCAGCGCCGCTCATTTGGCGAAACATGGCGGGTAGAGGCTTTTCGAGAAGAGTAACCATGGGCACGATCCTGGCTGACGTTTCAGTGTTAAGACTATGAAGACGTTTAGAACGTTAAGAATTTAGATATTGGAGAATATACTCCTTTTGGCCCATGAATGGCACTATAGGTTTGAAATGTAAGCGATTCGTGACATGAGATTACTAAAACTCAATGAACCAAGGCTTGACTGTAGCTTAGGCTACAGAGACGCCTGATTGAAGGAAATAACATCTACAAACCATCTAATGATGAAGGCTGTTTGCAGTTATGCGCTTAACGAGTTTTATCACTAATCTGTAACATAGCGAGTTCTGTTTTTATATTCCTAGGGAAAGGTATCGAAAGGTTGCTCACTTGACGTTAGAGTCATGCTCATTGTTACGTCTAATTTCTCAGGGTGATTCTAAATAGGG
Source organism: Synechococcales cyanobacterium (assembly GCA_043787035.1). GTDB lineage: Bacteria > Cyanobacteriota > Cyanobacteriia > Leptolyngbyales > Leptolyngbyaceae > JAAFJU01. Next base: position 4,341 of record JAYVVL010000340.1, read on the forward strand.
TTGGAGAAGAGCACTGATCGAACGGGGTTGCCCTGTCTCAAACCTGTTTCAAACCGACCTCGACCCTGTGTTAAGTTTGACGATCTCTTCATTACCCTATTCCCACACTGTCCATCTTTGAGTATTCTCATAAATGCTCTACGGATTAGATCCTCCTCGATCGATACGTCAGAGCAGTCCCACCATTTTTGACGATCTGATATGTTGAATCTTTCCGGAAAAAACGCCTTAGTTACGGGTATCGCCAACGATAAGTCGATCGCATGGGGGATTGCTCAGCAGCTTCATGCCGCAGGAGCCAACATCGGCGTCACGTATCTCCCCGACGAAACGGGCAAAATGGAGCGCAAGGTGCGAGACCTGACTGCCTCCCTAAATCCCAGCTTATTTGTCCCCTGCAACGTTCAAAACGACGAACAGGTCCAAGAAACCTTCAAAACGGTGGGTGAAAAGTGGGGCAAGCTGGATATTTTGGTTCACTGTCTAGCCTTTGCAAGCCGGGATGACCTGAAAGGTGACTTCAGCGCGACTTCTAGGTCAGGATTTGCCCTCGCCATGGACGTCAGCGCTTACTCATTAATTCTCATGGCCGGAGCCGCGAAACCCCTATTTACTGAGGGCGGTAGCATTATCACCATGACCTACCTTGGGGGCGTCAAGGTGATTCCCAACTACAACGTCATGGGCATCGCGAAAGCCGCTCTAGAGATGAATGTGCGCTACTTAGCCTACGAGATGGGTCCGTTGGGCGTGCGGGTCAATGCCATCTCAGCCGGACCTATCCGGACATTAGCGTCTTCCGCCGTGGGTGGCATCCGCGACATGATGAAGCATGTGGAAGAAACGTCTCCCCTGCGCCGCACTGTGAATCAGAAGGAAGTCGGCAACACGGCGGCGTTTCTCGCGAGTGACTTGGCGAGTGGCATGACGGGACAGGTTCTCTATGTTGATGGTGGCTACGAAATCATGGGGATGACGGACACCCGCGTTGAAGGCTAGTGAGAGTTGAGAATGGAGAATTAGATTTTTCTTAATAATCCATTCTTCATTCCGATTATGATAAATGGGTTATTGAGCTGTTGTCGTTGAGTTAATCCTTGCAGTATGTCTAAATCTCAGTCCGATCGCACCGCAACCGTTCATAGAAAGACAGGTGAAACTGAGGTGACTGTTACGATCGCGCTCAATGGCACCGGGAAATGTGACGTGAAGACTGGGATTCCGTTCTTAGATCACATGCTGCATCAAATCGCATCCCACGGTTTGTTTGACTTAGAAATTCGGGCGACGGGTGATATTGAAATCGACGATCACCACACCAATGAAGACGTGGGGATCACGCTGGGCATGGCGTTGGCGTTGGCGCTGGGCGATCGTAAAGGAATCGTCAGATTTGGGCATTTTGTTGCACCGCTGGATGAGGCGTTGGTGCAGGTGGCGCTAGATTTTTCGGGGCGTCCGCATTTGAGCTACGGACTGGTGATGCCGACGCAGCGGGTCGGAACCTACGACACGCAGTTGGTTAGGGAATTCTTTATGGCGGTGATTAATCATGCACAGATGACGCTGCATATTCGGCAGCTCGACGGCATCAATTCTCATCACATCATTGAAGCGACTTTCAAAGCGTTTGCCCGAGCCATGCGAATGGCAACGGAAGTGGACCCGCGCCGCGCCCACGAAATTCCTAGTTCTAAGGGCGTATTGTAATGACCGAAGCCACGCAGCCTTTTGTCCATGTTCCGGTGTTGCACCGAGAAGTCGTGGAGCAGTTGCAGGTGAAGCCGGGCGGCACGTACCTCGATCTCACCCTCGGCGGCGGCGGACATAGCCGATTGATTTTAGAGGCTGCAATAGACGTGACGCTGGTGGCGGTGGACCAAGACGAAATGGCGATCGCTGCTGCCACTGAGCACCTAAAAGGCTTTGAATCTCAAGTGACCCTTCACCGATCAAATTTCGCGACGTTCAATCCTAGGAAACAAAAATTTGACGGCATCCTAGCCGATCTGGGCGTCAGTTCGGCGCAGTTTGATATTGCAGAACGGGGCTTTAGTTTTCGAGCCGAGGCTGCGTTGGATATGCGGATGGACCAGCGACAGGTGCTAGATGCGGCTCAGATTATTAATACCTGGGACGAAAAAGAGCTGGCCGATACTTTTTATAAATACGGCGAAGAACGGCTGTCCCGAAAGATTGCTCGGCAAATCGTCGATCGTCGCCCGTTTAAAACCACAACAGAGTTGGCTTACGTCATTGCAGGCTGTTTCCCTCCCAAAGCTCGGCACGGTCGAATTCATACTGCAACTCGCGTGTTTCAGGCATTACGGATTGCGGTCAATCAGGAATTGGATGTCCTAGAGAAATTGATCGATCACGCCCCAACCTGGCTCAATCCTGGCGGACGCATTGCAATCATCACGTTTCACAGTCTCGAAGATCGCATCGTCAAACATCGGTTGCGCGAGTTTGAAGGGTTGCGGGTGTTGACGAAGAAACCGATTATTCCTCAAGAAGACGAAATTGATTTGAATCCCCGATCGCGATCGGCCAAACTCCGGGTTGCAGAGTGGCTCGAGCCGGAATTAGACTGAATTTTAAATTGGTTATAATGATTGGAGCTGGTCGCACTTTGGGAGCCAAAACTATGATTTCGTCCGATCATCCATTGATTCCATTGTGCACTCCCTCAATGGCAGCCTTAAATCTCCCGTCTACTGAAGAATTGCCTTGCTCAGACGATATTCCTGTGGATAACGAAGACCAAAATTTTCTCCCCAACTTACTCCTGTTCATGCTGGTCATTCTTCGAGCCGATCGAATGGATTGGTATTTTGGGGTCGATATGGCGGTGTACCACACGACGGGCGTCAGTCCTCGGGTTCCAGTGGTGCCCGATGCCTTTTTCAGCTTGGGTGTGGAGCGCAAGAAAGGGGGCAAGTCGCGTCGCAGCTATGCCACCTGGGAAGAAAATAATGTCATCCCAGCCCTTGTATTAGAAATGGTTTCGCACAAACCGGGCAGTGAGTATGACACAAAGTTTGAGATTCATACAACATTAGGGGTTTTGTACTACGTTATTTACAATCCTGAGTTTTGGAAACGCGATCGGCATCATCCCTTTGAAGTGTATAAGCTTGTCGATGGCGTGTATAACCTCCAGATTGGCGAACCCCACTGGATGCCAGAACTGGGTCTAGGTCTAGGTCGGACCCAGAGTCTGGTCGGCGGAATTCAGCAAGAAATTTTGTGCTGGTTTGACGAAACTGGAATCGCCTATCCGACGCCCGACGATCTTCATCGGCAGTCTGCTGTCGATCGCTATCAACTCTGCCAAGAACAACGTCGCGCCGATGAACAGCAACAGCGTGCAGAGGATCAACAACAAGAAATACTTAAGATCAGGAGTTATTTACGATCGATCGGCATCGATCCTGACAACCTACCGACTTAAGCGGCGAGTTTTTCGACGAAAGACAGATGCTCAGGCGATCGGACTCCCTGTTGCAGAATCTCCAACACATACGCCATGTTCCCCGACAGCAAATCGTCCACCGATAACCAGAGTCCCGGAGATTTGGAGCTTTTCAAAATGCTATTCCCATCCGGTTGCAACAGAACATAGTCCCCATCCGTCAAGACCTACCAATCCAGCTTATTTTCATAGGACTGCCAAATAATGTATTCCAACGCGCCATTCCGACAATAGGCTTGCTTTTTGCTGCCTGTATCGATCGCCACGCTACTCGCCGCCACTTCAACCGTTAGTTCAGGCGGACCTTCCATGTAGCCATCAGCGGTCAGATGCACCTGTCCACCCACGGACTCATCCAAAAACAACATCACATCCGGTTGAGGTTCGTTATCAAAATCTAAGCGCACTGTTGGCTCAATGCCCATCCGAAGCCCCGGAGTCATCGCTTTGTAAATCCCTAACCACGCAACTAAGTTCCCATGGGGTTCAGCATGGAGAACAAAGCGTAAAGGGGATGCCACGTAAACCACGCCTTCAATCAGTTCCGCTTTCTTAACGTGAGGTGATGCCGCATAGCGCCACTCAAATTCTGGACGACTCAATCGATCGCCACTTTCAAGTGGAGGCGGTCCTACTAAAGATCGGGTCGGGGAGTTTGCGATCGTAGGGTTAACATTTCACAAGGATGAGGGTGTTCAGCGTGTCTCTAGTTTAGAAGTTTAATTTTAAGCTTGGACGTCTAAAGAGTGTGCTGAGAGGACGATCGGGAAAAAATATTTCGGACCACTTTTGCGGTGGGCTTTGGACGATCGTGGACCACATCTTGATAGAGCGCTTCGACGCCTGTGATGTTTTCGCTGAGCTTGTAGCGCTCCAACACCCGATCGCGCGCTTTCTGACCCAACAGCGCTGTTAGTTCTTCATGATCTCGAAAAAGCGGCAATAGCGTTTGTAATTGGGTCGTCACTGATTGGCTTGTGCGCATAATAATCCCAGCCCCTTTCTCCAAGACTTCCCCATCGGCTCCAGCATCCGTCGCAATACAGGCCACCCCGCAAGACATTGCCTCTAACAATGACAGCGACAACCCTTCAACGAGCGACGGCAAAATATAGACGTCGGCGCTGCGCAAAATCTCAATGCGCTTCTGCTCTTCCGCTACAAAACCCAGCCACTTCACTCCAATATCCTCACCATACTGCGATCGCAGGGACGTCAGCAGCGGCCCACTGCCTACCATCAAAAGTTTACTCTTGCTGCCCATGTTTGCAGCTTTCCATGCTTTGAGTAACGACTCTACATTTTTTTCCGGTGCAATTCGACCTTGATACACAAAAATCCGATCGCCCTCCCAGGTTTTCCGCAACTCTGACGGGACCACAATGGGAGAATATTTATCCACATCGACGCCATTGGGAATCACGGCCACTCGATCGCTGGGAACGCCCAGTTTGATCAATAAATCTTTTTGCAAATAGGAGAACACAATCACTCGATCGTAATGGGCCAGTGCGGGCGAATAGAGCTGGTACATCAAGTATTGGGTGCCTGAGGCCCAATTGCGCACTGGATTGTCAAAGGCTGGGTGAAACGTCGCCACAAGGGGAATTCCGAGTTCTTCACAAACTTCAGGTAGCCGGAAATCTAGCGGAGAAAGCGTGAGCGACGCATGAACAACATCAGGCTTGAGTCGTCTTAGGGCACGATAAAGCACCTTACTCGATCGAAATTTTGGCAGCGTATAGATTTGCGACTTAAACAAAAACGGAATCGTCACCTCCTGAAAATTAGGTGCAAACTCCGGAGGTTGGTCATCATGATCAAGGGAGAAATGAAAAAAACTAACGCGATGACCGCGATCGAGGAGTGAATTGGTCACCTCCCGTCCGTAGGTCACATTCCCACAAAACGGGGATTTCTTCCCCAACCAAGCGATATGCATACATCCTCACGCACAAAGTCCTAAATCATCCAAAGCGGTCGATCGGCGTCACTGACAGAAATGACCGATCGCCATTTCAGTGAATCCACTATAAGCGAGTAAGGTCGTCCCACCCCAAAATCACCCCAACGCTCCACAAAGCAACCCTCTCTACCTCCAAGTAGGATGCATTAAGCAAATCAACGCATCATTTTATCCCCCGCAACCCCGCAAAATCCCCGATCAATCCGAATCCCGCGTCATCACCCCAGTCACCACAGTCCCCGCAATAACCACCCCCGCCAAAATCAAAAACACCGTCTTCAGCCCCAACGCCGACTCTCCAACCCCCGCCAACACCAGCGGCAAACTCAACGCAATATTGACCGCATTATTTTGCAACCCAAACACCTTCCCTCGCATCTCCTCCGGCGTCTCTTGCTGAATCGTCGTCTGCATCGGAATCCCGATCGCCGCCGCAAACAGCCCGACCAACGCCAAACACCCAAACGACCACCAAAAATGCGTGTGCACAAACGCCAATCCCACTAGCGCTGTCGCCATCCCCACGGACCCATAAAAGCCCAACCGACTATGGACAATCTTCTGACCGTAATTCCCCAGCAGCGTCGCACCCACAGCCATACCCAGCCCGCCCGCCGCCAGTAAAAAGCCAAACTGCGACGACTTAATCTCAGGCATCACCTCCGCCAATCGCACCGCTAGCACCGACAGCGCCGCAAACACCGAGAACAAAATGACCAACTGAATCAGCGCCGCCCGCACATGAGCCTGCTTACCCAAAAAGTCTAACCCGTCCTTAATATCCGCAAACACATGAGGCCGATCGATCGTCTTGTCCACAGGTTGTTCCCCAGTCTTAAGCAGCAGCAAAATCACCCCCGCCAGCGTGTATCCTCCGCCCACGACTAGCTCTTTCCCCAAATCCATAATCCCAAAACTGGCAAACAGATGATCTGCTGCTGCAAGCAACGGCTCTCCCACTGCAAAACCCACAATCACCGATGCCATCATCGTCGTGGTGTAAAGGGAATTCGCCGAGAGTAAATTCTTCTTCTCCACCAGCAGCGGCATCACCGACTGCTCCGCCGGAGCAAAAAACTGCGTCAGAGTCGAAACTAAAAACGTCACCACCAGCATCAGCGCAAACCCCACGGGCGTCGTCCCCCAAGGCGACCAATCCCGCACCGCCCACAGAGTCACTGGCAGCGCAAACACCAACACCCCACGCAAAATATTTGTCAACACCAACACGGTCTTCTTCGACCAGCGATCGACGTACACTCCAGCAATAGACCCAAACAAAATCGCCGGAATCGTAGAGGCAATCATCGTCGAAGACACCCAGCCACTAATGGGCTGATCGTCCGTCTGAAACCGACTCGCGATCAACGCAATCATTAGAACCAGATACACCTTATCGGCAAGCTGAGAAAAAACCTGCCCAGACCATAGTGTCAAAAAAGCACGGTTCTTAAGTACGGGTAAAAATCCTTGAGAAGACACCTCTGTTGCCATTTCTTGCGTCAAATCCTGAGTCAAACCCTCAGCATCTACAGGACCAGTGGCATCATTAGGATTTTGGATAGGGCCTTGAAGAATAGAGTCTTGAAGCACAGCCTTCGCCTTTTCAAACGGGATAACTTTGGAATCAGGCGAGGGACCAACAGGACCGGTGGGTCCACTCCTTGAACCCGATCCAGGAGTAGACCCGACCGTTGCAGGTCCAGCCGTTGGAGTATTGGGTTTTCGAGACGAGGGTTTTGACGACACGGGTTGATTCATACTGCCTATTTTTATCCGTCGCTGGGCTAAGGCGATCGGCTTTCACAAATGCTTAATCACACGCTTGATCACAAACGCTCATTCGATTCTAGCATCTGCAACCGAAGACCACCGAGCCTCCCTAGAAAACCTGGTCGATCAAACGGGCCGATCGAATGGGCCGATCGAAGTGGTATTGCGCACATTGCCGTAACAGCCGTTCAATAGACAGCCAAGCGCGATCGCCCGTCATCCCCATCGGTAGCGCAGCCAAATCCAGCATCGGCAACTCCGACGACGCCAACTGCTGCATCATTGAGACCTGAATAGCTCCGAGCTGCACCGGGCGCGGAATGTAGCGCGTGTTGTAAATCCGCATTGGACGCTCCATCACCCGAATCACGCCATCCCCATTTGTTTCTTCGAGCAGCTCAGGACTTTGGTCCGCGCGATCGTGGCGAGTATTCGACTCTCGTAGGGCTTCTACACCGACTAGTCCTCCTGCTTCAACGCTAAACATAGCGCGCCACAGAGGGTTTCCCACTTCAGGATCCAGCGCACAGCCACTCAAACAACATCGGTATAGCTGAGGAGCAACGCCTGCAAGAGCGAGGAGCTGAAAAATGGCGTGGGTCAAATGTGGCAAAATCCGATCGATCGGTGACGCTTCCAGTCGATCGAGATGTTCGAGGAGCAGATAGTACAGACTCTCTTGAGATTGTTCACTCAGCGCCTGTTGTAACGCTAGTTCCACGAGATATTGCCCAGCGGTCAGCTTACGAATATCTAAGCTCAGTTTCGGAAAGGATTGCAGCGACTCGGCTTGCGTGATCTTATCCATGGACCTACCTTGGGCGATCAACAGGTCATTTACGACAAAAATTCCACTGCGACCGGAGAGGCTCGATTTCTGCTTCCGGGCACTTGGGGCAATCACCCGAATCAGCCCATACTCTTTTGTCAGAATCGTCATGAGCCGATCGGCCTCCCCAGACGGTTTGCTGCGAAGATTAATCCCCGTAGCACGGTAGGTCCGAGTAGTTCGATCGCGAGTGGAAGAGGACATAAGTGATGAATGCCTAAAATCAACAACTAAAATCAACGACTACTGTTTTTGAGCCTTAACGAGTTCGACGCCGCGAGAGGTTCCCAAACGAGTCGCTCCGGCCAGTACCAGTTCGATTGCTTTTTCCATCGTCCGAATGCCCCCAGATGCTTTGATGCCTACTCGACCGCGCGAGACTTCCTTAAGGATTCGGACATCTTCCACGGTGGCCCCACCGACCCAGCCCGTGCTGGTTTTCAGAAAAGCAACCCCAGCATCCATAGCAATTTCAGCCGCTAAACGCTTTTCAGCTTCAGTCAGAAGCGCCATTTCAAGAATCGCCTTGACCGTCAGCCCAGTGGATTCGCAGATTTGAGCCAATTCCTTGTGAAATGCTTCGTGACGGCCTTCTTTGAGCCAGCCCACATTGACCACAATGTCCAGTTCTTGTGCGCCTGATTCAGCCGCTTCTTGCGCCTCATAAAATTTTGCAGAACTTGTGGTGGCTCCAGTCGGAAATCCAATCACTGTGCAAACCTTAGGACGTTTACCATGAAGCAACTCAACGGCTTTGCGAACGTGACAGGGAGCGATGCAGACAGAAGCAAACCCGTAGCGATCGGCTTCATCACAGTACTGCTCGACCTGAGGCTCAATGGCGGTGGGGCTAAGAAGCGCATGATCGATAAGGGGCGCAAGTTCAATCTCAGCGTAATCAACCGCCATCACAAATACCTTTTATCCAGAGTTCTTTACCCCATACTACTGTATCGGTGCGGAATAGACCGTGGGATCGTTAGCGCGTTCCAAAGCCTCGGGTGAAGACAGGGGGCTGGTTTGGATTGGGGACAAACGTATCGTGGCGATCAGGCCGATCGACATCCAAAGTTATTTCTCCCACCGTTTTTTTCCTAGGGGGATAGTATCCTAGGGACGTAGTAGAGGTCGTCGTGGAATCTAAGATCCTCCGAGTTTCGATCGGCGCTGAGGGCTGAGAACCGGGGGCAAGGCCATGCCACTCATGCAGATTTAAACGCGGGATGCTTCTTCCCGCAAAGCTCACAGAAATAGCGATCGCAGTCCAAAAAATCAGCCGCTTCATTAGAAGCCATCCCGTCATGCGCCTCTGGACATGCTTCCGGCTCGCTGGGTCGCCCACCTGATAAAGGTCTTTAATTGGCTTAGAAATCCGAGTATTTGCAGCATGAAGCATAATTTAAGCAGGGATAAGAATAAACGGGTGCAGGGTAATTCCTGAGGGATTATGACCGAAAAGCCAACAGCGTCGATCGGCAGATTTTATGGATTCAGCCAACTTATAAAGAAAATATGGAAAATTAAGCCCATCAATTGATTTAATCTTTATACCTTCTTTATAAAATCCGGAAGAATACGCAGAAAACCACATTTTGACATGCCGCACCACCCGTAAATGTACAAGCGTTCTACTCTGTAGCCTCTGTGAATGTACGAAAAATGCTTATGGAGGGATAAAAAGGACGATGTTAAGCTCTGTTGCAAGTTTGGGAGTTTGGAAGTTTGGGTCTAGAAACTCCGTTACGATACGCCTCATAACTGTTCAAATGTTTGGAGATGGGGCTTTGGCACTTAGGGTAGCGATTGTTGGTGGTGGTCCTGCCGGAGCTTGTGCGGCAGAGGTCTTGGTGAAGGCGGGGATCGAAACCTATTTGATCGAACGCAAGATGGACAATGTGAAGCCCTGCGGTGGTGCAATTCCGTTGTGTATGGTGAAAGAGTTCGATTTGCCCGATAGCATTATCGATCGAAAAGTTCGTCGGATGAAGATGATTTCGCCCTCAAATGTAGAGGTGAACATTGGTCATACGCTCGACAAAGACGAATACATCGGCATGGTCCGCCGAGAAGTTTTTGATAAGTTTTTGCGCGATCGAGCTGAGTCGCTTGGCGTGCATATGATCAATGGCACGATGTACAACCTGGAGATCCCCACGACAGATAAAGGGTCCTACAAGCTTCACTACGCCGATCGTTCTACAGGAATCGAAGGCGAAGATAAGATGTTAGAAGTCGATCTCGTTATTGGTGCAGACGGGGCCAATTCCCGCGTTGCCAAAGCGATCGATGCTGGGGATTACAACTATGCTATTGCGTTCCAAGAGCGAATCATGTTGCCCCCCGATAAGCTGGCTTACTACGACGATCTCGCTGAGATGTATGTCGGCGATGACGTGTCTCCGGATTTCTACGCATGGGTTTTCCCGAAATATGATCACGTAGCGGTCGGAACTGGAACCATGAAGCCCAACCAAGCCAAAATCAAGCAGCTCCAAGCTGGGATTCGGGCACGGGCGGCTGAAAAGCTGCGGGGAGGAAAAATTATTCGCGTTGAAGCGCATCCTATCCCAGAACATCCGAGACCTCGCCGGGTGGTCGGTCGAGTGGCGCTCGTGGGCGATGCGGCTGGAACGGTGACAAAATCGTCCGGTGAAGGCATTTATTTTGCGGCGAAGTCAGCTCGAATGTGCGCAGAAGCGATCGTTGAGTTTTCTGAGAACGGCGCTCGTATTCCTACAGAGGCGGATCTCAAGGTTTATCTAAAACGTTGGGATAAAGAATACGGGATCACCTATTTAGTCTTGGACATTTTGCAACGCGTGTTTTACAGAACTGATGCAACTCGTGAGGCATTTGTCGAAATGTGCTCGGACATTGATGTCCAGAAGCTCACATTTGATAGTTATCTTTACAAGCGAGTGGTTCCAGCCAATCCCTTGACGCAGTTGAAAATCACTGCGAAGACTTTGGGCAGTCTTATTCGGGGGAATGCACTAGCACCCTAAGACTGAATTCTAAATTGTTTAAGAAAGAGCGATTGCTGTAATGAGCGATCGCTCTTTTCAAATGTTTGGAAAAAGGCAAGCTCTGATGGTGTGGATTCCAGGTACGATCGATCGATGAATGAGCCAGACGTTACGATTCGACGAGGTTTTTTAACCCCCATTGCGGCTACGAAGCTCTATACCCAACTGCGCGATCGTCTAGATTGGGATTTGCGGATGCGGGCGCGGAAAACAGCTTGTTTTGGGCTGTCTTATGATTATTCGGGAGTGAGCTATGAGAATAAGCCGATGCATGAGTTGCTTGTGCCGCTGTGCAATAGGTTTCAGGAGACATTGGGATTTACCCCAAATAGCTGTTTGATTAACTTCTACCTTGATGGCCGCGACAAAATGGGATTTCACTCAGACGAAATCGATAATCTTGAGTCTGGAACGGACATTATTATTATTTCATTGGGTGTGGAGCGGAAACTTTCGTTTCGATCGAAGGCGGATTATGAACACCGGATGACGTATTTACTGCCTCACGGATCATTGCTGGTCATGAGCCAGCGGACGCAAGAATTTTGGAGTCATGCCATTAAGCGATCGACGGTTTTGGACGGGCGGATTAGTTTGACGTTTCGGCGGATTGCGGAATAGTAAACGAATTGACCAAATGCCTTAAAGAGCGACTGTAGCGACCGTGTTATAGTGGCACATGATATTTGTGTGAGATTTCTATGTTGCCTTTTCGTGCGAGCGGTGTCTTATTGCATCCCACGTCCTTTCCCAGTCGCTTCGGAGTGGGAGAACTGGGTAGCTCGGCACGACAGTTTATCGATTTTCTCCAGTTAGCGGGACAGCAGTTTTGGCAGGTATTGCCTATGGGGCCTACGGGCTATGGAAACTCGCCATACATGTGCTATTCGGCGCTTGCCGGAAATCCGTTAATGATTAGTTTGGAAGTTTTACATCAGCAAGATTTATTGCATGGTGATGCATTGCAGCATTATCCAGAGTTTAATACTGATCATGTAGAATTTGATCGCGTGATCGCGACAAAATATCCGCTCTATCGCAACGCTTGGGAACAGTTTCAAAAAGTTGCATTGCGCAGTGCATCGGATATCGATCGCATTGAACAGCAGTATCAAGAAAAACTCATGATGTTCAAAACCTCACCCAAAAATGCCGATGGAACAGCCAATGATTTTCTAGTAGAACTCGAACCTCAAAGGCCGATCGTCCATTCCTGGATCGCCTTTGAAGCCTTTTGTAAGGCGAAAAAAAACTGGTTGGATGACTATGCATTGTTCATGGCCCTAAAAGGAGCGAACTCAGATCAGTCTTGGTACGAATGGGATGCAGACATTGCTTGGCGGACAGGGGAAGCGATCGCTACTTGGACAACGACGCTCCAACCCGAAATTCTGTTTCAAAAATATCTACAGTTTGTATTCTTTCAACAGTGGTCTGATCTGAAGGCTTACGCAAACGATCGACGAGTACAAGTCATTGGTGACATCCCAATTTACGTGGCTCATGACAGCGCCGATGTGTGGGCTAACCCCGAGAATTTTCAACTGGATAGAGCCACTGGACTCGTTGCCCAAATGGCGGGTGTTCCTCCGGATTACTTTAGTGAAACCGGACAACTATGGGGCAATCCGGTTTACAACTGGGACTACCTTCAAGAAACTAAGTTTTCCTGGTGGATTCAACGCTTTGAATCGATGTTGGATTTGGTGGATTGGATTCGGATTGATCATTTCCGAGGCTTTGAAGCTTACTGGTCGGTTCCTTATGGTGAAGAGACTGCCGTCAATGGGACGTGGGTCAAAGCACCGGGAGAAGCGTTCTTTAAAGTCCTGCGATCGTCCCTCGGGTCTCTCCCGATTTTGGCGGAAGATTTGGGCGTGATCACACCTGAAGTTGAGGCATTACGCGATCGGTATGATTTTCCTGGAATGAAGGTGCTGCATTTTGCCTTTGGATCAGATTCGGGCAATGTATTTTTGCCGTTCAACTATCCCCGCAACTGTTTGGTTTACACCGGAACCCATGACAACGATACGACCGTTGGCTGGTTTGAAAAGTTAGAGGATTGGGAACGCGATAGTGTCATTACTCACATTGGTAGTATTAGTTCTAACGGCATTCATTGGGACATTATTCGCACAGCGTTAAACTCCGTTGCAAATCTATCCATTGTTCCGTTTCAAGATCTATTTGGACTGGGTTCCGATGCCAGGATGAACTTCCCTGGTATTGCCGAAGGGAACTGGAATTGGCGCTACCGTTATGAGACTATTGGCTCGGATTGGATTCGCGATCGATTTCGTTGGCTGACGGAGCGATCGGGTCGATTGCCCTACTAATGGGTAGGTCTGCTATGAACATGGGTCAATGGGTTGGGTTGATTGCACTACTGATTGCACTGGTTGTCTTATGGCAAATCCGTAGTGTACTAATGCTTATTTTCGCGGCAATTGTGTTGGCGTCTGCCTTTGATACGATCGCCCAACAGCTCCAGAAAGTTGGGTTCAAGCGCGGTGGATCGCTCTTGAGTTCGATCGCAATTGTGGTGGGACTACTCGCGATTTTACTTGGGTTGATTGTGCCTGCATTTGCAGATCAGTTTCAGCAGTTGATGACGCTATTGCCCCAAGGATTCGATCGCTTTAGCAATAGTTTTGACATCTTTAAGGCGTCATTGCCTGCGGTGATTGCGCAGTCGATTCCGGAGCTAGATGCAGTAGTGAAGCAGTTGCAGCCGCTGTTGAATCAACTGCTGGGCGGGTCGGTTGCCTTGGCTTCAGGGACGCTGGGTGGGGTTCTAAATCTGCTATTAGTTATTATTTTATCGATTATGTTTTTGGTACAGCCGGATCAGTATCGAAAATCGTTTGTGCGGTTATTCCCATCATTTTACCGTCACCGGATTGTTACGATTCTCGAGCGATGTGGAGATTCGTTGCGGGGGTGGCTGGTTGGGATCGTATTTAATATGTTGGTGATTGGAGGATTTAGTGGAATTGGGCTGTGGATTTTGGGGGTTGAGCTGCCGCTGGCTAATGGAATTTTGGCAGGGTTGCTCACGTTCATTCCAAATATCGGTCCGGCGTTGAGTGTAGTTCCTCCCATGACGATCGCGCTGTTGGATGCGCCGTGGAAGTCGGTTGCAGTATTTGTGTTGTACTTCTTAGTGCAGCAGTTGGAAACTAATTTATTGACGCCCTACGTGATGGCTCAAAAGGTATCGCTGATGCCTGCGGTAACGTTGATGTCGCAGGTATTTTTTGCAACATTTTTTGGCTTTTTAGGATTGCTCTTAGCCTTGCCATTAACAGTAGTTGGGCAGGTCTGGCTGCATGAGATTTTGATTAAAGATGTGTTGGATCAATGGCATGTTCCAGGGTGGAAAAATGAAGAAGTTAGTGTTGAACATAGAGAAAATGCTAGAGAAGAAAAGTTGGACTGAAAAGTAGAGGAAATAGCAGAAGTTTAATCTAAATTTTCCACTACAACTCGATCGACTGCCCGATTTCTGCACTTCTTCGTGCAGCTTCAGCGACTTTTAAGGTATGCAAACTCTCGGCCAAGGTGACATACAAGGGTTTCTGTTCTAAGAGGTGATCCAGTACCGCTGCCGTATCTCTAGAAAACAATCCTCGTCTGCCAGGGACATCTAGTTCGATTGGCCCGTTGGGGGTAATGTGTGATCCCCGATCGCCATCGAAGATTAACGCCCCGCGATCGCCATGGACTTCGAGTTTGCGTTCGGGTTGCCATAACGCTTCACCCTTTCCATAGATAATGTCTAGTAACAGCCCATTTTTAAATAAGAACTGCCCTGAACATTGGCAAGTACTGTAATAGGCAGGGTCATCAGACTCTTGATAATTCACGCGGCAACTAACCGACTTGACTTCACCAAAAATATGCGTAAATCGATGGAGCCGTGACAGTGCTCCCATCAGCGGGAAGCCAAACTGTTCATGATTAAAGGTCCATTTTTTGGGCGCAGGACGTTGAGGGACAATAGTTGCGTAACGCGCATAGAAAGGCGTCCCAACTTTCGGCAAATTTGCAATCAACGACTGATGAACGCCGCCCATTAGCTCAATGTGTTCGACGTGAAGGAGGCAGTTTTGGTTTTTGGCTAAAGCAATTAACGACTCCGCTTCAGAGACTTCAATCGCCAATGGATACTCAACGATCACATGCTTTTTGGCAAACAAGGCTGCACGGGCGATCGCAGGATGTTCAGAGTTGAGATTGGAGACAATTACGACATTAACATTATCAGAATGAATCAAGGCTTGCCAATTAGGAAAAGCTTGGGTGTTGTGAGTTTGGGCAAAAGCAGCGACCGTTTCAGGAGTATGGCCTGCAACGCCAATGAGCGTGGCGCGGGGTTCTGCATTGACAACTTCCGCACGAACCTTGGCCGCATACCCCGTCCCTACGATTCCAATCCCAACTGACGTACTACTCATGATGCCCCTCTAAAAATGCGCACAATGTTCCCAAGTCCCTTCCTTATCTTACGCCACAGATAGGCTCTCAATCCCTTTGAGGCTTTTTCAAATTTGTAGTAGAACAGAATATCAACCACATCTTCTAGCTTTAAGGGTCTCAGATAATTCACCACCTTGTCCACAAGCTTGTCTGAATCGGTCAAATACTTCTTCAGACCGAGCCGTTCAGAAATCGTCCAATCTCGAAGAAAAACTCGATGCATCTCGGCTTGGTAGCCTGCAAAGTTCGGGTTTTGACCACTCAAGTAATCTTGAATGTAAGTCACACTGATATCGGCACTTTGCATGGCATGACGAATCCCTTCGCCCCCTAGAAAGTTGATGGTAGAGACGGCATCTCCGATCGCAATCACATTGTTTTTCACATACGTATCCTTGAGTCCTAGGCTATATCGCACTGTGCCACCATGGCGTTCTAGGACTTGATAGTTCTTGGGTTTGATATAATCATCAATAATCAGTTGGATATAATGCTTTAAGGGCTGCATTTCCTTAACCAATTTATGATCTAGATTAACGATTCCTGCACCGACTTTCAATCGATTCTGACTCATCGGAAAAATCCAGGAGTATCCCTTGGGCATCCACTTGTAGCCTAGAAAAAAGGTGAGCGCATTAACATGAGTTTTGTAGGTTTTATCATCGACTTCAATGAGAAACTCCACCCCTGTTCCCGTAATCAACTCTGGCTGATCCTGGGGCCTGTCGTACATCACCGATCGATTCGGTCCCGTCGCATCCACCAACACTTTTGCCGTAACTTGAATATCTGTGCGATCGCGGCGCAAATTCACGACAGTTTCGCCGTCTACAGTTTTGTGTGACACATACAAACAACTTGTCCACAATTGAGCACCTGCATCTTGGGCTTCGGTCGCGAGAAACGATCGTAGTTTTTCAAAATCTAAGACACTTCCCTGTACCGTTTCGGAGGTCCAAATTCCCGATTGATTCGACGTGACAATTTTGAGCTGAGTCCAGAAACTACCGACAATAGACACGGGTAAATTATATTTTTCTAGCGTTTCATTAGGCGTTCCAGCACTAGAAAAACTATTCACACTAAAATCTTTGTAGCGCTCGATAAGCAGCGTACTTACTCCTGCTTTTGAAAGTTGCCGCGCACAGTGTCCACCTGCGGGTCCTGCACCAATAATAACGACATCAAAACTAGTTCTATTCAATACTTCCATAACGATCGATCGGGCTTTAAAACTATTTTGTACTTTGAGTATTGTAATCGCGATCGGCGTCTCTGATCGCCTGTCCTAGAATCGAACTTGGAAAGCCTTATCATTCAAATTGCTGAACCATCCATACCAAAATCCCTAGAACCTGATTTACCGGGGGAATCGCATACTCTGTCACATCAATACTCGCAACGCCTCCCTGTAATTTCAAGAACTTCCATCCGGTTCCTGTTGTTACACAACCATAGACGATCGCTTCTTCAGATTGATTGAATATCTGAGCCGCAAACATCTTGGCCAGACATTGCCCGAGTCCACTATTCAGGTCCACTTTTTTCGCTTCAACAATTACAATGACGGGGTCTTCAATTTCTAATTGTTGCGGCGATCGACTAATCAGAAAATCACAACTCCCATTAAGACCACGCGATGCATCTATCGTGAAATCTTCCCCAGAAAATAAGCTGACTTTGTGACTCAAATGGCGACTTACCTCTAATAAAATTGGCGCGATCAATAATTCCGATCGCGCTTTTTCCGATCCCCGTGCCAAAATTACAGGTAATCCTAGCCGCAGGGCTTCTTGAACATACGCGCTTGGTTCAATCGATGCAATTTTGGGTAAAAACTTCACTTCCAAGACTTCTAGTCCTAGCGCTTTAACCTTTGCGATCGTTGTAGAATCGCTGTATGCCATACGTTAAATCTAGGTTGATAACTGTGTTTCATAGACTCCAAGTCTCCAGATTTGGAACCTTAATCTAAGGATTCTCTGTTGGGAATAATCGTTTTCTGGGCGATCGGCACCGTGAAACTAAACGTACTCCCTTTACCCACTTCACTCTCAACTGAAATTGTACCATTTTGAAGTTCGACAAGCTTCTTAGAAATAGCTAGCCCAATGCCCGTGCCCCCCGATCGACGATTTCGAGAGCGATCCGATCGCCAAAACCGCTCAAAAACATGCGGTAAATCTTCCGGTGCAATGCCCACTCCGGTATCCACCACTGAGACCAAAATCATCCCTTTTTGTTGGCAGGCTTGAATTTCAACTACACCCATTTCAGTGTGGCGAAGGGCATTTCCAATGAGATTGACGAGGATTTGTTCAATGCGTTCAGGGTCGGCATTTGCACGAGGAAGATCAAACGATGCCTCCAGTTTGAGTCGGACTTCGCTATCGATAAGCTGGTCGCCAAATCGAAAGACCAACTGAGAAAGCAGCGATCGAATATCAAACTTTTTCGTATTGATCGGCAAATACCCGGCTTCAGCTTTAGACAATTCTTGAAGATCGTTCACTAGGCGTTTGAGTCGTCCTGTTTCGCGGCTCAAACGCTGGTAAATTTCCGGCGTGGCCTCGATGGTTCCGTCTGTGAGACCTTCAAGATACCCTTCGACAATGGTAAGCGGAGTTCGCAACTCATGAGTCAAGTCACCCACGAGATCTCGGCGACGTTGCTCAACGCCTTCGAGTGCGATCGCCATGCGATTAAAACTTTGAGAAAACCGATCGAGTTCAGGAATTTCACTCTCCGGCATTCGTGCCGTCAGTTCCCCCGATGCAAACTTAGTCGTGATGCGCTGCATCTGGAGCAACGGTTGCATAATCCGCTTCGAGACCAGATAACTCAATCCCACCGCCGCCCCACCGCCAAACAGCATGGACCAAAAAGCGCCTCGATTCCAAGCCGACTCAAAGCCACTGACGAGCGATCGACGCAGGGCAAATAACACCTCACCTCGATATTCCAAGGTCTGTAGATGCTCAATGAAGAGACGGGGTGAGTAGAATTTTCCCACGGCCAAAAGCGTGGTGATGCCCACAATCATGACCACGATATGAGATAGAAACAATCGACCGCGCAATCCAAGCTGATACATAAGAATTATGAATTATAAATAAGACTTTTATGCCCATTATGGCGTATTGGGGATTGGGTTGGGGTTGGGACAGATGGGTTTGCGGAAATTGACAGTAGTATACCGATCGCCGCATTTCGCAATGGTTGTCAAGGTAATGTTGGGGTTCGCAATTTCACCGCTGCGTTCTCGGAATCGCAATTCAACGCCAAGCGAATCCGCTTTGAACGTCGGTTCGGATAGCTTCTCTTGAAAACGCACTCGACTACGAACAGCAGAATCATTCAGCGCCGTTGCCAAAATCCAGGTAGCGTTGTAGCTCGTCAAGGTCCGCCAGTCTATAGAATTGTCTTGGTTCATTGAGCTGTCTTGCCAAAACTTGATGAGTGGAGAATTTCGATCGTCACTGACATCCCACGCGGCGGCAAAATCATTTTGCTAGCAAAAAGACCATTCTCATTAGATAAATACTCCGGCATTCCCGCCAAACTATCTCCGGCAATGATCCAATCTTTACCCTCATTTTCTTTCACAAACTTCAATGCATTATTTACTCCATTTTTAGACGTCCCCGCATCTGGAATGA
>JAYVVL010000341.1:0-9419 GCA_043787035.1 Synechococcales cyanobacterium
GGTCAGGGACGGATTCAGGGCGCACGGGGAGAAATCGCGACTCAAAGTTTGCAGAAGGACCTAAGTTCAGCGGCTCCGGTTTTGCCGTCTGATGTTTCCGCCGCTGCCCAAACGGGACGTCCTGTCGGTCAGGCTGTCTATAATAATCAACCCAGCAATCAAACTAAAACCCAAACTCCATCCGGCATCGATAGCCGAGTAGGCGCAGAAATCTCTATTGGGAACGGCTTTGGGCAGAGCACTACGCAGGGACTAGGCTATCGTCGCATTCGGTTTGAAGCAGCAGAAGCTGACTTTTTCCCGGATGGCTGGGTTGCGAAAGATATTCGATTGACCAATGACCCATTTTCGCCGCCAGAGCTAGAAATACGCGCCCGCACGGCCACCTCTAGAAAAATCTCCGCCACCGAGGATGAAGTCCTCCTGGATAAGCCTCAAATTGTCTTTGATCAACGCTTTAAGCTTCCCATTCCCCGAAATCGGATTGTTTTAGGCGGTAAAAAGGATGATCCTTGGCTCGTCAATCCAGGCTATGACGGCGGCGATCGAGGCGGGCTGTATTTTGAACGCAGTTTTGTCCTTGTGGCCACGCCGAGCCTGTACTTCTCCGTCACCCCTGAAGTCTATGTCCAACGGGCCTTCAGCGATTCTAATATTGCCAACTGGTTTGGGGCCAAAACCACGCTTTCGGCATCCCTCGGGCGTGCTCGACTGTACGGAACGACCGAACTTACAAGCCTCAGTCTCAAAGATTTTGAGAAACGTTTTCGGGGGAGTGTGCAACTGGCCTATCCGATCGGAACTCATACCTTAGCGCTTCAAGGGGCGTATCGGACCCGGTTTTTTAATGGGTCTTTGGGCTTTCAGGATGTCCAGAGTATTGTGGGCGGAATCTTCTATTCGCCGATTATTCCGCTTTGGGATACTGGAATTAACCTCAGCTACCAAGTCGGGTCGCAGTACATCAACGCCGACACCGATCGCGTCGCCCTGCTCAATCCCATTCGCACTAACAATCGCGTCAGTCTCCAGCGCTACCAGGCGAGTGCG
Source organism: Synechococcales cyanobacterium (assembly GCA_043787035.1). Lineage (GTDB taxonomy): Bacteria > Cyanobacteriota > Cyanobacteriia > Leptolyngbyales > Leptolyngbyaceae > JAAFJU01. The sequence goes on from JAYVVL010000341.1 coordinate 1,051, forward strand.
GCACTCAGTCGAGGGTTTCGGGTGTGGCAAGGTCAGCCGCTTCCCTCGAATCAGACGGAGGGACTGCGTTATACGCCTGCTCCCGTAGTGCCTTACTTCGACGTAGTGGTTGGGACAACGGGGACCACTACGGCTTATAGCAACGGCGATGCCCAAAGCAACCTCATCCTTACCACTGGATTCAATGCTCAGTTTGGCCATTTTTCTAAGCCGACCTTTGACTACACGGCGCTGAATATTACCTATTCCCAGGCGCTCCAAGGCGGATCATCCCCGTTTTTGTTCGATCGGGCGGCGGATACTAAAACCCTGGCCGCAGGAATTACTCAGCAAATTTATGGGCCGTGGCGCGCGGGGTTCCAGACCACTTGGAATGTTGTAGACGCGAAGGCCATCAGCACTGATTATTATCTCGAATACAGCCGTCGCACCTACAATTTTCGCGTCCGCTACAATCCTGTGCTCTCCTTGGGATCCCTCAACCTGACCGTCAGTGATTTCAACTGGGGCGGCGGATCGCAGCCCTTCGATTCCACGGGAATTACGCCCGTGAACAATGGGGTGATAACGCCTTAAGTGCGGATTGGACAAGAACAACTTTAAGCGATTGCCCCTGAATCTCTCAAAATTCGTTTACACTCGACCAGTATGGGCAACATCCTGAGGCTCTATTCGCCAGATTTCTTCGATCGGGTTTTAAAATGATTGACTCTGCACTTCCTCACTGGGCTAATTCCAAATCTAAGCTCCCGACTGACGCGCGTCGCGATGCTGAATCGTTGCTTCAGCACTATAGTTTTGATTTGGGCAATCGTCCGCTTCAGATTGTTCTTGCCGAGTGGCAGAGTCATTTTTCCTATGTGTGGATTCGGATCGCGGTAATCGAGGCGCTGTATTTGGGGCGCTACAAAGCGATTTCGGTGGAGCAAATCCTGCGGCAGTGGGACAGACGACAACGACCCGTGACGCACTTCGGCTATGAATTTGAGCATTTGGTGTGCGATCGGGTGCCGAGAGATTTGTCCCATGTTGAAACCGATGGTCCTTTTACTCCGCGTACGATCGGTTGGTTTCCAGAGCATATCCCCGGCTGGATTACTCTCGCCAAACGGATTCAAGCGGAACGCCTTCAAATTGAGGCGGAGATTTCAAGTGAGCGAGCGGTTGAGGGTTCGATCGCTTCAGGACTCGCCCAACGCGACGCGTAGGAAGACTGCAAACTCAAGTCGATCGCCCAGTTCGCTAACCGATATCCCCATAGCTCCCCGTCCCCAAACCACGGTAAAATCCCAACACATCCGCACAAGCCCCACGCCACACCTATGACCGCCGCATCCACATCGCCTCACGCCAAATCCAAACCCCTTGCCCCCGGTAGCCGTCGCCCCGCCAAAGAACTATGCAGCGAATGTGGGCTGTGCGACACCTCTTATATCCACTACGTCAAAGAGGCTTGCGCGTTCTTAAACCAACAGTTTGACACACTTGAAACCCTAGTCCACGGTCGATCGCGCCAGCTTGAAAATCCCGATGAACTCTACTTCGGTGTTCATCAAGACATGATGCAAGCGCGCAAAAATGATCCTTTAGAAGGCGCACAATGGACGGGAATTGTCAGCACGATCGCCATTGAAATGTTAGAGAGCGGCAAAGTCGAAGGCGTCGTGTGTGTCCAAAACTCCCCGGACGATCGTTTTACACCCGTTCCCGTGATTGCCACCACCCGCGAAGCCATCCTCGCCGCCAAAGTCAACAAGCCAACTCTGTCCCCGAATTTAAATATTCTTGATCTCGTTGAAAAATCTGGATTAAAAAAGCTTCTCGTTATCGGCGTCGGTTGCCAAATCCAAGCCCTTCGCGCCGTTCAAGACAAAATCGGCCTCGAAAAACTCTACGTCCTCGGCACGCCCTGCACTGATAATGTCAGCCGCGAAGGCTTGCAAAAATTTCTCGACACCACCAGCCGATCGCCCAGTACGGTGGTCTATTACGAGTTCATGCAGGACTTCAACGTGCATTTTAAATACGAAGATGGATCGACGGAATTGGTGCCGTTCTTTGGGTTGAACACCAAGGAACTGAAGGACGTATTTGCGCCGTCGTGTTTGAGCTGTTTTGATTACACCAACGCACTCGCCGATCTCGTCGTGGGCTACATGGGCGCAGAATTTGGGTGGCAATGGATACTCGTCAGAAACGAAACGGGAGCAGAAATGCTAGAAATGGTAGATCAGGCTATCACAACGAAACCTGTCACAAGTAAAGGCGATCGCAAAGCGGCGGTCCAGCAAGGGATTAGCGCCTACGATGCGGCGATGACGCTGCCAATGTGGGTTGCGAAAGCCATGGGCGTAGTGATTAAACGGGTAGGTCCGAAGGGCTTGGAATACGCAAGATTTTCCATCGACTCTCACTTCACCCGCAATTACCTGTTTGTCAAACGGAACTACGCCAGCAAACTCGACGCGCACGTTCCCGAGTTTGCTAAACGCATTGTGGCTCAGTACAAGCTCCCAAAGTAGGGATTCCTAAACCGTTGCAGGTTCCAAAATCAACTTCGATCGCCGGAGTGATTCAGGAATGGCGATCGGGTATTGGCCGCTAAAACAGGCCGAACAGAAATGACCCACTTCTTGCCGCGTTGTTTCCAGCATTCCTTCTAGCGACAAATAACCAAGCGAATCCACCCCGATTTGTTTCGCGATTTCTTCGACGGATTTCGTTGCGGCAATGAGCTGGTCTTGACCATCAGTATCAATCCCATAGAAGCAAGGATGGGTCACAGGCGGCGATGAAATCCGCATATGCACTTCTGTCACGCCCACGTCTCGCAGCGCTTGGACAATCTTGCGGCTGGTGGTCCCGCGCACAATGGAGTCATCCACAATAATCACACGCTTGCCAAATAAAACGTCCTTCAGAGGGTTCAGCTTCATCCGAATTCCCGCTTCCCGCATGGATTGGGTCGGCTGAATAAAGGTCCGTCCAACGTAGCGATTTTTGATCAATCCTTCCGCATAGGGAATCCCGGACGCCTGAGAAAATCCGATCGCCGCTGGAACGCCCGAATCTGGGACCGCAATGACAATATCTGCATCCACAAAAGATTCTTTAGCGAGTTGACGACCGATGCGCATCCGATAACTGTAGAGACTTTCGTCGTTCATCACACTATCGGGACGGGCGAAGTAAATCATCTCAAAAATGCATAGCTTCCGATCGAGCCTGTCGGTCCAGCGCATGGATGTAATTCCTTCGGCGGTAATCCGAACCAGTTCTCCCGGCTCGACTTCGCGCACATACGTCGCCCCAATGATATCTAGAGCGCAGGTCTCTGATGCCAACACATAGCGCATCGGTTCGAGAGTTGATTCACGAGGCAAAATCCCAATCACCAACGGACGCACTCCGCTCGAATCCCGCGTCCCAAACAGCGCTCCTGGGGTTCCGATGACAAAACTAAACGCGCCGATCGCACGATTGCAGGCTGTCACGATCGCCGATTGCCAATCTTGCCCCTCATCCACCGCTTCAGCAATGGCCACGGCTACCATTTCGGAATCTGTTGTGCTGTGCAGGATGTGATGGCGGTTGGTCAGCTCTTCATGGAGCTGAGCGGTGTTGACTAGGTTCCCATTGTGGGCTAGAGCGAGGGGTCCTCTTTGGGTCTGAACCACGACGGGCTGGGCATTGACGACTCGGCTGGTTCCGGTGGTGGAGTAGCGCGTATGACCGACGGCCATCGCTCCGGGCAACTTATTCAGAACGGTCTCGTTGAAAACCTGGGCCACCAGCCCCATTTCCTTATGAAGATGGACGGTCCCGTCCGCCTCAAACGTAGCGATTCCGGCGGACTCTTGCCCGCGATGCTGAAGTGCAAACAGTCCGAAATAAGCCAACTTCGCAACATCTTCGCCCGGTGAAAAGACACCAAACACGCCACAGGCTTCTTCGGGTTTGTCTGGGCGATCGATCGCAGAGGTAGAGTCCAGCAGCACTTCAGTCGGAAGCATATGCGAAAGTCCTAGGGAGTCCAAAATGGGAAAAGTCCAGTATAAGGGCTAAGGGATCGCCCTGTGTTGCAAAATTAAAGGGTCATTTCTATGCAGCAAGTCTAAATTCAGCTATCGGGCGGCTAGCGATTGACATCGCGCCTGCACAAACAAAACCGATCTTCGTAGATTAGAGCGTCGATCGGGCCAAAGAATGGGGTAATTTTAATCGCCTTGTCAGTGGAATTTAGGTCCTTTCCCTAGGATATATTTTTGGTCGTGCGAGATTTCGCGTCCGGTGAAATTAGGACTAGACCCACGATCCCACCTATGACCAAGCCCGCCATATGTCCGGTCATGCTGACATTAGGATTCATCAGATCAAAGACGGTTTGCAGTCCGACGATAAGCACGATTGATCGGAGCCATTGTTTGGCCGCTTGTTCACCGCTCCGCCAACCCTGCCAATAGATAGCCGCCATGACGCCGACCATGCCCATAATCGCGCCTGAAGCCCCGATCGCACTCAGGGTTCCGGACCCAGCCACTCGGGCCAAGACGGCAAGGATAAACATCGATCCAAATCCTGCGGTAAAGTAGGAGACTAAGAATTTAACACTGCCTAATCTAGATTCAACAAACGCTCCAACGATCGCAAGACCAAACATATTTAAAGCAATATGAGCAATGCCAGTCGGATCATGCATGAACATGGCGGTGAGGGGTTGCCACCAAGATCCCGAGAATAGCTGATCAGGGACTAGCGGACCCCAATCGTAAATATCAGCAATAGATAGTAGAACCCGTTGGATAGCCAATGGGAATGCAAGATTTAGTCTAAACAAACCAAAATTCACCAGAAACGGCATCCCATAAACAATACAGTTGATGGCAATAATCCAATAGGTGATCGGCGTTTGTTTGAGGGAGGTGGGCGTGCGGGGATTGTACTTAATATCCTCGGTTTGGACTGTTTGAAGACGCATTAGAATAGATCGAGAATCGAGGGTGAGCATCTCGAACGATCGCAAGGGAGACTGTTTCGATCGCCACTTCAAACTACTTTGAAGTTCACAATCGGGCGACTGAATGGCGAGCTCTTGAAAGGTGGGGACAGCCACTTCAGCATTCCCCGCATACCATTCAGCGGTGGCAATCCAGAACCGTTTTCGCAGGGCGGAGTAGGATTGGAGATGGGTATTGAGTAATGTGCGGACGTCGTCTGTTTGTCCGGTAAAGGCAAAGGCGTAGAGTTTGCTCAACATTAGAAGCGATGTATTGCCTGTCTTATTAGCGCGGATGTGGCAGTCGCGAACGGCGTCGAGAAGTTCGTTAAGTTGGCGAGTTTCACCGAGCGATCGCAACACCATTCCGGCACTGCTGGTTTCTTCTAGACGCACGGCAGGGCTAAGATGAATTGTGGCAAATTCCAAGTACTCATCCCATTTGGCTTGAATTCCATAGACTGACGCGATCGCGAGTCTGCCATCGTAGGTTTCGCTAGACATCATAGGCGTGAGAATGGCGATCGCGCCTTCTAAATGGCCTTCTTTGGCAAGGGCGAGGGCTTTGAGGTTTTGCGGGTAGCTCCACCAGCCGTCGCCGGGATGGAGGAGCCGAACGAATTGGGCAATCCATCCGGCTTGGGTATACTTTTCCTGCGATCGCAGTCGTGTAATTTGTGCCATGCACTGAATCGGCAACACCACGCCGACGAGCCACAGCCCGCCACAAATCGGTGCGGTCCAAGTTGCTTTGGTCACAACGCCTAGGGTGAGCAGTCCCAAAATCCCAGCGGCGACCAAGGACCAGCTTTGATTTTTGCGCGATCGGATGAGGATGGCGATACAGGAAATGGCGACGATTTGGATGATGATCAGATCTAGGGTCATGATGGCAATGCGGCAAGGACGGTCTTGATAACGTTCCCGATCGCAGTGCGCTGTTCGTCATCGTAGCCCCAGCGATCGAGAAAAGTGCTCCAAGAGTTTGTACGCTTTTCGGTGATCGTATCGTGCAATTCAGCCATGTGATTGCGAATTTCGGGGAGGTTGAGCTGCTGGATGAGGCGATCGGTGCGCGATCGGGTGAGATCTGAACTTGCGGCCAGATCCTCGTGGCCATTGCGGCGGTGAGTCAGGGCCATGGCGGTGGGCATGGCGAGGTTTTTCGTGAGGAGGTCACTAATAGCCTCAGGGTTCGATCGCAGCGCTTCCAGCAATCCAGGCGAGTCTGCCTGTGGAAAGTCCTCCGTCAAAAACACAACGAAAAACCCTCGCGACCCGTTTGGAGTGGCAATCAGAGATTGAACGACGGTCTTCAGAAGGTCATTACTCGGATTTGCGCTGAGGACATCATGCGTCAGTTCGATCGCTTGTTCAAAGGTGAGATTGGGCGGGACGGTGAATTCTAAGTTCATAGCTGGGACGATTGATAAACTGTTTTTATGGTAACGGTTTTTATGATAGAGACCTAAGTGACAATGCTACGCACAATAGTCAGCATCGCGACAATAGACGTCACATAACATAGTCCACGCAACGCTGTAATCCCAAAAATATAAACTAATCCGTGAGCCACGCGACTCACCAAAATCACAACGGATGCAGTGGCAGTGGCGCTATCAGTCTGATTGGTAATGTGAGCGATTAAGATGACGATCGCCAACATCGGCAAATTATCCAGATGATTCCGTTGCGCTCGATCGGCACGTCCAACCCAGGGCGCAACCGTTGGCATCTCTTCCCGATTTCCGATTCCCCACGCAACCCCAGCTTTTGTGATTCGTGCAATGGCAGGCGTATGGTTCAACACTAGCGTCCACAGTGCTAACCCTAACAAACACGTCAACTCGATCGTCATACTCGTAAATCCTGTAACCCTATGAAACCAGTTACTAGTTTACGCGATCGCATCGGTAGAATGTCTTTTTAGAAAACACAACAACTTACAAACTCACCATCGCCTGCACGATCGCCATCTCCACGCCCAACGCCAGCGCAATCTGTTCAGAGGGAAGTCCGATCGATAAGAGCTTCACGATCGCCTGGGTTTGCTGATGTTGGGCCTGAGCGATCGCGGCTGCTTTTTCCGATCGTTCAAATTCTGCTTCGGCGATCGCAGCCCCTTTTCGCTCATTAAAAATCTGCGCGGCCACCATTTCAGCAATGCACTGTGCAATGCCACCATTAATGTCTTCTTTCTTGGCCTCGACAATGGTGCAGACGGGAGCCTGAATAGAAATCGACTCGGGCGAGCGACTGACTAAAAAATCGCAATACCTGACCAAACCTTGATCGCTACCGACGTTGAAGTCCTTCCCTGAAAATACAAAGATCCCATAGTTCAAACGTTTTACCAGCTCCCCAAGAATCGGAGCTACCATAAACTCCGATCGCGCTTTCTCCGTGTTTGCCATCGCCATCGGAGCCATCAACGCCAATGTATCCACCAACCAATCGGATGCCGCAATGGGGGAAACCTGATCAAACAGGGACGCTGAGAAATCCAATGTGATACCCAACTCATGTCGCACTCGATCGATTGTAAAGTCTGAATAGGCCATGACGACTATCCTGCAAGGACCAAACTTCGGACCAAGGGCGGTTCTTCACCATTCTCATCCCAAACTTCTAAACACGTCTCAATGCAAGCTTGCGCCTCATGAACTGCATCCGTATAAGTCTCTCCCGAAGCACAAGGCTGCATTACCCGTCCGACAAACTCCGGAATCGTCACTTGGTAAACGTGATCCGTTTCAGACCATTGAATGGACATGCTGTAGTGGCTGATCATTCTAGTTCTCCTAAGATTCACGATACGGACTTTCAATCTTTTATCTATGCCTCTTATTTTATCTGAAGCCTTGATCAACGGGTGGCGTTCTCGTCTAAATCTTCACTTCTAGATCTTGACTTCCAGGCTGTAACGTCTCAAAGCCAGACACCTCCGCCACCGTATACAAAGGTCGTCCCTTCACCTCCTCATAAATCCGACCAATATATTCCCCCAAAATCCCAATACTCACCAACTGCACCGCCCCCAGAAAAAAGATCGCTACTAGGATTATCGTAAACCCAGCAAGGGGCGAATTTGGGACAAAAATACGCCAATACAAAATCAATAAAGCCATCAACAATGCGACGAATGCAGCAAACAACCCCACATACATCGCCAATCGCAGCGGCACCTGTGAAAATGACACAATGCCACTAATCGCCAACTTAAACGATTTCCGAAACGTATATTTCACATCGCCTGCAAACCGTGGATCGCGATCGAACGTCACCGCTACTTGCCGAAATCCAACCCACGATCGCAGTCCCCGCAAATACCGCGTCCGCTCTGGCATCCGGTTTAGGACATCCACAACCGATC
>JAYVVL010000342.1:0-9360 GCA_043787035.1 Synechococcales cyanobacterium
CACGACACTAACACTAATTCAGATCCGATCGAAACAACGCCTCAAAATCAAAACCCTGCAAATGCTCACGGCTACTCTGAAAATCAAACGTCATAAAAAATCCGGGGAAGACAATCAATCCCGTTAATTTTAGACATTATCCAAGGAAATAAACCGACTGTTTCTGAAATAACCCCAATAAACAGATAATCTGTTGCTCTCGCTGCTGTTCCTCTTCCTGAATAGTGCATGGCCGATCGTCCGATCGGAGCCAGCGACAAAAGCCGTTCTTCGCTATAGTCGAGACCCCCGGACTAAAGCGCCAAGCCACCTCCGTCGAATCAGCCGAATTCCCCGACGCGATCGCTAACCTGCTGACCCCTTCCGCCCGTAGCGCCGACTCCAAATACCGCGCTGTATCCGCAGACTGCGTAAACACCAGCACCTTCTGATCCGAATGCTGGATCTGCAACAACACCCACAGCGCCATCAACTTGCCATCCTGCCGCCGCTCCCATCCCCCGCACTCTCTCAGCACCGCCGTCCTGCCCGAGATAAGCCCGCAATCACTAATTTCTCAGCATCACTCAACGTCACCTTATCCAACTTTGGTCCCGCCTGAAGATAATTCCCCAACCCATAACGCGGCAAATTCAACACATTAATCGTCCGGACTACACTATCGGAATACAACCGAGCATGGGGATCAACTTCCGCACTCCCAATTTCAAACTTAGCCGTCCGGGGAATCCGAGTCGGGAAATAAGTCCGCGAACCATCCTGATATTGCAAATATCGTTTCCCAACTTCATCCTCCTGAGCATAGTGATCTTTAATAAAACTCCGCGTTCGTCGCACCATATACAACCGCATCAAATCCCGCCAATCATCCTCAAACTCACTCAGCTCGAAGGCTTTAAGCGATCGGATTGTTGTAATGCGTTGCACTCAACAAAATACACTTACTTTCATTGATTGCAATGTACTCCTGAATCGCCCGATACCTTCGGCCCTCCGTATTCCGCAAGTTATGGCTCTCATCAATTAAGACGACTCTATACCGTCGCAAATCCGGCAATACTCTTTGCACCGTACTGATCGATAAAACCTTAGCCAAAAGGGCAGATAATCAACGTTCGCAAAGACAAATCGTCATACAAAATCTTCGCTAATGCCGTCCCCACCATCGTCTTCTCAAGACCCACTACGTCCCCAATCAACACGCTACCTCGCTTATTCATATGTTGCGCTTCAATCCGCACTGCCGCCCAACTTCATCCTCATTCATCGGCTCACCACACACAAGCTGATCTCTAAATTCCTGAGCAACCCGCTTTTTCAGACGAATAGAAGTTTGCACATCCATCTTACCTATTGATTCCGAAAGAGACAAAATTTCCTGAAGTTGCTCACGAGGAGTCTTGTGCATCCCCACCATCAACCGACAGCAAGCATCCGCCCCACCCACAAAGTTCTCAACATACGGGTCAAGTCGCTGCCATCCTCGAAGATTAAAATACCCTTACACAAAAGTCAGCCTGCTTCGCCGCTTCCAGGCTATCTTGCAATGTAGGCAGTAGTTTTTGCTCAATGTTGTCAAAAATTCTAGGCGTCGCTTCACCCCGGTTAGAAACATTAGCTCTAACCTAAAATTACCTGAACCTTTGATTCAGGGGGCTTGAAACCTTATGGACGATACAAGATTCGAACTTGTGACCCCTTCCGTGTGAAGGAATACGGATACGTCTGAAAGCTCTATATGTCAAGGGTTTTCACGCTTGTTAGAACTGGTATACCAAAATCATACCAATCGTCATGCCCCTAATATTTGAGCCGCTGTGAGTGTCAACTCGGGGAAGGTGGGAGAGACGATTGCATCATCACCCCGGAAGGTTATGAACTGGTACTCTCCATCGGTCAGGGTGCCGACCTTGACCCATTCCCGTTTGGGGTCAATCTGCCACAGTTCACCAATTCCCCGATCGGCGTACTCGGTGGGCTTCTGAACATAATCCCGTTGGTAGTTTGGCTTAGACTCAGCGCCCGGTGAAACAACTTCAATGGCAATCAGGGGATTTGGATCGTCAAGGGTAAGGCAAGCTTCCGATCGTCCTACAAGCGCTTCTGCTGAATCTTCCGAATGGATGATTAGATCAGGGTCGCGAACGGTAGCGTGGTGACTCCGCACTTCAAGGTGAATCTTGTTTCCTAATCGGTGATAGCCAAGAATCTGCAAGAAAGCCTGAACCAAAAAAAAGGTAATGGAGATATTAACGGATGCTTCAGCTCCCATCGGTACTAAAACCCCATCTTCAAGTTCATATCGTTTATCCGTGCCGTCGTCATAGGTCAAGAATTCCTGTAATGTCATTTGTCGGTCAGTTGCGACTGTCATAGATCCGATCGCCTCTCTTGCGGGTTGCTCACGCCCTCACTATATCAAGAAAGTAGAAGGCACTAAAAACCGGGTACTAAGGGTACTTTGGGTACTAAGCCTCTGAAAGTGTTGCTGTATGAGGGTTTGGCTTAGTACCCTCAGAGGGTACTAAAGGGGCTTAGTACCTTGGATTTTGGGTACTAAGGATTTTGGAGGGTGTTTTAAACACTGAAAAACCCCGATCGATACCAGGGCTTTTTAGTGATTAACTTGCTCGTTTACGGGACTTGGGGACTTGGTTTGCGGCTAACCATGCTTCCATTGCGTTTTGGTGTGCTGATGGTTCCTGTCGGTTTATTATCCAGTCCAAAATCATCGGCTTCACATACATGCACCGCTGGACAGGTTGGACGTAGTGAATGCCACAGTGCCAATGCTTGGCGCGATACCGATCGAGAGTTCGGGATGAGATTCCCCCGAGTAGCGATCGCACTTCGCTGGACTTGATTAGGTCGGAGTCTTCTAAGCGGCGCATTGATAATCCTCCTGCTCATCCAAAATGACATCGGCAAAATCGATCCAAGTCGTGCGGTATCCGTCAGCGCGATATCCCATTGGAGGTGTGTCAGCACTCAAGTAACCGTCATGCACCGTAACGACCGTCAGCACCTTGCCCCATATAGACTCAGAGTCGTACCGATGATCTTTTTTTCCGACATATTGAATCCGATCGCCCGGTTTAAGCTGCGACATGGGTTTCACCTCCGATCAGTATCAAGTCCCGCTTTTTGAGTCCTGGGAATGTTTTACCGTCTGTGGATTTGAAGACTGCAAACTCATCACCAGCGGGTCCGTATTCTCGGGCAATCACACCCTCTCTACCGTCTGGTGTGCGGTGGGTTGGGGTCCAAGTCCGTCTAGGTGTAGATTGTGGCGTTGGTTCAGGTTCCCAGTTTCCTGTAGGGATTCCAGCGGTTAGGGGTTGGGATGGAGTTGCGATCGGTTCGGGTGCAGGAGCCGCCGTGGTGTGAGGTTGAGGAATTTCGATCGGTTGTCCCTGTTCTTCCTCAGTTGGGAAGAAACCCGCCTTCTCTGCCACAGACCGGGGAATCAGAAGAGCTTTAGCCTGTCGATCGCGCTTTGGTGCAATGGGCGGGTGAGCGCCTGCAAGCCCCATATCGCTAGCGTTTGATGCCCGTTGGTACGCTAGCGAATTTTCTCGTGTACTAACAAAATAGCGCTTGTCATTCTTCGCGCCGCCTGCGTTCTCTGCCAGTTGCGCGATCAAACTTTGACCGTAGTTGGGCTTAAAGCGACGCTCAAATTCATCCCAGAGCGAACCCATGTGAACAGCGAGATACTTTGAACCCGCTTTTTCACACTCGGTCAGATTCCAGTCCCCAGCGACGTTCTCAGCCTTAAGAATTGCTAGCTTCTCAAGGAAATCTGTCAGGCTATCCTTGCCCGCGCCTTGTTCATTGGCCTGAGGGCAAAGACTCGTTTTGATGAATGTCAGAGCGTCAAACTCTACACCCGCCAATCCACAGAACTTTTGAGTGAAATATCCCAGCGTCGCGAGGGCGTTCGCGTTCCGGGAATCCGCTTCTGACAAATGTTCTAGCAATTGATTCCCCTGCGCTTCGATCGCCTGGGCATCGTAGGTTATGCCTAGAATTTGGGATAGTCCGCCGCTTGCCCCTTCCATGGCCGCTTTTAGGGCAGAACCCGCATTACGATTGACTGGATGGACTGGGAAGATGAAGGAAATTAGGCGAGAGGCGATCGCCGCATTCCCCGCCCCTAGAGTCCGATTTGTGGAAACGCAGACTACGGTATGCGGTGCCTGACTGTTGCCACGGACCGCGCGTCCTAAGCCTGTAAAAAGTTTCCACAGAGCCGTATTGACCTTTTCCTCGTCAGATTTGGCGTAAGAACCCTGACGGATGGGGTCATCCCACTGAATCGGGAGAGAGCCTAGGGACTTGGCATACTCCCCAAACATTGATACTGAGACATCCGAGAGAGTGAAATCGTGCAACCCATACAGGGACGCCGCCGCACGTTGCGCCGCGCTTTTCCCGCCGCCTTTTTCTCCGTAAATTGCCAGTGACGCGACCTCGCCAACGTGCTTCATGAGTTCCTGACGATGAAGACCCATCACAGCAAAGCCAAGCGTCAGCAGGACGTAGGGCAATGCCTCAGGACTGTAGAAAGCCTTAAGCGACTTCACTAAGGTCTTAATTGCTTCGGGGTTCTGAGGTGCGATCGCAGGGCTGGGGATGTTTTCCACCTCCCCGAGCGATCGGTTAAACATCCACCTAGAGTCCTTCTCAGTCGTCAGTGTGCCGTCTGGCTTGAATTGAGCATCCTCGAAGACCCACGATCCGTCGTCCTGTTGTCCCACTCGATCGGCTAAACGATAAACCTTGCCGCCTTTGCGGTTGTACTGCATCGTGCGATTGGCCAGCAGATCCGCAAGATCATCTGGTCTGAATTTGACGGTCAGTCGAGTCTTTAGCCCTTTGCACAAAGCCGGAGTGAACTTCTTCGGGTCCAGCGTGTCAGGAGTCTTGATGACTGCCCGACGAATGTGAACGGTCGATCGCTCCAACCAAGAGACCTCTAGCTCCAACCCGCCGCCGTCAGCGTCTTCAATCCGCTTAGTCACGGTCAAGTCAAAATTTGCAAGGGCATCGAAGACCGTAAAAGACTCCAAGCCTTCGACGTCAAACCCAGCCGATCGAATGTTCACGTCCCAAGTTAATCGATCCTGAATTTGGGAATGTTCAGGGCTTCCGGGCTGAACACCGTTCATCTTCTTAGGGGTGCCCCATCGGCCTAGCTGATAGTTGTGAGCGTCAAGACATTTCCATAAGGTCTCCCGTGGTGGAATTTTGGCATCGGCGATCGACTTAGCCAATGCTTCGGGTCCACGATTCACCACAAGGTCATCTAGACCCTTGCCCTGACTAGCTTCCCAATTAGCAACCTTGACCGTCACACCCTTGGATTCCTTGCCTAGGAGCCACGACAGCCGCGACTCAGCCGCCTGAACCCGTTTGATGGTTTCGGGTTTCTGGTCTTTGTCGAAGGCAAGAATTAAGGTCCGTCCCCTCTGGCAGAACCGCGCTAGATCTGGGATGAGGACGTGCTGACCGTCGATCTTTTTGGACCCAGCATCGCACCCATAGAGCGCGATTGAGACAAACCCGTGGGATAACGCACATTGAGATTTCTTGGCTCCTTCCGTAACGACGATCGGTAGTTTGGGGTGAGCTTCTACGAAATCCCAGAAAGAACCATCAGACGGGAATTCAACGCCATAACGCGCCCCGATTGCTTGCCGGGTTGCTATGTCGATATGTGGCAGGTACGCCGGGGGAAACTCACCATCAGAACGTTTAGGAGCCTTGTAGGGCTTGCCGTGTCGGGACTTCAGGGTATCCCACGATCGATAGTTTAGTTTCGCCTGAAACGGAGTTCCATCTTCGTTTCTGAGGAGTAGCGCAAATGTGTTCGGACGGCTGGAGAAGCCATTCTGGGAGGTCTTCACGTCCCAATTCAGGAACTCTGCGATCGGTTCCCCGACCACTTCACCGTTCTCAGTTTCGAGGTCTGACGCAAACTCTGCGATTGCCTCAAACAGCGACGGGGCGATCGCACTTCCATTAATGAACTCGTTACGGATTGCCGCCTCGAATTCGGATTGGGTTGTTTGCAGGACGATCGGGGGATTTGGATTAGCCATGGTGCGCACCTCCGAGGACGATCGCGTTAATTTGTTGGGCAGCTTGGGAGTCGAGTCTTGACAGGACCAGTTGATAGGCGATCGGGCTGACTCGAAAGAGCACCACGAATTCTGAAGGATTTGACGTTCTGAATTTTTGGGCTAGGCGAAAATCTGCGGGTTCGATACCCGGTTGACTATGGGCTGTTGTTTGTGTCATATTGGTAAGGAAATTTGTATTGAAAAGGGCAAACCTAAAGCCCGTTCCTCGAAAGCGTTTGAGCCGCTTTCGAGGCTGTTTTTTAGGTGGGTGAACTCGGAGGTTATGCGGCTTCATTTTGGACCGCCGCTGTGATGACCTGGCGCAACCATGCCGATCGGGTCAGTCGAGGTTTGGAGCGGATGAGGGCGATCGTGCGATCGTCCAGTCGGAGCGAGAAAATCTGGAGATTTGTGGTGGGTTCCATAACGGTTAATTCATTTGTATTACGCCGATGGAAATAGGATATTGAATGTTCTCTAGGAAATCTAGACTCCCCCCCAAAAAAAGAACAGCTTTTTACTCAGTCGAAATATATTTACCTTTCTGTCCAACGATACGCGCGCGATTTTCGGAGTCGTACTGAACAGCGACGAGATTCGGGTAATTTTTATAATGAGAGCCAAGGGTTGTCATTGATCGGGCACAGTCTGCGATCGCTTTACGTACATCCTTCCGTAATGAGCCACGCATCTGGCGCTCGGTGTTTGTTAAATGCCACGACTCTTTTTCGCCAATATCCTTATCCCAGTGCGCGAACCGGAAGGCATACTGAAGAAAATCGCGGTCTTCTGGTTCTGCATCACCGAATGGGTTTCGCTTCTGTCTTATGGCTTTTGCAGCTTCGGTGAGAACGTTTCTGTAGGGTGTTTTTGTCTCGTATTTCTGGACATTGACCGACCTTAAGACCGATCGTCCCCAAGCCTGTCTAGCATCTTTCATTGACTCTGGAAGTTGAATGTTGTAGGCACCTGCGTACCTAGTCACTGCCTTGAATAGCACCAAACTTCTCCAATGGAAATGGACTAGGGGCATAAGGTAGTCGAGTTCGTGATTGATGATTCGGATCGCTTCTGGAGATACGACTTGCTCTAAAGCAGCAACGCCCAAAACAACGAGGGTCATTTCAACTTTGTCATGCGCTGTCCGGGCTTTGCTTCGCTTAGGCTCAGGGATACGCTCAATTTCATCTCTTAAATGTGAAAGAAAATCACCTTCAGGACGCGCTAGATAAATGTCGTACTTCAGTTTTTGAATGGTTGTTAGCTGAATTGCTAAATCCCCCAGTTGCAGGGCCAAAGCGTCAGGGTTGAAACTGATTTCGCTACTCATCGATCGCTCTCCCCTTCACCACCGATCGCATCCACATCATTGGGCGATCGCACAGTTGATCCAGCACCGTCGTTAATTAAGTGATTTTCAGTGTCTGCTGGATCATCAGTGGGCGGCAGACTCTTGGGCTTACCCGCGCCCGGACGGGCACCGCCGCGCCCTTCAGTTAAGGGTTTAAAGTCGTTTGGGAGTCGCCCAGTTTTTTGAAGGAAGTCAATCAGTAGCCCTTCGATAAATTGATTAGTCTTACCTCTCCCCGCCAAATCGTTCAGGGCTGCTAGGACTCGATCGTCTAGTCGGTAGTTAACGCGGGTGCGTGGCATTGAACTGTACATCTGAAAAGTCTCCTCAATTCTAGGGTGTCCTTTCATTGTACTCAAGTTGACGTACATTTGAAATTAGTAGAACTTATTAATCAAATGTATGTCAATTTGATTAAACTTGTTGCACCATAAACGTCTTAGCTCTTTTATCAGACGGAATTTCTATAAGAAATAGTGATAATCAATGTACGTCACTTGAATAAGAAGGATGTTATATTGATTGCATGGCCACGAAATGACATACACCTTCTCAATCGTTACCCACCATCACTTTTGTACTTTTGACCCGCAACGACGACGAGAAAACGATCGAATTCCCGACTCCCGAAAGATTCCAAGACTACCTGAAGCAGGTCCGACGACTAGTGCCCGATCGGCGCTGGCAGATTGCGGAGTCCTGGGACCGATAGACAGCCGGGGCTGAAACACTGCCCCCATTCAAACCACTTATAAGGACAAAAAAATGCTCGAACAATACGTCAACCCAGCAAATATTCGACCAGTAGCGCCACTCTCGCCCCTGGCTAAGGCATTCGAGGAGGCCCTGATGGATGTCGAGATCGATGGCGTTGAGGATGGTCACGACGAGATCGAGAATGCACTCGCCGACGCGATTTTCCACTACAGCTTGATCGGGTTGTGCCAAAAAACGATCATCGGTCGTTTGATTCATCACATCTAAGACCGCGCCGGGGCTTGAGATACAGCCCCATTCAAAACCCACTATTTAGGACCAAATCAATGATTGCTCAAACCGCCCAACTCACCGACTACAAGACCGCTAAGACGACCCGCCTAGTCAGCTTTGAGAACTCTAACTCATGGCTTAAGCGGCACGATGACGAGGGTACAAACTTGATTCAAGCCGGATACAAACTCAATCCCAACGCCGTCGAGCAACGCAATCGTGACCAGCAGAACCCGATCGTAGTGGTCGCAGGACAACCGCCGCGAATGTATGGCGTCAAGGCTTGTACCGGAAGCTACACACCGATGAACGGCCTATCCAAGATCGAGACCGCCCGTGATTCCTTCACTGCCCTATTGCGTCCTACCGACCACGAGCGGGATCTGGTGGTCGTGGCTTCTCACTGGGATGTGGAGAATTTGAAGGCTCTTGAATCCGCTTTAAAAGGGCAATACCGGGCCATGGTGAACGGGCAAGAAATCCGATGCAATGTTCTTTCTGTGGTCACAGTCGAGGAAGGGATGGGCAGTTATCACGCCGTTCGCTCTCAACTAAAACCAGGCTCTACCCTCGTGATAGAAATGGGATTTGGCACTTGTGAGTTGTGGCTCGTAGATGGCGATGGCACACCTTACGACGGACGGACGATCGATAAGTTGGGCATTTCTAGCCTGTGCTCAGAACTGATTCAAGATGCCCAAATCCGATCGCTGTCCCAGGACAATGCCAACACAACCACTCCCGCGCTCATCAGCCGCTATTTAGCTGACGGTCATCCATCCCGAATCAATGCCGATATATGGTCCAAACTCAAAGGGCAATACGCAACGGAACATCTTAAACGGTTGCAGGCAGAGATTAAGAACGAATGGGCGTCGAAGTTGCAGGACGTTC
>JAYVVL010000343.1:0-9357 GCA_043787035.1 Synechococcales cyanobacterium
TCCCTCTTCATTAGGAGAGGGGCATAAGCCTGGATTATTCCATGAGATCTGAGATTAATTTTGGGTGACGATCGATCCTAAATGTTTCAAGATACTCACCACATCGTAGAGTTCGTTATGTGAGTTACGGTAGATTGAAAACGGGTCAGAAAGTGCGTATTGATTGACTTCGCCTTTGACTAGTTTAACAAACATAAAGTCAGTCCTAATGGTGCGGAGTCCATAAATAGGGAGGTTGTTTTCTTTACTTGCCATCATATAGCTCAAGGTCTGCGGAAGTGCTTCTAGAACATTAGATGACGATCGCTTCGTTTCAATGACGATCGCCCAAAGGTTTTCGTGAGAAATGAGAATATCAATTCTGCCGCGAATGATAACGGCTTCTTCATCTCTATCTTCATAGCTGAGATCAATTTCAATGATATGTTCAGCTTTGGGGAGAAAGGGATATCTCGCCAGTCCGGCTAAACGTAAGACGGGAGCTAAAGCAAATATCTTGACGATTTCTTCGTGCCGAGGATACTTCTGCATCTGCCGTAAATCTTTACGTAGCTCATCCAGAAAATGTCGATCGTTTTCCGCCAACTCTAACGGCTGGTCTTGATGCTCCTCAAAAAAATTCAGGTCTTCAATTTCCCGTAGATTGAGTGTTTTCTGAACTTTCGCCTGAGTAATGAGTGGCATAGGTCTCCTCGCTCGCATCTGCCTCAATTATAGACAAACTTAGTTGAGACTAGAAATTCAACCTGAAAAAAAGCCGATCGAACTCTAGCCGCACGATCGGTTTTTATTGTTCACAGATTGAATCTAGTTTGAGTGAGCCGTTTGGCTCCGATCGGCGGCTTTCAACGTCTCGAATATTTCAAACCAACACTGCTTCTCAGGGGAACAGAAGCGCTCAATCGATTCGTAGGGATACTCCGTGACGGAGCTAGCCGCAATATCAAGGCAGCCTTGCAGAAGAGACTTGCGAAGGGCTTGGTTTGCTGTGTCATCAGAATTGGCAAGGCGAATAGGCGGAATCAACGATCGCAGCGTTTGGAGGAGTTTTTCAGATGGACGTTCAGTCAGAAATCGCTGGATAAATGTTTGAGCCGCTTCGATGGTCAAGATTGAATATCCGGCGAGCGTATTGATCCGTGCCATGTGCTGTTCGAGATAGGTTTCAAAGATTGCAACTTCGCTCTGTTGAGCGGACCCATCTGCCCAGATCATCTCTACCAATGGGATAAGGTCAATTAAATAGACCTGCTCGCCTTGAATTCCAAAATCACGGAGACGATCGATCGCTTCTTGTCGGGTCAGTTGGGTTTGGTCTAGCATAAGGTTTTAGATAAATCTTAAGTCTGGGTGATAACCAGAGTTTGCCCATGGATTCTGGAAGATGAACGGAAGAGCTGAACATATTAATGAATGTAATCATAAATCGATTCGATCTATGTATTGATTCATTCATGCATCGATCGCACGCCTATAGTACAATCCCACCTAACGATGCAATTGCGATACGATTTGATTTCCTGTCTGAATGACCTCCTGTTCCCCCTTTGTGGCTGCTCATCCTATGTTCCAGAAAACGTCATTGCCTCGAATTCGATGGAAGACTTTCGTTCAACCTTGGCAAGACATTGACCTATTGCTGCTTCTAGGAGCTGTCGGGTTAATGGTGTTAGGGAGTGTGATGATTCGGAGCGTTCAACTCAACAAACAGTTGACGGACTGGACGCAGCATATTGTGACGGGAAGCATTGGAGTTGTTATTGTACTGATTTTGTCCCGGTGTCGTTACGATTTGCTGCTGCCGTGGCGTTGGTTGGTGTATGTTGTTGTCAACTTTGGGTTGCTGTGCGTCATGTTTTTTGGGCGAACAGAGTTGGGGGCGACGCGGTGGATTAATATTTTGGGCTTCAATGTTCAGCCCTCTGAATTTGCAAAACTGGGATTAATTATCACCTTAGCGGCGCTGCTGCACGATCGTCCGGCCAACACTATTGGTTCGATGATGCGGACGATGAGCATTGTGGGATTGCCGATGGTCTTGATTTTGCTAGAGCCGAACCTTGGGACGTCTTTGGTAATTGTGGCTATTACGATCGGGATGCTCTATTGGGGAAACGCAAATCCGGGCTGGATTGTGCTGATGCTATCGCCCATTTTTTCTGCTATTTTGCTCAACCTATTGCCGACTGCGCTAAAGGGGCTTAACCCGATGCTGACGCCGTTGGGGGTTGGCCTGTGGCTGTTGTGGGTGGCTGCGATGGGAGTCGTTGCCCTTCGATCGCTACCTTGGCAAAAGTGGGGGACGCTAGGTGCAGTGGCAGTGAATCTTGTGTCGGGCGGATTGGGTGATGTTCTGTGGCATCGACTTCATGATTATCAGAAACAGCGCGTCACGATGTTTTTGGACCCCGATCAGGATGCGTTAGGCGGCGGGTATCACTTGATTCAGTCGCGGATTGCGATCGGGGCGGGGAAGCTCTTTGGGCAGGGCTTGAATCATGGGACGCAGACGCAGTTGAACTTTATCCCTGAGCAACATACGGATTTTATTTATTCGGCGATCGGTGAAGAGCTGGGTTTTGTGGGATCGTTTGCGGTGCTGCTGACGTTTCTGTTGATTTGTTATCGGTTGCTGGTAATTGCGCAAAATGCAAAGGATGATTTTGGGTCGCTGATTGCGATCGGCGTGTTTTCAATGATTATTTTCCAGACGTTTGTCAATATTGGCATGACCATTGGCCTGTCGCCTGTGACGGGGATTCCGCTGCCGTTCTTGAGCCATGGACGATCGGCGTTGCTGATGAATTTTCTGGCGATTGGACTTGTGGAGTCAGTCGCGAACCATCGACAGAAAATGCGGTATTAGTACAACCACATTCCTTGTGAACTGGGTCAATGGCATTGACCCCTGCAATATCCATTGTTATTGAGATAGCAAATGTGCGATCGGATCAAAATCCCAAATTCGCAGTTCACATCGCAGTCCAAACAGCAGTCAACTTCGATCGCACTATTTCCAAGACAAATCCATTAAATTTGCAAGCTTATAAACAATCCGCGCTCCCACGTTGCCGTCCCATTCAGCATTGCCAACTTCACAGAGATCGTAGCCAATAATTTTACGATCGCTTTTCACCAATTCTCGAAACAAACAATAGGTTTGCTCTAGCGCCAAGCCACCCGGTACTGGAGTTCCGGTGTTGGGACATAGCTTCGGATCTAGGCCGTCTACGTCAAAACTTACATGGACGTATTCAGGCAGTGGCGCAATGATTTCTTGGCAGATTTCGACCCAGTTTCGACCCGAAAATAGCTTTTGCTGGAGGGCTGAATCATAGTGGGCAATCACTCGTTCCTGACTATTATTGATCAGATCAACTTCGTCTTGACAAATATCACGCAATCCCACTTGGACTAGTTTTGAAATCTGCGGAATCTTCAACGCATTGAACATAATGGACGCATGGGAATACTCAAACCCTTCATAGGCATTACGCAAATCTCCATGGGCATCCAAATGCAAAATCCCAAAGTTTTCATAGCGATCGGCCAATGCCTGAAAATATCCTAAGGGTGCGCTGTGATCCCCGCCAATCACCGCCACCCGTTTCCCTGCATCCATGGCAGTGCGACATTGCTGATAAAGCCACTGATTAACCGCTTCGCACGCTTGATTTACCTGGGCCAAAGCCGTAGTCAAATCCGGCGATTCAGACAGCGATCGGCCTGCCTCTAAGCGTCCTATGACCTGCAAGGCTAAGGCTCGGTAATGCGCATTCTTATCCAACATATCTTGAGGAATGGGAGGCATAAAAATACCCTGTTTCCATCCCGCCGCATGGTCAAAATCATATAGATCAAGCTGTGGTGATGCCTTCAGCACCTGCTGCGGACCATGGGCTGTCCCCGGACGATAGGAAACCGTCACTTCCCACGGCACCCCAAACACAATCAAGTTAGCCGAATCGTAGTCAAAAGGAAGCCCGTAGAGATTGCCATTAAGCTGACCAATCCCGTTTGGATCGTACGTTTCCAATGCCTGACTCATGGGCTAACCTCTCGCTAAAAATGCGGATAGAAGACGCTCTTGGAAAGAGACTAAGACTCGATCATCTTCCGAATGTAAGTCGGCAAGCAAAACGCCGCTTGATGAACATCTTCATTGTAATAACGTAATCCATGAGTTTGGGCAAACTCAGCCGATCGC
The DNA here is from genome assembly GCA_043787035.1 of Synechococcales cyanobacterium. Classification (GTDB taxonomy): domain Bacteria; phylum Cyanobacteriota; class Cyanobacteriia; order Leptolyngbyales; family Leptolyngbyaceae; genus JAAFJU01. Next base: position 4,208 of record JAYVVL010000343.1, read on the forward strand.
GTCCGGTCAAAATCCGTAATAGGATGCGGACCATCTTTTGAGCAGTACGTCAAGCTCCACAAACCCGTTGGATAAGTTGGGATGAAGACTAAGTAGCAATGAACTTTATCTTGGCCAAAGATCTTCTTCAGGCAAGGATTTAGCTCCGTGAACGCCTTGGGATTGAAGGACGGGGATTCGCTCTGAACGGTGATGATGCCGCCCGGACGTAAAATTCGGTAAACTTCTTGATAGAACGATGCAGTAAATAGTCCTTCCGATGGGCCAACTGGATCAGACGAATCGATGATAATCAAGTCATAGGATGCATCTTGCGCATCATGAACGAACTTGATCCCATCATCAATCAGGAGCGTTAGCTTCGGATCATTAAGTGCTGAAGAAATCGTAGGTAAAAAGAGTTTGGACGCTCGAACAACGGCCTCATCAATTTCGACCATAGTGACCTTCTCAATGCTGGGGTGACGCATCAGTTCGCGAATCGTCCCCCCATCCCCCGCACCGATGACCAACACATCTTTGGCGCTGGGGTGGGTAAGCATCGGAACATGGGCAATCATCTCGTGATAAGCCGCCTCGTCCCATTCAGTACACATCACCATGCTATCAATGGTGAGCATTTTTCCGCAGCTATGCGTATCAAAGACTTCCACCGTCTGATACGGCGACTCTTCTTTGAACAGACGATCGCCCTTAAATCGAATGGAGAGAGCAACTTGTCCGTTACTATCAGTCAGCCACTCATTAGGTTGAGTCTGGGGAGATGGATGTTGGTCGGGATGGCTCATTGTCAGGACATTGCCTCTTGAGGATACGGATAGATGGAGAATAGATGAAATGATCAGAGACCCTTTCGATCGAAAATATTAACAGAAGGACTCTTCAGAGAAAGTCGTTAACATTTAAGCATACGTCGGGATGGCTCAGGACTCAAGATTCCTTGAGCACAAAGTTGAAATCCCACTGAAATCCCAATTTAAATTCGATCGTGCATCAGGATTCTGGTTGCTCAGGGTTGAAACCGACCCTCGTTAAGAGTCGGTCGCTCAAGTTGACCCAATCCGCAACACTCAGTTCTTCACCTCGCGCCAGCGGATTAATCTCCAGAGCCATCAGCATTTCACCCAGGGCTTCTGATTCTATGGTGCTTTTTAGATTATTGCGCAACATTTTACGCCGACTAGAAAATCCTTGCTTCAAAATTTGCATCAAGTGCTGCGGGTCTTGGGCGGGACGATCGATCGGACGAGGCCGCAAGCGAATAACAGCAGAATCGACCTTGGGGGGCGGACGGAAAGACTTGGCGGGGACATCGAAGACAAATTCACAGTCGGCAAGATATTGGATCCTCACCGAAAGCGCCCCATAGTTCGAGTTATTAGCCCTTGCACAAATGCGCAGCGCGACTTCTTTTTGGACGAGCAGAACAATGGACTCGAAGGGATTGGGATTGGGATTGGCGATGGTGCCAAGGAGCTTTTCGAGAATGGGTCCGGTGATGTTGTACGGAATATTTGCGACCACTTTTCGAGGGTTGTGAAATGCTTCAAACGGAGCCAATACCTTATCTAGATCCATCTTCAGAAAATCACCCTGCACCAGCAAGAATTTTTCGATTTTCCCCAACTTCTGGCTCAACAGGTCACAGAGATCACGATCGACCTCAACCGCCACCACAGACTCGGCTTCCTGCATTAAAGGCCGGGTCAAAATCCCCGTCCCTGGACCAATCTCCAACACGCGATCGGTGGGTTTGAGTTCTGCGCTCAAGACGATTTTACTCAGTGCTTTTTCGCTGTGTAGCCAGTGTTGCCCAAACTGTTTTTTTGCTTTTACCACAGTCCTACCACGTCTCCCGCTCCCGCAATGACTTCACCGATTCGATGGCTTTCAATATCCTGTGATTTAAAAAATTCGATCGCACTCGTCGCGTCATCTGGGGCAACCATCACCACCATTCCCACGCCCATATTAAAGGTGTTGAACATATCCTTCATGGGCACATGGCCCACGGTGGCAACCCAGTTGAAGATTGGCAGTGGGGTCCAGGAATCAGGATCCACCCGAATGCTTTGCCCAAATCTTAAACAACGGGGAAGGTTTTCAGGCAATCCACCGCCCGTGATGTGCGCCATGCTGTGAATAGAGAGTCCCGATTTCAAGGCCGCTTGGATGGGTTTGACGTAGATTCGGGTGGGTTCGAGCAGGGCGTCTCCAAGGCTTTGACCGTTGAGCGTCTCGGGCCGATCGGACCACTGAGCGCCACTGTCGGTGATGACTTTGCGCACGAGACTAAATCCGTTGCTATGGACGCCGCTACTCGAAAGCGCAATCGCAACATCGCCGATTTGAACCTGCGATCCGTCTAAGATTTTGCTTTTTTCAACAATTCCAACGCAGAATCCCGCTAGATCATATTCTCCGGACTGGTAAAAACCCGGCATCTCCGCTGTTTCGCCGCCTAGCAAGGCCGCACCCGATCGTTCACACCCGGTAGCAATGCCTTCGACGACTTGGGCGAGTTGGGCAGGTTCAAGGTGCCCGGTCGCCAGATAGTCCAGGAAAAACAGCGGCTCGGCTCCGCAGCAAATCACGTCATTGACGCACATGGCAACGAGATCAATGCCGACCGTGTCGTGAACGTCTAACTGGTGTGCGAGCTTCAGCTTAGTCCCGACACCATCAGTACCCGACACCAGGACGGGTTCAAGATATCCCGTCGGCAAACTAAATAAGCCACTAAATCCACCCAGCCGACCCATGACTTCAGGACGATAGGTTTTTTCGACGGTCTGCGTGATGCGCCTCACAAAATCACGTCCTGCTTCGACATCGACTCCGGCTGTCTTGTAATCCATAGATTGCAGTATTGGGTTGCGGTGTTACGGGCTGCGACCGATATTCTACCTTTAGGCAGGGGGCATTTATTGCGTCATGGATATTGCGTCATGGATATTGCGTCATAAATTCAGGACATCCCTACCCATCAACCCTAAAATGCTCAACAACTTCACCGATCGCATGGTGATTCCCATATATTTCTGTGAAATTTTCATGAAGTTAAAGTTGTCTTTTGCTGCAATGAATCAAGTAAAATTTCTTGTAATCCTTACTGTGCGGGAGTTTCGCAGACTGTGGGAGCTTTTTAGATTATGAAGCTAACGTGAATTTATCTAAGGTCCGTGCCTTCACTGGATGGGCTATGGCAAAACTTCATGCTACTGTGATGCAGTTCCGAACTCAGAGAATGAATACGGACCGAGTACGCATTACGGAGTGGTTTTAAGTTTGAAATGTTTTGAGACTCAAGTTTGAGACTTAAGACATCATGGGCTGAATGCCATAGACGTATCGAACCGCGTAGGTTTGGGTCAGGTCGCCTCACTTTGAGGTATGGCTTGATGCTAGGTCTCCGCCTCGTGTAGCTCAGTCCCAAGGGCTTCTTCACACTAAGGACAGTATGAACAATTCAATTTCTGGTAGTTTAGGCTTAATTGCGACATTATTCTCAATTACGGCCATTACTGCACAACCCCAAGCTAGTCTTGCGCAAGCCACTGCTGCAAGTTTGGACACGAATGAGGCGAAGTTCTCTACCGTAACCCCAGCACCCCTTACTGCTTCTCTCGCTTCAGGCTCAGCGTCTGACTCGGTTAAAGTCGGTGAACAGCCCATCCAACGGGCAAAAACCCTGAAGGATGAAACGGTGGCTAAAGTCCACACCCATGAGAGCGCTGGTCAACAGATTGCGACGCTGTACGTTCGTAACATTCCAGTTCTCACGTTTACAATGCCTCAGATCACTGTCGCAGATGAGACAAAAATTGGAACGGTGAAAGCTGAGTCTTACACCAGCCAAAAAACAAAGTCGGTTTCGAGTGATGCTCAAGACGTCTCGAATTCTGTAGCTCGTTCTTTTGGCGGGTCCGAACCCCAAGATCCGACGGCACGGGCCAGCGCGATCGCGGCGAAAATCAATCGACTTTATCGGGATGGCGTAGACGCAAAACAAATTGCGGTCTCCTGGAAAGAAGTTAAAGATGCTCAGGGTCAGAAGTCAGGCCAGTACTTGATTTCTGCCAATCGTTCAGAATTGGTAACGATCAACCCCACGACCCTATCGGCAGGAAGCAACCGAAACTTAGAGCAAGATGCACTCCAAGTTACCAATCGTCTTCGTCGTCTCCTTGGAGATGCAAGCCCAGTGACTCAAATTGAAGGAATGCCTAAAGTGATGGCAGCGGTGCTTTCGCCTGATGCAGGTGCTATTCTTTTGACCGTGAAAGGCTGGGCGTCTTGGTACGGTCCTGGGTTTAATGGGAACCACACGGCTAATGGCGAAGTGTTCAACCAAGAAGCCTTGACAGCCGCTCATCCCTCTTTGCCCATGGGAACCCGACTTCGCGTGACCAATCTTGATACGGGACGTGCGGTTGTCGTTCGGGTAAACGATCGGGGACCCTACGCAGGCGATCGGATCTTGGATCTATCGGCAGGGGCGGCTCGGGTGATTGGTCTAATGGATTCTGGCGTTGCGCCCATCCGACTAGATGTATTAGGTCGTTAGCTATAGGATACGAAATTTAAATCTGAATCGGAATCTATCGATCGGCTTACATTACTCTATAGAGAGTGTAAGCCGATTTTTTATGATTGGACTCGTGAGCTTTAGACTCTGCGATCGGGAATGGTTAGACCTAAAAGAGATTGAGAAGCTAATTGAGAAGTCATGTTAGAAGCTAAATGAGAAGCATCGGGTAGGGCTGTTTCCTTTGACTGGATGAGCACGAGAAAGTTCCCCAGCCCCATGGGATTAATTAAACGGTGCAGGACTTCGCGCTGAGCTAGCCGATTGTTAATCTCTTGGATACTCCGAGTCTCGGTCTGACTAAGGCGTGCGATCGTCTCCCCTAGTCCCAACGCCATCAAAAACAAAGCCTGCTGAGTGGTCCCGCAATGGGTTAGCCCAAGGGTTTTTCCATTGTTTTCCAAGGTGGTGAAGTCTACATGGGCAGTGAGGTCCTGGAGTCCCACCTTTTCGTAGGGGGTATCAGTGGGACGATGTTCAAAATATCCCGTGAGCGTGCCATCTTGGCGAACCTTTGAGTAGTAGCGGGAAGCGGGGTAGCCATAATCAATGGTGATCAAAT
>JAYVVL010000344.1:0-3335 GCA_043787035.1 Synechococcales cyanobacterium
GCGCTTCGGGGCATCAGCACAACTTTTAGCAATACCAAAGGTGACACGGCGCTTCAAGTTGCACGTCAAGCGATCGAAGTTCCTAATCACAGCCTCGAATATCGCGCCTTGAAAAATCCCAACCTTCACAATCCATTCCTCTAAAAGACCAATTACGAATATTTTGAGGCAGTAGCTGGGTAATAATTTTGCGTGACATAGGGAATTGAGAAATTATCTTAATATTTCCTAGCTTAATCTAAGATTCGGGAGAAGGCGATGAAAGAGAGATGAAGAGGGAAAGATGAAGCAGTGGTTGGGCATGAGGATTTGTCTACCGTTGACAAATCCTCCCGGAACGGGAATCGCCCCTCAAGACCTCACCAAAGCGATCGAGGTCTCACCCATCGCGTCTAGGTCGTTAATCAGTTGCTAAACCTAAGTTCGATTATGTAACATAAGTAACTTATATACTACAATTATAATTTCAAGGCTCGTTACATTTCTCCCCGATCGCCCCAGGAAAATTATTCTTATGTCTCCCCAAGCGCTTGAAAAGCCATTAGATCCGAATGTGCAGGATCACGTTCACCCCAAAACAGTCCAGAAGAAAGCTCATTTTCTCGACTTGATTTACTACTTTCGCAACTACCGTAATATTGCAATTTTTAGCATTGTCGGGATGAGTCTTTTTGAAGTAATCGACCTGTTCGTGCCCTACGCCATTGGGCAAATGCTGAATCTTCTCTCGAAACAACCGATCGACCCTATATTACAATCGCTGGTTCAAACTGTCGCAACGACCTTAAATCAACCTATCACCCAGCAGTTTTCGCTGTGGGTCTTGGCTGGGACAATAGGCGTTATTTCCATTGGACGCGCGCCGATTCAGCCCTGGATTGGGTCATGGTTTCAGTGGGATACTGCCCTCCGAGCCAGACGAGACCATGCCCAAAAAGCTTTAGAGCAAATTCTAACGCTCCCGATCGAATACTACGACGAAAACAATCCCGGACGCATTGCCTCTCGGGTTGCCAAAGGCTTGTCTAATCACACCTGGAGCTACCCTGAAGTTACCGGATCGCTGTTGCCGAAGTTCTTTCGGGTCATTGGGATTTTTGTGATCATTTCGCTGATTGATTGGCGGGTTTCAGGGATGCTGCTCCTCTCATTTGTGGGGATTTTGGCCTACAGTATTCGAGGTCTAAAACAGCTCTCACTGCGGGAAAAAAGACTCGATAAATATATTGAAAACACTGACAGCCGCACCTCCGAAATCATTACTAACATCAAAACTGTCAAAGCCTTCGCCACCGAATCCGCCGAACTCAAGCGCCAACTGAACCGCATGGACCGGGAACTCAAAGTCGTCGATTACCGCATCCATAAGGGCTACGTCACGCTCAACATGGTCGAACGGACGATCGTCCAAACTTGCACCTTCCTCGTGTTAGTCCTAGCGCTGTGGGCCACGATAGAAGGCCGCATCTCTTTGGGACATTTCATCACCGTATTAACCATTTCGAGCATGGCTTATTCTGAAGTCGAGCCGATTTGTAACCTTGCTGAAGTGTTTGCCCGTCGCTACGCCTCTATGATTCGCTTCCACGAATTTATGCGTCTTCCAAAAGGGACCGACAGCGCCATTCTGACCCACACCGAAGCCATTCCCACCTATAGTTTTGGCGGCAAGGTCGAGTTTTCCAACCTGACCTTTGGCTACAAAAGCGATCGCCCGGTGTTGAAAAATATCAATCTCACCATTGAACCCTATCAAACCGTTGCACTCGTGGGTCGATCGGGATCCGGGAAGTCCACGCTAGTAAAACTATTGCTGCGCTATTTTGAACCGAACCAGGGCGAAGTGCGGATCGATGGCACCAGCATTCGACACTTAGATGTAACTGGGTATCGAAAGAGACTTGCGATCGTTCACCAAGACGTCGATGTGTTCAACGGGACGCTTTGGGATAATCTGCGCTACGGCAACCCGGCGGCAACGGACGAAGAAGTCCTCCAAGCCTGTCGTGTCGCCCAGGCCGAAGACTTCATGAAATCTTTACCGCAGGGATTTGCGACTGTGGTGGGGGAGCGAGGGGTCAGACTCTCTGGGGGTCAGCGCCAGCGGCTCGGAATTGCCCGCGCGCTGATCATGAAACCGGATGTTTTGGTTTTTGATGAGGCGACGTCGAGTTTGGATTATGAGTCAGAACGGGCGATTCAGCTTGCGATGCGATCGCTCTTCGGGACCTGTACGCTGATTATTATTGCCCACCGACTCAGCACCGTGAGAGAAGCCGACCAAATCGTGGTGCTCGATCAAGGTGAAATCGTCGAAGTGGGGAACCACAGTAACTTGCTCGATCGCGGTGGTCTCTACGCGCGGCTCAATGCCCTCCAAGAAACGGGTGAGCTTTTGGCTTAGTTTTTTTTGAGCGGTGAAGCGTCGCCGAACCCATCGCAAGCACCGTTGTCCGAGCCAGCCGATCGCAACGCCAACGGTGCCTTGGAGCAGGGTCAAGGGCTTCAGCGGCCAAGGACAATAGGTCAGAATTAGGTAAATTCGCGGTTTCAGGTACCAGCCCGATCGGGGATGAAAGAAAGTCTGCCAAAAATCCAGCATCCAGAAGCGATCGGTGCTCGATGTCTGTTTTTGGGGGAGAGGCGTATCGTCATAAAGAACCGTACGCCCGGTGACAAATGCCTGAAATCCTTGCCGGGTCGCCCGCATCACCCATTCCGAATCGCCATGATAGTGAGGTAACATCTCAGAGTCATAGACGCCAACAGATTCAAACACCGATCGATGAATAAGCACGCCATTTCCCGGCATTGTGTCTACGGCGATCGGTGAACGCTCTTTAAAATCCGTGAGGAGTGAGTCTTCAGAAACACTGTGGACGTTGAGCTTGAGGAGTCGGGGTCCCCAAATCACCGACGTCCCCATGGCCCACACCCGTCCGGGCTGCGCTAAGTAGTCAATGCGACTTCCCAAAATGTGTACTTGGTGCTGCTGTGCGGTGTCGAAAAGGATTTGCACATGGTCAGGGGCGATCGTACAGTCGTCGTTAATCGTCAGAATGTGATCAAACTGATGTGCTAGCGCAAACTTCACTCCGGCATTCGTAGTGGCACTCCAATAGTCCTCTGTACCCACATGCAAGACAATCGCCTTTGGGTAATAGTGGGCAACGGCTTCAGGGGTTCCATCATTGGAATCTGCATCGACAATGATGACCGTTAAATCAGGATAAGTCTGCTTGAAAATTTGTTGGAGAAATCGTAACGTTTTTCCCTTTCGATTTCGGCAAGGAACGATCGCAGCGATAGTTGCACCCATGACATCTCCAACGTCC
>JAYVVL010000345.1:0-23225 GCA_043787035.1 Synechococcales cyanobacterium
GCCGTACTACAGAACGTTGAGTTATCTCAAATTTGTCCTCATTTGACAAACGCGATGTACCCAGCTAGAGTGTGACCCGAACGGCGTTAAATGCCTCCAAACCTTGTCTCGGGATCAGCCCACAGGTCAAGTGACGGGAAACATGGATGACTTAAAGAGCAGTTAAACGCTGGAAAATTTAGGAGGTCGTTGTTTGGATAGTATAGTTTCCCAGAAAAGCAAGTCTGCGCTTACCCCTAGCAGAGAAGTTTCTTCTGAAGGAGATCTCAGTAAGCAGATTTCTCGCGATTTACCTCGCCGTGCTTACGGTTCTGCTGCGATGATTGGTGTCGCGCTATCAGTGGGTGCCTGTGGTTTATTGGTGCCTCAAAAGGGTGATGCTGCTTTCGCGGCGGAAAAGGCAGATACTGAGTCTCTGGCATCTGAGCCAAACGCGGCTTCTGCACTCGATCCACTTCTTCCTAGCATTACGGCAACATCTTTGACGACAGTCGCTTTAAAACCGATGACTTTGGCGTCTAGCCAAATCCATACAGTTCAAGAAGGCGAGAGTCTGTCCGATATTGCCAGAGCTTATGGAATAACGGCCCAGCAGGTTGCTCAGCTCAACAAGTTTTCAATGACCTCCGTCCTACGGGTTGGTCAAATGATTAGCCTTCCGATCGCCACTGCACCAACGGACGTCGTCCCCGTTCTTGCAATGGTCCCTCCAACTCCGTCACTTCCCGTTGTCTCGAAGGTGCGCCAAGATGCGGCGGTAGTGAAGCTAAAAGAGCAGCAGTCTCGACTCAAGAAGAGTTTGGCGGAGTTGCGGTCTGAGGAGAATCCAATCATTGCAGCCATTCCGACTTCGCAGCAAAAAGCATTAACGCTGTCTGGTTCTGAAGCGGTTAGTTTTTCTAAGCACCGGGTCGAAGTGGGCGAAACGCTAACGACGATCGCTCGCAGCAGCGGCGTTGCACCCAGTGAACTTGCGGCTCTAAATCGGATTAGTGATCCGAATACGCTGTTTGCAAATCAGGTGTTGAAGGTTCCACAGGTTAAGAGTTTCCAGGCGACTCCGCAGGCGAATTCATCTCCCGTTTTGTTTACGAATGCGAAGTCTTCATCGTCTACGATCGCGTTCAATTCCCCCGCTAATCGCGTCTCTGTGCCTGAGTTGCCTCAGTCCCCATGGGTCCCAACTGCCTCAAAGACATCGGTTCAAGAAGTCGATCGTCCTGCTAGTTTGTCGATCGAACCATCGATTAGCAACAGCACTCGAATCGATAAGCTAATGGTGGAAGTCAGAAACCTTCGCCAAAAGTATCAAGGGAATCAAGTAGCTTATGCTCCGCAGACCTATGTTGTGCCGACGACCTCAACTGCCAATATAGTTGTTCCTACCGTTTCAATGCCAACTCGATCGGGTTCGCTAAGAATCGATCAACGCACGGTTAATCCTGAGTTTCAGAAACGAGTTGAAACAGCTCCTGAACCTGCCATTCAATCTGCAACCCAGAATCGCTTAGATCGGGTCATTCAAGCGCCGACTTTGCCTCAGCAGACCCGAGCGATCGTCTCAGCAACAGTTCCTCGATTGATCGCTCGTGCTTCGTCGATGGGCAGCAACGCTTCTTACACGACTCCCCTGGTTCAGACCACGGCGCTTCGGATGGCAGCTCCCCAAATGCCCAGCATTGGAACCTCCGATAGCTACTTGCCTCAGGGTAAGGGTGCAATGAAGGGCTACATCTGGCCTGCTCAGGGTGTCTTCACTTCCGGCTACGGCTGGCGCTGGGGACGGATGCACAAGGGAGTTGATGTTGCAGGCCCAGTGGGAACCCCCATTGTGGCTTCGGCTCCGGGTGTAGTGTCCTACGCAGGCTACAACGACGGTGGCTTTGGCTATCTCGTCGAAATCGACCATGCAGATGGGTCTATGACTCGTTACGCACACAACAGCCGCATCTTGGTCAGTAGTGGTCAGCAGGTGGCTCAAGGTCAACAGGTCTCTGAGATGGGAAGCACTGGTTTTAGTACGGGTCCCCACGTGCACTTTGAGATTCATTCTCCCCAAGGCACAGTGAATCCGATGGCTTATTTGCCAAACGATCGCGGTTAAGGTTGGGATGAAAGTGTAACGCATAGAAGCGGGAGATTGCATTGAGTCGGCTCTTCCGCTTTTATTACTGGCTTCATTACCCTGAATTTAACTGTCACAAATAGATTGACTTTGCAGATCAATATTGCTACTCTAGTGGACGTGTTAAGGCTTTGTAGCTCAGTGGTTAGAGCAGGGGACTCATAAGCCCAAGGTCGTAGGTTCAACTCCCACCAGAGCCATAGTTCAAGTAATTAATCCCTGATTTAGAAAGTCCTCTAAGTCGGGGATTATTTGATGGGAAACTAATCTAGAGAGACGATCGCCCACGATCAGAATCATTAGCATTACGAGTTACCGCTACGAACGATCGCACTCCCGAACAAATCCTAGCGGAACAAGCGCAACGGCTAGAATAACGTCACAGTCTCACGCTCGATCGCATTGTGACCTTTGTTGAGCGCATAGGTGAACGCACCGAAGCCAGAAGCCATCAGCATGTTGAACGCCTAGAGCAAAATCACTTAGAACATGCAACCCGTCTTTCCAAACTCGAAGATATTCAGGTCGATATGAAAGTGATGCTCGAAATCCTCGTCCGGCGATCGGTCGTCGGAGAAGCTGAGTAGCGATTCAGCATACTATTCGGCTTCTCACGATTGGGTTTACATAGCCGGGGTTGTTTGAGGACGACTGAAGTGATACCGTTACTAGCGAGATGAGCTATTAAAGATGTTCCTTTCATAGACCCGAAATATTTGGCTCAGATCTCAGCAACATTATTTAGAATGTGGAACTAAGAAGGGAGAATGGAGCAATTTAATAGCGCATTTACTCTTTTTTTGAGCCTAATTGTGGAAGCTATTCCGTTTCTGCTATTGGGCGTATTTTTTTCAGGAATCCTGACGTTCTTTATTAGCGAACGTCAGTTGTTGAGGTGGATCCCAAAAAATCCATTGCTCGGATCCTTGTTTGGCAGCTTGGCCGGATTCCTGTTTCCAGTCTGTGAATGTGGAAATGTTCCAGTGGCCAGACGACTGCTGACCCAAGGCGCTTCGCCGTCTGTGGCGATCGGATTCTTGCTCGCCGCCCCAACGATCAATCCTATTGTTTTTTGGGCGACTTGGACCGCCTTTCGCGACCAGCCCGAAATTGTATTTTTGCGCATTGGCCTGTCATTGGTGATTGCGACATTGATAGGGTGGATTTTTAGTCTTCAGGACGACTTGACGCCCTTTTTGCGCCCTTCGCTAGCTGTGATCATCAAGGCCCGCAATGCCCGATCGCCTCAAGCTAAACCGAATGTCAGCATTCTTGAAACCAGCCCATTACTCAAGTCCGGGACTTATTTTCTAGGACAATCGGCGCAGGTCTTACCGACGGATGATGCGGGGGCGATGCAGGCAGTCATGATGGATCTTGTCAAGCAGCCGATCGCCCTCAAAATAAAGCTGCTGGTGGACGGCATGGTCCAAGAACTTCGGGAACTTTCAGGAGTATTGATTTTGGGCAGCTTAATTGCAGCGCTGATTCAGTCGTTTGTGCCCCGAGATGTCATTTTGAGCTTGGGCCAAGATCCGGTGACGTCGATTATTGCCATGATGCTGTTGGCGACGATCGTTTCGATTTGCTCGACGGTGGATTCGTTTTTTGCATTGTCTTTTGCCTCGACGTTTACAACGGGTTCGCTGGTGTCATTTTTGGTCTTCGGCCCGATGATCGATCTCAAAGCATTTGGGTTACTGCTGACTATTTTTAAGCCCCGTGCGATTCTGTATCTCTTCAGCATGGCGGCGTTGATCACCTTTTTGGCCGCACTTATTCTTAATTTCTTCGGTTAACCTGTTCGACTTTATTCCGTTGCATTCACACTTATCGCATTCATAATGCAGTCATAATTATGTCGCATTCCGCTGACTTTGTTCTTCCCGACTCCAATAGGCTCCCCGAGTTTAAGCCTCCTGTACCGATGCCAGAAGACCTTTGGGGCGATCGATGGCAGTTTGCAAGTCTACCAGCGGGAGAGCTGTGGGACAGTTTCAGTGGCCGTTTGACGCCGATTCAATCGCTGCCCCAGGACGCTAATCCGTTGGAATTAGGACTGGCGTCGGACCTTTTTATTCCTGGAGTCATTATCACGGGAGGACGCAAAGCGCTGACGATCGCGCGGTGGATTCAGTCCGTATCCCCTCAAGCGCTGACGTATCAGTCAAGTCCCGGCGCGCCTAGTGGCTTGATTTTGCAGACAACCGATCGATCGCGCTACGTTTTGGCCACGTTTGAGGACCCGGAGGTTCAACGATCGGGCGAAACGTTTCAACAGCGCCAAATTACTACCCAAGGACTGCATTTCCTGTTGATCCAACCGGATGATTCAGGAATGACCCACAGTGGGGTTTGGTTACTCAAGTCAAGTTCGGTTGCTTAAAGGCTCCTCTCCCCTGTACCCTATGGAGTTGATCTTTCATCCAAACACAACTCCCATGGCGCAGGCTATTAAAATTGGCATTATCGGTGGCAGCGGTCTCTACAAGATGGAGGCGCTTAAAGATATTGAAGAAATCACTGTAGATACGCCCTTTGGCGCACCGTCGGATGCCATCATCACCGGAACCTTAGAGGGGACTCGGGTCGCTTTCCTGGCCCGCCACAACCGTAATCACACCCTTCTTCCGACTGAGTTGCCGTTTCGCGCCAATATCTACGCGATGAAGAGCTTGGGCGTCGAGTATATTCTTTCCGCCTCAGCCGTTGGGTCGCTGAAAGCCGAAGCGAAGCCCTTGGACATGGTGATTCCTGATCAATTCATCGATCGGACCCGGAACCGCATCTCGACCTTCTTTGGTAACGGCATCGTGGCGCATATCACCTTTGGCGACCCGGTCTGCCCCAAACTAGCCCAGCTTCTCGGAGACGCTGCCAAAAGCCAAAATCTCAGCGGCATTGACATCCATCAAGGCGGCACCTACGTCTGTATGGAGGGACCCGCCTTCTCGACCAAAGCCGAATCTAACCTTTACCGCAGTTGGGGCGCAACCATCATTGGCATGACGAATCTTCAGGAAGCCAAACTTGCCCGCGAAGCTGAAATGGCTTACGCGACCTTGGCCTTGGTTACGGACTATGACTGCTGGCATTCGGATCATGATAGCGTCACCGTAGAGATGGTGGTTGCCAACCTGCACAAAAATGCAACCAATGCTCAGGCCGTTATCCTAGAAGCTGTTCGCCGATTGAGTGCGGATCCCTTTGAATCTGAGGCGCACTCTGCTCTTAAATTTGCAATTCTGACGCCGAAGGATAAAGTCCCAACCGAAACGCGCAAAAGCTTAGATCTGCTACTGAAAAAGTATTTCTAAATCTGCATCTGCCCTAGGAAGTGCCACTTGAGGAACAGGTCTACGAGATTGAATAAACTGAATAGGGTCAGGTGATAGTAAAAGTAAGGAATACAGGAGACCACCTCCTTTATTCGAAAATTTGACTCAGTAGACTTTGCCCAGAGGGGGTAAGTTCCATGAAATCCCGGTTGACACTCCCGTCCATTACTAAAACGATCGTCCCAGCGATTGCCTTGATGCTGTCTAGCGTCGGGGCAACCGTGCCCGTTCAGGCGGCTGCCTCCATTGTGATTACGAACGCAACCCCCGCCGTCACAGTAGACGGAACATCCGGCGGAACCAGTCGCGATGCAAGCTGCGGCGGATTTGTTGCTGAAGTTCCAAATCATACGATCGAAATAACCGAAGATAGCGATCGGAAATTTCGCGTCAAGGGCAACAGCAATACGACGCTTCTAGTGCTTAACAGCCAAGGCAAACGATTCTGCGTACAGGCTGATGAGTTCTCAGGCGGTGAAGCTGAACTGCCAGGGCGCTGGAAGAAAGGGACCTATCGCGTGTATGTCGGTAGCAAAAATCAAGGCCGATCGAATTATCAGCTCACCATCTTACCCATTAATTAGCCGCTCATTGATTAAATATCCATGAACGACAGTGAGAATTAATCAATCCCTAGTTGATTTTTAATAAAGGTCAAATCCCATTTCCTAGTTTTTTAGGAAGTGGGATTTGCATTAGAACACGGGATACTCAACTAAAAACGGTTTTCCGAGCAGCTTGACTCGGCTAATAATCTCAGAGGTCGCGGTATCTTTGCGGCAAACGCTATCTATTACTGAATCACGCAGCAACTGTTCTACCCGAGAATCCTCTAGGGATGAGTAGGCCAAAATTTGGATACCAGGGCACATTGACTTTATTTTCCCCGCTGCTAGTAGCCCATCCATAACCGGCATTTGAAGGTCAAGGATGACAACATCGGGACAGAAGACTCGTGCATACTCGACGGCTTCTAACCCGTTGGTCGCGATGGCCACCAGTTCGATACCTGAATGACTCCGCAACGCCATCTTCAGCGAAAAGCGAGTCAGCTCATGATCGTCAGCGACTAAAACTCTTAACACAGGACGTTCGCAAGACACCATTGACACTCTCGGTGGACCCAGTCGTAGACTACATCTTATTCGGACATCCTCGGTTGGTCTTCCACCCGAAGGACTAGGCATAGAGATAGAAGGGAGCTATCGTCCTACGGACATTCACGCAGAACCCAACTGGTTGCACTCTATTCTTCACATACTTTTCTATTGTTCTGGGAAGAAACACATCTTGTACATCGAAAAATTACTGAGCTCTTCATATTAAAACCAAAAAACGCGGACTCCTTACTGAGATAGTAGGAAATCCGCATTCAAAATACTAAAGGTTTTGCCGATCGCGATGGACGTGTCAAGACTGTGACGGATTAAATCAAGTACTGCTTAAACCCAATCCTTCAGCAACGCTTGACGACGGGGATGGCGTAGCTTCCGCATGGCCTTGGCTTGGATTTGACGCACCCGTTCGCGGGAGAGGTCGTAAATCTTCCCAATCTCTGTCAGCGTGTAGTGCTGGCCGTCTTCTAAGCCATAGCGCAACCGGATAATTTCCCGTTCGCGCTCACTGAGATGATCCAAGACTGAGTTCAGGCGATCGCTCAAGAGCTTGCGATCGAGCTGTTCATTAGGCGGAATATTATCTGAATCCTCGATGAGCTGCATCAGTTCCGTGTCCTCATCCTTGCCTACCCAGGCATGGAGCGACAACGTTCGCTGGCTCACGTCCAACACTTGATCCAGTTTGTCCTCATCCATATCCAGCGCTGCGGCTAGTTCAGACTTGGTGGGACGACGACCAAACTCCTGAGATAGCGTCTGACGGACCTTCCGGACTTGGTTGAGCTTTTCTACCATGTGAACGGGCAAACGAACCGTTCGAGACTGGGACGCGATCGCCCGAGTAATCCCCTGACGAATCCACCAGTAAGCATAGGTCGAAAACTTATAGCCGCGCGCGTAGTCAAATTTTTCGGCTGCTCGCATCAAGCCCATTGATCCTTCCTGGATCAAATCCAAGAACGGCACCCCGCGATTGAGATACTTTTTAGCAATAGAGACCACCAGCCGGAGATTTGCTCGCACGAGCTTACGCTTCGCCTTTTCGCCCACCGGACCGCCTTTCGCAATTTCCCGCGCCAATTCAATTTCTTCTGCTTGGTTCAAAAGCGGATAGCGGGCCATCTCTCGCAGAAACATGCCTACCGAGTCATCGGACAATCCTAAATAATCACCCGCACTTTTCGGGACCGATCGCGCTAGGGCTTCGGGCGTCAGTTCATCATCACTCAGCACTTCTACATCATCTGCATCGAGGTCAACCGCTTCCGGAGCCAAATCGGCTGGCATCGGTTCACTCATTTTCTTCTTAGAGGATTTAGTTGCCATAACGCAAGTCACACCACTACTTCAGGAGGTTTACGGGAATTGATTGGAGAAATTTGCATTCAACTTCAGGGCTAGGTTAAACACCCCCGCACAAAAGTTACAATAATTTCAATTGCTCTACGGTTGCTTTTTCCGAGGATATAGTATTTCCTCTTAGCAAGTCCCGAGAAGATGGCAAAGCAATTTACTTCTCGTATCGCAAGTCACCGCAAACTAAAACAGGGATATACAAACTAGATATAGCGTTTTCTAGAATTTGTCAACACTAGATGTAGATTTTTTACGGACGGGCTTGGAGCATTAGGACGGATTGTGCGGATTGTGAGTCGCCTGGATATTGGGAAGAACGCTGCTGGTAGTGACCATCGGACTGCAAATCCCATCCTTGCCGATCGTCTGAAAGCAGGATTCCTAAGATTTCTTGCAGGTCTCTTACAAGTTCGGGTGCCTCAACAGGAACGACGGCCTCAACCCGCCGATCTAGGTTGCGCGTCATCCAGTCTGCGCTCCCAATAAAAATCTCCTCGTCGCCATTGTTATGAAAATAGAAGATTCGGGAATGTTCTAAAAATCGCCCAATCACACTCATGACCCGAATATTTTCACTCACACCGCTTACGCCGGGTCGCAGGCAGCACACCCCTCGAATGATCAGGTCAATTTTGACGCCCGCGATCGAAGCTTCGTAGAGTGCTTGAATAATCTGAGGATCCACTAGCGCATTCATTTTGGCCACAATGCGACAGGAACGGCCCGATCGCTGGTGGTCAGCTTCGCGCTGGATGAGGGCAAGCATCCGACCGCGCAAATTCACCGGAGCCACCAGAAGCTTGCGGTACTGGGTCTGCCTGGAATATCCCGTGATGTAATTAAATAATTCTGTAATGTCCGCGCCCAGAGATTCCCGTGAACTCAAGAGTCCAATATCCGTGTATGAACGGGCGGTCTTGGGATTGTAGTTCCCTGTGCCCACATGGACGTAGCGCTTCATCTGAGTGCCTTCTCGGCGGACGACGAGGACAATTTTGGTGTGGGTCTTCAGGCCCGCCAAGCCGTAAACCACATGGACGCCCGAACTCTCTAGCTTTTTTGCCCAAATAATATTATTTTCTTCATCAAAGCGGGCCTTCAGTTCGACCAGCGCGACTACTTGTTTGCCCCGTTCGGCGGCGGTAATCAGCGCTTGGATGATAGGTGAATCGCCGGACGTCCGGTACAGCGTCATTTTGATCGCTAGGACATTGACATCGTAGGCGGCTTCTTCAATAAATCGCTGAACGCTAGTGGTAAAGGACTGGTACGGATGATGGAGGAGCACATCCTGGCGACGCAATACGGTGAAGAAATCGTCCTCTCGTTCACTGAGAGGATCCTCGACGTCTGACTCAAGGGCGCGACGCAATGCTGGATGAGTTGCAGGTTTCCACAGGGTGTCCTTGAGGTGAGGGAGCGGCAACTCAAGGAAGCTCATGAGATCTCGCAGACACAGCAAGCCCTCAATTTCATATACTTCTGTGGGCGTAATGTCCATTTCTTCCATGAGCAGCGATCGTACCGACTCAGGCATCGACACTTCCACTTCCATCCGAACTACCGATCGTCCGACCCGACGTTTCCGCAATTCTTGTTCGATCGCTAGCATTAAGTCATCCGCTTCGTCTTCCTCAAACTCTAACCCGGCATTTCGGGTGATGCGGAAGGGATAGTATTCCAGGATTTGCATCCCCGGAAAAAGACTCTCCAAATTGTGGGCAATGACTTGCTCCAAGGGCACACCCGCCCAGACGGCAGGAACAGACTTCTGAGCTTCAGATGTCTGTTCTTCAGGACTCTGGGGCGGGGTGGGGTAAGTTTCGATCGGCAGGGGCACAAAGCGAGACAGCATCTCGGGGACTTTCAACCGTGCGATATGCTCTTCTTGGTTTTCGGGGTCTTTAATCACGACCACCAGACTCAGGCTCAAATTGGAAATATAGGGAAAAGGATGACTTGGATCTACAGCCAACGGCGTGAGCACCGGAAACACCTGTGACTCAAAGTACTCATGTAAATAAGTCCGCTGTTCTTGGCTCAAATCAATGTAGTCCAGCAAATGGATGCCATGGAGCGCTAGCTCATGCCGTAGGACTTTATCAAAGTATTGATGCTGCTGTGTGATGATGGGGCGCACGCCTGCCAGTACGGTGGAGAGTTGCTCCTGTGGCGTCTTGCCATCAGCACTGAGCTTCAGTCCCCCTCCTTTAGCTTGGTCGTGAAGGGATGCGACGCGCACCATAAAAAATTCGTCTAGGTTCGAGCTAAAAATAGATATAAACTTTAGCCGTTCGAGCAAGGGTGTTCTCGGATCGATAGCCTCTTGCAAAACCCGACGATTGAATTCAATCCAGCTCAATTCCCGGTTGAAGTAATATTTAGGATCAGATAAATTCAACACAGATAACGGCTCGATCGAGGCTGCTTTTCTCGATCGAGTCATGGCTTAAAAGCCTCATCTTCGCGCCCCAGCCACCATTGACCAATGTTCATCAGGTCCTGATGGATGTCTGCCAGAGCATTCGCATAGTCTGCGGGAGCCATGCTGGATTTTTCTTCGCTTAGTTTGGCCAGTCGCAATTGAACCAATAGCCAAGGCTTGCTGATTCCATCGGTCTCTTCGATGTAGCGAGCGAGTTGACCACTATCTAAATTGGGGCGTTCCATGAGTATGCATAATTTTACAGACACCGTTTATCATACCGCTGATGTTCCAGTTAGGGCGTTGGGTTTTGACTAGACGGTGACAAGCGCGGGGTGAGAAAGTCTCTCCCAGTTCAAAAATTTAACCGCTGGATTTAGTCTGAGGGCGTAACCTTGGGCGGCACCGGATCGTAACCCCCTTCAAAAAACGGCTGGCAGCGGCAGATTCGCTTCGTTGCCAGCCACGAACCCTTTAGTGGACCATGGATGTCGATCGCTTCTAGCGCATATTGGGAACAGGTCGGCACAAACCGACATGCGGGCAGTGTCAGGGGTGAAATGAAGGTTCGATACCCTTTAATCAAGAGAATTAACAGAATTTTCACGGAAGGCGGACAAACGGTTAGGGTAAACTAAGCAATGAGAAAATTCTAGCTGAGTAACCGCCATGGCTTTCGTATATCCGGACAATCTTCGTTATACCGACACCCACGAATACATCAATCTGAACGAAGACATTGCCACCGTTGGCATCACTGCGTTTGCCATTGACCAGTTAGGCGACATTGTATTTTTGGAACTTCCCGAAGAAGGCGATGAAGTGGTCCAAGGGGAAAAATTTGGGACGATCGAATCCGTCAAAGCTGTCGAAGACCTGAAGGCTCCTGTCACCGGAACCGTCGTGGCGGTAAATTCTGCCATGGTCGATGCGCCGGAAAATCTGGCTGACGATCCCTATGTTGATGGCTGGCTGATCAAAATCGAAGTCGAGGACGTCGAAGAAGTCGAAGCAGCCATGACCGCGACGGTCTATAGCGGAATGGTAGAAGGCCAATAGAAGACAGATGAAAGGTCACTAAACTCTAATTTAAATCCTCGATCGCCCGGTTCATCATGGATCTGTTTCTCTCTAAACTGCTGCCGCTCTTCATTTATCCGATCGGGTTATCCTGTCTGATTCTGATGGTCTCGATCAGTGCAATTCTAAAGCGACGATCGCGCCTTGGGATTTTGGGCATTAGCGTCGCGATCGCCATTTTATGGATCAGCAGCAGCGGCGGGTTTAGCACCTGGATTGTCCGATCGTTGGAGAAGCAGTATTTACCAGGGGAGATTTCTCAAGCCGATGCGATCGTTCTTCTCGGTGGGGCGACTTATTCTCAGCTTCCCCCTCGCCCTTGGATTGAAGTTTCAGAGGAAGGCGATCGGGTCTTATACACAGCCAAACTATACCGAGAAAATCGTGCGCCTTTAATTATTCCAACGGGAGGACGAGTCGAATGGAAAGGTCCGGGAAGCGCTGAAGCTGAAGACATGGCAACGCTAATGGAAACTATGGGCGTGCCACGATCGGCTATGATTCTGGAATCTAAAGCTCTCAATACCTATGAAAATGCGGTTAACGTCAAAGCCATTCTGACCGAACGCAATATCGGTCGGTTTTTACTCGTAACCTCTGCCACTCACATGCCGCGATCGATGATGATCTTTCGCAAGCTGGGAATGAATCCGATCGCCGCTCCTACCGATTACTGGAAGACCGATCGTGATGCCAATCTCACGAGTTTTGAGAGCCGAATCCTAAATCTTCTTCCCGATGCTGACAACCTTCGTGATACCAATCGAGCGATCAAAGAATACATCGGTATTGTGATTTATAAGCTGAAGGGTTGGGCTTAGGAATTGGGCTTAGAGTGTCGTTTAAAGCAAATATTTGGGCATATTATGAAACAATGCTTGTAGCGATAAGTTGGCAGAAGATATGGCAGTTACAACACAACAGGATATAACGCAATACTATGTTGTGCTGGGCTTGAGTTGTGGGGCAACGATCGAGCAGATTAAGCAGGCTCGAAATTTATTAGCGCGCGAGTGGCATCCCGATCGGTTTCCGTCTGATGGCGAGAAGGTTCAGGCGGAAGAAAAGATGAAGCGCATCAACCTCGCCTATGCGTTTTTGAAAGAGTATCAGCCGATCGAATATCCTAATCGTTCAACGCCGTCGAATGTCTCGGCGGAGTCCCAGGTGAATGTCAAAGCCCAATCCTCACCAAGTTCTCGCAATCTCAAAGATCCCGTTGCGCTCGTTCAAGAAGCCCGATCGATGGCGGTAAGCGGGCAGGTGAGTGAGGCGATTATGCTGCTGGATATAGCGATCTCGACCCAAGATGACTATGCTGAAGCCTACCAGTTACGTGGAGAATTGCGACAGCGGCTTGGTCAAGACTATGGTGCAAAATCAGATTTGCGAAATGCTCGTCACTACCGTTGGGCTAACCAACCAAACGCGAAAAAAGAACCTGTACGATCGACCCCTAAATCAACACCGCCCCAATCAACACCACCCCAATCAACACCGCCTAGAGCAAGCAAAACTGAGCGTCCTAAGATTACCTTTCAGTATGAGATGAAGGGACATACCGATCGAGTAACGCAGTTGAGGTGGCATGAAAAAGTGCTTTTGAGTGCAAGTTTGGATGGGTCAGTGCGATGTTGGTCCGGCATGAACGGGATGATTGAGGACTGTCTGCCGGGGAAGGATGCGATCGTCTCAATGGCGGTAAGTCCAATACAAGATCTTTTGGTGACGGGTTGTCAGAATGGACAGGTGAAAATGTGGAGCTTTAAGCATCGTAAATTGATTCGCAGTTTATCGTTGCATCAGGGCAGTGTGACTGGGGTTTCGTTTGACGTATCAGGGAAACTATTAACCACAGTGGGCGAAGATGGCGTGATGAAAATATTTCGGCTGAATCCCGCAAGCCTAGTCGCTACGGTCAAAAACAAGATACCAATTTGGGCGATCGATCATTTGGGCAATTACTTTGTTACAACGCACTCAAGCTCTAGATTGAATGTCAATCATCTTGATACAATATTGTACAGCGTGAATCTCTCATCGCAGTTCTGTAAAGCTTTGAGCGTCAGTGACGATAACAAATGGATTGCTGTAGGGGACGATCGGGCCTGCATTACAATCTTTCATTCAGTGGGAAAGCAGATTAAGAGTTTTGCAATCTATGGAACTGGGACAGTGAATGCGATCGCATTTACCAGTGATAGCAAATATCTGATTACCGCAGGAAGTAGTTCAATGATTCAAATTTGGAATACTAAAACGTGGGATCTGTTTCATCAATGGGACGCAGGTTCAACTGATATTACGGCACTTCAGGTGTCAGAACGGTTTATCTTTAGCGCCGGATCAGATCACACCATCAAACTGTGGAAAATAGAGGAGTAGACTTTCTTAATCACTCCCTCCAATCTAGAGAAACAAGCACCGTTGCCAATATCCTAGTCAGGCAAACGAATCGGAATCTGGAGTTGGACGGCGATCGATTTCAGGGGAGCGCGGAGTTTGTCTAAATCAGGCACTTGCTTTAGCACAGGAGACACCGCATTCAAAATTGCAAAGAAGTATGCCTTGATTCGGACCAGTTTGCGACGATAGACAATATTAACTTCAGACTGGAGATCGTCTAGATACACTTCGATAAGTTCTCGACGATTATCCGGAATGAATTGAATGTTCGATTGAATCTGAGCAATAGACTGCCCCAACCGCCCATAGTCTAGCGTCGCCGGATCGAACGGGGCGGGATTTGGGTTCGTCGTAGAATCCATGCCTGAAGAGGCGATCGCTGCCGACGACAGCCCTGCATTCACCAGTGACGTTTTACCCTCGTCCGTCAGATACGCCCGCACCACCAAAAACTCTCGCGTCGCGTTGTCATAGACCTTTGCCACCTTCAGATAGCCATCATCGGCCATAGTATTTAGGTAGTAACTCAGCATTTGCATCGACGAACCCGTTGCATTCACAATGTCATCCCCAGTGATGTTGCCTTCATCAATCACTTTTAGAATCTTAAGCTGTCGATCGTTCAATGCCATAAGAATTTCCTTAACCAAAAACACGGCCTACAAGGTCAGATAAAGCCTAAAACACTCGACGAGGATTGAGTAACTTCAGTCCCCCAAAAAGGCACCCAAAGGAAACGAAAAACGTCCACAGGCTCACTGGACGGAGAATCACCCCACTGCTCATGAAAATACAGGCAACCCCTACAGCAAGCAGAATCCAGCCTAGAAACTTGTCTCGGCTGGCCGCATTCAGAATCACCCAAAGACCGGATAGCGAAAAGATAACAGACCCAGCAGCCGGAATCTTCTGCCAGCCGTAGTAACTGGATTGAGTGGTAAAAATAATGTCTTGTCCGACGGTGTAAAGACCGAAAAGAATAAGGGCCGTTCCAATGAGAGACTTCAGAATAGACATATTTTGGGATGAGAGTGGTTTAGATTGAGAGAGTCTTGGATTGAGACCGCTAGCCTCATACCCCTCATACAATTCTACAGTTGAATACTTCCCGCCGCACAATCTCGTAGCCAAGTCCTAATCCCTTGGGCGATCGCACCTTGACTGCTGTCTTGTGTTTCAGTGATCCAGTTCCCTTTCGGGTATCGGCTCGTCCTCGAAAAAGTTTTTACCAGCCGCCAACCTGCCCGAGTTTTCACCAGAAAAATCCAATGGTACTGTTGAAACTCATAGATTTCTTGGGCGCTGGCCTGTCGTTCTAGCGTAGTCAGAAAGACTTGATGGAGATTCGGATCCCGCTTAAGGCTGGGAACCTGCATCGGCTCCAACTCCGGCTGACTCGCTACCACTACATGAGTGAGTTCCGCCATTTCCTGTCGAGACCTGCCTCGAATGATGGCTCGATTCGCATAGCTCGGTAAGTCTCGCACTAGCAGCGGTGCCACCGACCCGATCTCTCCCGGGCAGATTGATCGGGCGAACGCTGGAGCGATCGGAAGGACGATCGTCAGAATAATCGGGATCGCTCTTCCCATCGCTTTAATAACATCTCGCTTCATGACATTTCAGCCACAATCCGGTGGAACATCGCACTGGGGTCTGCTGCCCCCGTAATCGGTCGCCCAATCACCAGATAAGTCGCCCCCGCTGCCATCGCCTCCTTTGGCGTCATGACTCGCTGCTGATCGCCATGTTCGCTGCCATCCGGACGAACGCCGGGGCACACGAGAACAAACTCCGGACCACAGGCCGATCGCAACGCCTGCGCCTCCTGCGGCGAACACACCGCACCCGCTAAGCCACTTTTTTGCGCCAGTTCAGCCATCGACCGCGTATAAGAATTGACGTCAATAGGCACTTGCAGCTCGTGATTCAGCATTTTAGGGCTGATGCTAGTCAACAACGTAACCGCAATGATTTGAGGCGGTTCGACGCCCGCTTGATTCGCTGCGATCGCTGCCGCCGCTTGCGCCCGTTGCAGTCCCACACCGCCATTCACTGCATGAACCGTCAATAAGTCCACCCCGTAGCGAGCCGCTGATGCACAAGCTCCGGCCACGGTATTCGGAATGTCGTGGAATTTTAAATCTAGGAAAATTTTTTTGTTGCGCTGTTTTAATATTTGCAACACATTTGGCCCAGTCGCCACAAATAGCTCCAACCCCACCTTCCAAAACCGGACCTCCGGCAATCTATTAATCAGTGCGATCGCCGCTGCCTCTGTCGGAACATCTAGCGGGACAATAATGCGATCGGCAGGGTTAAGCAGCATCATAGCAACGACTAAATGTTTAGATTAAGATTGCTACATCATAACTCAACCCCACAGAACCCTTACGCCTCGATCACCACCCGCAAATTCCCCCGCTTCCGGAGCACCCGACAGGATGTGGTTGTTCCACTGCGTTCGCGAGAAGAACTGCCCTGGCGAATAAACTCCAGATCCAACACCGTCGAACCCACATGTAAATTCGTCACAGTCAAATGCTGAATATCCATCGGTAACGCAGGGTCAATGATGCGTAAACAATGTCCTGGCGCATCCGGGACCAGATTAGTCATCATCTGCATCAACTGAAATATTGTTCCCGTTGCCCAAGCCTGAGGAGAACAGGCGACCGGATAGCGGACGGGTTCGGCATTGGCCTGACGCTCATAGCCGCAGATTAACTCCGGAGGCCGTTGGTAAGGCTGGCGCATGGTCATATCTAGCAACGCCTGCCCCAGTTCCAAGGCGTGGTCCACATGTCCCTGCGACCGTAGCCCCAGCGCAATCATGCCATTGTCATGGGGCCACACCGACCCTAGGTGATATCCCATGGGATTGTAGGCCGGGGATAGGCTGCTCAAGGTTCGGATACCCCAGCCATTGAACATATCCGGAGCCTGAAGCCGATCGGCCACGCTTTGAGCTTTATCGGCGTCCAAAATCCCGAGGTTGAGACAGTGCCCTGGATTAGACGTAATACTATCGACTTGTTTGCCATCGCCGTCTAGCGCCAGCGCAATGAATCCCTCCTCAGGCATCCAAAAATCTTGATTGAACCGGACCTTGAGATCTGCTGCCTCTTGGAGCCATCGATCGCCCAGATCAGGCCGTTTTCGGAGATACGCGATTTCACTCATCCGCATCTTCGCAGCATAGGTATAGCCCTGGACTTCGCACAAGGTGATGGGACCCGTGGCCATCTTGCCATGACGATCGACAATGCAATCGCCGGAATCTTTCCAACCTTGGTTCGCGAGTCCGCGCTTGGATTTTTTACTGTAGCTTAGGTACCCAGTTTCAACGGAGCTTCGATCGATCCAAGCCATGGCGGCTAGGGCATTTTCCCAAAGTGCTTCCAAGGTTTCTCGATCGGCGGTCCAAGCGTAATGCTCGGCATATAGCATCAGCCACAGCGGAGTAGCGTCAATGGTTCCGTAGTACGGCGTATGGGGGATCAACTGGCAACGGGCCATCTCGCCCAATCGGATTTCATGAAGGATTTTCCCCGGTTCTTCTTCGCGCCAGTCGTCGTCTATTTTCCCTTGATAATGGGCTAACACCGTCAAGGTATTGCGGGCGATCGTCGGATTAATCATCAAGGTCTGAGAGGCCGCAATAATGGAATCTCGGCCAAATAGAGTACAGAACCAAGGAATCCCGGCGGATAAGATCTTGCGGTCTTCAAAGGTCTGACGCAGGAGATAAATGTCCTGTTCCGCGCGATCGATCACTTGATTGATCGCCTTATTATCCGTCCGAATCTGCGTCATCGACCCGCGCCATTCCTGCTCCTCAACCATCTCCGCAGCGCGGGCTTGACTGAGCGTCATAGGGACCGGAACTCGGGAGACCGGCTGACTGTTCATCAGTGGGTTCAGTCGATAGCTAATGCGTTCAGTCTGGTGAGACTCTATCTCAAGGGTCCAGAGTGCCGTATAGCCTTTAAATCCGGTTGGAGGACGATTTAGGAACTGGATGTGAGACTCCATGACGTTGCCGTCCATGCCTTGGTAGGCCATGGTGAATTCGCTGGTGTCTTGGTGGAGTTGATACTCACCTGGATTCGTCGTCGAAGGCTCGACTCGGCGCAGGAGTTTGCCGTGATCGTTTCGATCGAAGCCCCGAATCTCGAACAAATCCATGAAATCCGCATCAAAGCTTAGACTCAGGTCAAATTTCACGGACTGAGTGCCGTAATTGGTCAGGGTGATTTCTTCAAACAACCCGCCATTGAGCACCTGTTCCCGGTGGATGCCGATCGTCTCGGCAGGAATATTATCCAGGCGAGGATTAGCGCAGAGGACCGACAGCGAAAACCCTTTGTAGGCATTGCTACTGAGCAAAATCGGAAAGCACTGATTAATCTGTAGCTCTAGCCGACTGAGGAAGCGCGAATCCCGGCAAAACAGCCCCATACTGGTGACCACGCCATCATCAAGGCAGCCGGAAATGTTGCCTAGCGTGTCAGTGATTAGAAATAAATCATCATCTTTAACGGTCAAGGTCTGCTGCATCCCTTCACTCGGGGCAGAGGCCCAACTCGGAATGGACAACGTTTCAGCGGGAATATAGTGCCGTCTGCCAATTTCTAAAATATTCTCGGCGGATTTAGGGGCTGGAGGATGAGCGACACTTGGACTTGCCTCTAGGACTACTTCGGGTGTGACTTGAGTTTGAGATTTTGTCGGCATAAAACTCACTGCTGCCCGATTATCGGTGCAATAACGGCTATATTTCTAGGCTAAGTCGTGAATCCGCATAAAAACTATTTTTCAAAATTCTTAAGCTTTCAGCTTATCAAAGTAATGGGAATTTGAGGGGTCAGTAGGTGAGGCAAATTAAATGTAAAACATAATGACCTGAAACCCTTGCTGAGCTTGAAACCATCTTAAGTTTAATTAGCGCTACCTACTTCTTCAATCATCTGGCTCACAGTCAACTGTCGTTAAATTGATTACAATAGTGAACCAAGGGATAGAGTCGATCGATTGCTAAAGTAATCGCGATCGACATTAGACATTCTTTTATTTTCGTCTAGTGAACGGTTCTAGCCGATCGAATCCCTGGCAGATGTGCGGCGAATGGCATCTGTCCGTCAGTCCGAGGGAAAGTGCGATACGGCTAGGCCAAATTTAGTCCTTTGAGAGGTGCCTTGTGGCTCTGTATGCCGAACTTCACCGTCATTTAGGTGGGAGCGTAGTGCCTAGAATCTTGTGGCGCTACCTAGAACGCAGCGAATCTAAGTTGACGGCTGATTTTGAAAATTATGCGGGATTTGAGGCGTTTTACACGCGTCCGCGTAACACGTTGGAAGAATATTTGGAGTTGCATAGTTTAGTAGAGAAAGTGCAAACTCCGGAGAGTCTACCGTACTTTATCTATCGTCTTTTACGAGGCGCGTACGTCTTTGAAAATCTGGCGTACTTGGAATTGCGATCGACGCCGTATTTGCGAACGGATGAGACGCGAACTCAGTCTGAACGCATTGAACAGATGACGGACGTGGTGAATATCATCGGACAGGCTAGTCGGCGGGTGGAATACCCGATCGTCACGAGCCAAATTGTCTGTATGCATACGAAGCTGTCGTTTGAAGTTAATAAGGCCATTGTCGATTTGGCCATTGATCATCCGCACTTTGTCTGTGGGATTGATATTGCTGGGAGCGATAGGTTGTATGGCGAGCGGATGCCGGAGTTTATAAAGCTATACAAGTACGCCCGCAATCGGGGGGTCAAAACGACGGGACATTTATATGAGACCGTCAATGGCTGCTATCCCGAATTGCTGCCCTATCTGATGCGAATCGGTCACGGGATTCAGATTCCATTGCTCTATCCTGAACTACTGAAGGAGGTTGCCGCCAATGGCCAATGCCTGGAAGTCTGCCCATCAACCTATCCTAAAACTGGAACATTGAAAGATATTTCAGAATTGAAGGTAGTGTTCGATCGGGCGTTTGATGCGGGGGTCGATATTGCAATCTGTACGGACAATGCGGGGTTGCACAATGTGCGGCTGACGCAAGAATACGAAAACCTGCTGACGATGGATATTATTGGATTTGAAGAACTACAAGCTTGCCAGGAAGCGGCCTTCCGTCATGGGTTCGCTTGGTCTTACCATGAGCGTCCAGCTTCAATGCTGAGTCGGCTTATGCAGTGGGATGTCGATCGAAAGGCACTGGTTTAGCGTTTTAAACGAATCCCCGAATTTCTATTTGGCTTGCTAATTTAGAGCGAACTTAGGACTTCGGGGATTAGTTCCTCATTAAGAGATTCCTAGGTGAACGATCGCCCCTAGATTATCAATCCCTCATTCTCAGTTCTCAATTCTAACGTCTCAATGTCCTTCGCTGTGCCGAGTTGAGTGAACAATTGATGGGCGATTCTCTGTCGAGAGGCAAAGCCAACGGGTAGATTCGGTTATTTTAAGTCTCGATAGACTTCTCTTCGATGCTTAAATTGGATGACCAAAATCAATAGTTCTTTGTCCTTAATTTTGTAGCGTAATCGATAATCTCCGATTCTTAACCGATATTCATCCTTCTCGCATTTAAGCTTTTTGACGCCGCTGGGGCGTGGGGTTCCGGCAAGTTCGGCGATCCGTTTCGAGTGCCCGCAACTTCATTTTTTCTGGCAATTCATCTAATTGTTTCTCAACTGTGTTCACAACAATGACTGAATATGTCACAGGGTGATCCCACGTTTTGTCAGGTACTCATCCAAGGTGACATAGTTACCTGATTCGTACTCAGCATAGACGTTCTGGATTGCAGCCAAGTCCTCTGGAGAGTCTTCCTCTAGTTCGTCATCGGGAAAGTCCCGAAGCTGGTATTTAGCGGAGGCAGGCAATTGTTCAATCATGGCGATCAAATCGGAGACTGATAGGGGTAGGGTCACTTGCCACTGGTGATCGGTTTGGTTTTGTATTTGCGTCATAAGGAAATCCCAAACGGTAACTCTAGTCTAACACTGCTGTTTATGCTCGAAGCGAGTCGAACAGATAATCCGATCGGGTTCTTGAGGGAGGACTTGGGCGATCGATCGCGTCTAGGAGTCGTTGTTTAATCGTTGACATAACAGCACCTCGATTTAAAAGGGTTACGGGCCAAGTTGATGGGCGATCGTTATTTAAATTCTACATTTTGTTAATCGGATCAATGACGACTAAATTGGGAATCCATCGAAAATCTGAACCATTGTGCGTCGCGATCGGGAGATTGTTGACGAGTGCGGTGGCGGCGATCGTGGCATTACCTAAGCTCATCCTGCGTTGTTGTCGAAGGGCGATTGCTTGATCAATGACTTCAGAGGTAATTGGCAAAACGGGTAAGGCTGAGAAAAAATCGACAAAGAACCTGCGGTCTTCTTGAGTCAAGCGATGATAACCGAGGACTTCAAGTTGGCTGAGTGCGGAGACGCAGATGGGTTGATGGCTCATCCAGTTACGGAGGTCGTCGTATCCCGGCTTTGAGGCGTAGATGATCAGGTTACTATCCAGGAGCATTAGTCGTCTCTTCCCGGTAAAGGTCGATCAGTTCTCAAGTCGGTTTGCCATGCGATCGGATCTTCGATGTTCGCGCAGGCATTAAGTTGTGCAAGCTGTTTCAAGATGTTGACGGCTTTTGCTGGATAGTCCTTGTCTGACTGATTTAAGATCAACCGATTTTCTAGAAAGATCAGGGTATTTTCTAGTTCTGAAATGGGCGATCGATCGATCGCGTCTAGGAGTCGTTGTTTAATCGTTGACATGATATTACCTTGATTTAAAAAGGTTACGGGTCATTATATCGTACCGATCGCAGACCAACGATCGCCTACCGTTCCTCCGCCCTCTCTTTTCCGTCCTCCGTCCTCCATCTCCCTTCTAACTTCTCAATTTCCTTCAGCGCGCCGAGTTGCGTAAACAGTTGATGGGCGATCGTAAAATTATTTGATGGTGAAGGTTTGCGATCGTCCGTAAAATTCAACGTAGCGAGTGGAGCGGATAATACGAGCGGGTTCTTGAGAGAGAACTTGGGCGATGAAGAGTGAGCGGTTGGGGGGGTTAGGCGCGGAGGAAGAGATCGTTTCGGTTAAGGTAAGCTAAAAATCTTCGCACGCAGACCACTCAAAGTCATTTTCTTCAAGAATTGACCGATCGCCTTTGCCTTGTTGAAGTGATCTCATAAATTGCCGTAACGTATCCTCTAGGGCTTCATCAATGCTGTTCCCTAGACCTGAAATCCATTCTGGAAATCCATCGCGATTGCAGATACTGATATTGCAGCGTCCGATGTATCGATCGTTTTTGTTTTCAGTAATTTTCACCCGAAAGTAACGGTTTGGGATTTCAGGGCACTCGATTTGAAATTCTGCAACGACTCTTTCAATCCCGACAATTCCATTAATCTCGATCGTGCCCCAAGTGGTCTTTTGGCGAATACTAGTCATAGGTTTACTCACTCCCGAAAGAAATAATTCGACCGTCTGGTGCAATATCAATGTACCGCCCATTTTTGGTGTACCGAATGACACCTTCTGTCATCCCCTCTGGCCGAGAACGTTGCGCCCGACGAAGATTCTGCTTAAAGCCTAGCGCTTTTTTCAGATATTGGTCCAGATCTTCGGCACCGACTTCTAGCCCATGACGATCCCAATGATCAACCAGGGATGCGTAGGAAGAGGAATAACTGCCTAGATGCCAAAGGTCCTCGATCGCGTCATTCATTCAATTTTCTAATCCTCAAGACTGCCCTATTATACGCCTTCCGCCTCCCCAATCCAAAATCTAAAATTCTCAATTCCCAATTCTAGCTTCTCAATTTCCCGCGCCGAGTTGCGTGAACAGTTGATGGGCGATCGGTTGGGCGTTAAACAGAGTTGCTTGATCGCAAACCTTTACGATCTTCAGTGCGAATTTATTTAATGTCACAGTTCTTTAATCTTTCAAAAATATTTTCGATATCCCATTCTTTTCGGTCCATGTCACCCCAGCTAATAGGAAGATAACCTTTTGGAGAAACTACATTAGGATTAGAAAAATTGAGTTCATTATATTGAAGCCATCTTTCATCTTTAGGAATTCGCCAGCCAACTGAGATCGCAAAATCTCTGAATGCTTCATTTCTACTTTTAATTCGTGAATTCCTCATGTCAAACTCCTCAACTGGAGGGGAGACTGACTGCCAAATATATTTCTGAACTGTTAGTCCAAATCTATTATTACTGCTCCGAAGCCAAGCTGAATCAATTGGCGTTGCATAATTAAGGTATGAGTCATGAGGATTAGCCGATGAAATGCCCTGAGTGTAATAGTGCAAACATCCGTAGAAACGGCATCAAGCGAG
>JAYVVL010000346.1:0-9301 GCA_043787035.1 Synechococcales cyanobacterium
ACCCAAGCGATCGTCCACCGTAACCCGCCAAATCAAATCTAAACTGGAAAAACTCTGCGGTAGTGATTATCGATTAGCCCAACGTTTGGTGGAAGGAATTCGGGTAGACCATCCCGATCGATCGGAGCAGTGGTGTCGGAAGAAAGCAGTATGGGATATGGAGCGCGACAGGCGTCGGTGATTTAGAATAGATATTAAACGCTTTACGACTTCCCTAATCCCTATGCAGCTTCACCATCAAAACCGCAGTTATACGTTTGATTGGCGATCGCGCACTTATCTCATGGGTATTTTGAACGTGACTCCGGATAGTTTTAGTGATGGGGGACTGTACGATAACGTGGCTGCTGCGATCGCTCAGGCGAGACAGATGATGAATGACGGCGCAGATATTCTAGACATCGGCGGACAGTCTACAAAACCCAACGCTGAAGAGGTGACGCTAGAACAGGAACTCCATCGGGTGATTCCGATCGTTACCGCACTCCGAAAAGATCCGAGCTTCGATCGCATTGCTGTTTCGATCGATACAACAAAGGCGCTGGTGGCAAAGCTGGCGGTTGAAGCCGGGGCCGATATGATTAACGACGTCTCTGGCGCAACGTTTGATGGGCAAATGTTAGCAACGGTCGCAAAACTTGGGGTGCCGATCGTTTTGATGCACCTTCGGGGCACACCTAAGACGATGCAACAGTTGACGGACTATGAGGACCTGACGGGTGAAATCATTGAATTTCTGCGCGATCGAATGGCTGCTGCGATCGTCGCTGGGATTTGTTCTGATCGCCTTATCATTGACCCTGGAATCGGCTTTGCGAAGACTGGAGAACAGAGTTTAGAATTGCTGCGAAATATAGAAAGATTCAACGTTCTCAACGTGCCAATTTTAATCGGAACATCCCGAAAGAGCTTCATCGGTAACATTCTGAATCAATCCGACTCAACGAAGCGCATCTGGGGAACGGCAGCGACTTGTGCGGCGGCGATCGCTCATGGAGCCGATATCTTACGGGTGCATGATGTTGCAGAAATGGCTGACGTCATGCGAGTTTCGGACGCGATTTGGCGGAATAGATAAGGCTATTTGCACCTAACCATCCTGAAAGGGCAGCATCAAAATTCCTAAAATCTTATCTAGGTTCCCAATAAAATACTCAGGTCTATCAATATGTGCGATCGTCCCCTCTAACGTCAAGAACCGCCACAAACTACCCGTTGTCACCGCGCCATAAATAGTCGGAATGAGCTGTCCTTTCTGTTCGTTGAATAGCTGAGCTGCGACCATTTCAGCAATACATTGCCCCAATCCACTGCGAATACTTTCATTTTTAGCCTCCACTATTGTGATCACTGGGGCGACAATATCCACCTGTTCCGCTGACTGACTCAGAATGAAATCACAAAAACCGACCAAACCCTGCGCAGGGTCTACATTAAAATCGGTTCCTGAGAATAAACTTGAGGGCTGATTCGATCGTTCTAAGATTTCACCCAAAATCGGCGCGATCAAAAATTCCGATCGGACTTTTTCGGTATTCACGAGAGTCACAAATCGTTCGCAGCGTTTCAACCCCTCTTGTAAATAAGGTGACGCCTCCATTCCAGCCACGTCTCCAAATAAGCTCACCCCTTCTATCACCGTAATCCCTAACTCACTCTTCAACCGCGCTAATGTAAAATCGCTATAAGCCATGGTGTTTTACTCCTCATCCAACGATCGATCGTCGTTATTATCCGTATTTTAAGTAGTCTACTTCCCCCATAGGCATAAATAGCTATGATGTCCTCCTGAGTTTCTTAGATCTCTAATCGGGAAAGAAATCAGGATCGATCGCTCGTTCAAACTCGTACGGGCACTTCGGCGGAAAGGTTTCATCGGGTAGATTGGTCTCTTGAATTGCGAGATCGAGACCGTTTAAATACGCATCTAGTAGAGCGGTTGAACGGTAAGATTTGAGACTTGGACTTTCAATCAGTAACTTGGAAATCCGACGACGTTGTTCTCGGATAGTTGCACGCGAGCTATTGCTACGCTCAGTACTTTGGTATTGCCATTTCAGGAGATGCCCAAGTAGAACGGCCAATCGATTTTCTAACTCCTAGCGTTCTCGTCTTCCCAAACTCTCAATCTCTTCCACTAAGTTCCCAACATCCAATCCCTCCCACTGGCTCGATCGCAGCGCTTCAGCCATTTCGTGGGTCCACGCATGAAAATCTCGATCGTAGAGCGTCTGTTGATTCGTTGGATGTTGAACGGTAGACTCATATGCTGCAACAGTCATAAGGGTATGCCAAGGGTTTTGTAGGCGTGCTGACGCGTTCTATTCTTCTAGTATAACTCGATCAAAAAGGGGTAAGCCGTAGCCCACCCCTTTCTTTAATCTATGACTCGCTTAATAGGCTAGACGTATTGCGTCCTACACTTTAGCGGCGACTTGCT
The DNA here is from genome assembly GCA_043787035.1 of Synechococcales cyanobacterium. GTDB lineage: Bacteria > Cyanobacteriota > Cyanobacteriia > Leptolyngbyales > Leptolyngbyaceae > JAAFJU01. Next base: position 2,441 of record JAYVVL010000346.1, read on the forward strand.
TGAGTTCACCTTTGGTATACTTGCGTGCAAACTCTTCCAAGCTGACTTGCTTGATCTTGCTTGCTTGACCCGCACACCAGAACTCTTGATAGCGATCGGAGCACACTTTTTGCATGTACTTAATCGAAGGCTTCAAGAAGTGGCGAGGATCAAATTCTTCAGGTTTGGCTAGCAACGCTTCACGCACCGCAGCGGTAATCGCTAAACGGTTATCGGTGTCGATGTTGATCTTCCGAACGCCGTTTTTGATTCCCTTTTGGATTTCTTCCACGGGGACGCCGTAGGTTTCAGGAATCGCACCGCCCTTCGCATTGATTAGCGCGATCAAGTCTTGAGGAACAGACGACGAACCGTGCATCACCAAGTGGGTGTTAGGCAAGCGCTTGTGGATTTCAGCGATCAGGCTGATGGCCAAGATTTCGCCCGTGGGTTGGCGAGTGAACTTGTACGCACCGTGGCTAGTGCCGATCGCGACAGCCAATGCATCGACTTGCGTGCGCTCTACAAATTCAACCGCTTCGTCTGGGTCAGTCAACAGTTGAGACGCATCAAGTTTGCCTTCAAACCCGTGACCATCTTCTGCTTCGCCCATTCCGGTTTCCAAGGATCCCAGGCAACCGAGTTCGCCTTCGACCGATGCGCCAATAGAGTGCGCGACTTTAACGACTTCAGCCGTGACGGTGACATTGTACTCAAAGCTAGCGGGTGTTTTTGCATCCGCCATCAAGGAGCCGTCCATCATGACAGACGTGAAATTATTTTTGAGGGCCGAGTAGCAGGTTGCAGGCTCGTTCCCGTGATCCTGGTGCATCACAATGGGAATATGGGGGTAGGTCTCGACCGCTGCCAAGATCAGGTGGCGCAGGAAGTTTTCGCCCGCGTAGGTCCGCGCACCGCGAGACGCTTGCAAGATCACCGGGCTGTCGGTTTCATGGGCAGCCTGCATGATCGACTGGATCTGCTCCATGTTGTTGACGTTAAATGCTGGGATACCGTAGCCATACTCGGCTGCGTGATCGAGCAAGAGTCGCATAGGGACGAGTGCCATGGAATTCCTCCTAAAGGGTTTGGTCAGCGGATAAGTACTTTGATCCTAAGATTAACTTTAAAGCAAGAGCGCACCTACAATTCGTCCCGTTACCAATCTCATTCACTCCTACCCATCCATTGCAAACATCCCCATAAGATCCCCATAAGCATCATGTCTCATCCTGTTCTCTACTTGGCAATCACAAATCATGGCTATGGCCACGCAACACGAGCCGCATCCGTAGCTGCTGCGATCGCACAACTGGATCCAAACATCACCCTAATTCTGGCGACTACCGCCCAGCGATCGATCCTTGATGCGTATTTGCCCGGAGACTGGATCCACCACGATCGGGGACTAGATTGTGGGGTGATTCAAGCGGACAGTATGACGATGGATTTACGGGCAACGTTGGAGCAATTGCAGGCGATTCGGCGAGCCTCGGCGGTGACTATTGCATCGGAAGCCCGTTGGCTGAAGCAACAGGGCGTCGGCTTGGTGCTGGGAGATATCCCGCCTTTAGCCGCACCGATCGCCCATGCGGCAGGCGTTCCCTGCTGGATGATGGGTAATTTTGGGTGGGACTTCATCTATGAGGCGTGGGTTGGGGAGTATCCGGCATTCCAGGTGGAGGTGGATTGGATTCGGGCGTGCTTTGGGCAGTGCGATCGACTTTTTAAAATGCCGTTCAGCGAACCTATGACGACGTTCGGTAATGTAACGAAGGTGGGATTGACGGGGGTATCGCCCCGGTTTGATGAATCGGTGATGCGATCGAACTTTGACTTGGGAGATATCCCGCGCGAGAAGATCATCATGCTGACCTTTGGCGGACTGGGCCTGAACCGGATTCCTTACGAAAATGTGTTGAAGTTTCCAGACTGTCGATTCATTTGTTTTGATCTGACGGCACCCGAGTTGCCAAACTTGATTCGGGTAGACGATCGCTTTTATCGCCCAATAGACTTTGCGCCGCTGCTAGGACGATTGATTTCCAAACCGGGTTACAGCACCTTTTCTGAAGCCTGTCGCTATGATGTGCCATTGGTGAGCTTGACGCGAGACGGCTTTGCGGAGGCTCCCATTTTGGTGGCGGGGATTCAGGATTGTGCAGTGAATCAGGTCGTGGAGACAGAAGACTTCTTCAACGGCGGCTGGGAGTTTTTGCATCAGCCGATGTTGCCGCCCCGTACCGCGACGAAACTGGCAAAAGATGGGACCGAGACGATCGCCCGTGCGGTATTCGATTATTTTGCCACTGCTCAGGACAGAGAAATCGCTTCACAATAGAAATCAAATCATTTATTAATTCTTAATGTTCTTATTAGTATTTGTAGTCGTCAATAAGCAGCTTCTGATTAAAATTTTGCATCAGTAATTTTACATATCTTTGATTTAAACGTCTATTTGAAACGCTATTTTTCACTTATTACTTGCAATGAATGTGACAAAATAATGTGCATTTAAAATTGATTCAGATGCTAAAAAAACGATCGATGCAATCACCATCACTCTAAGATGTGTGCTTTTCGATCGTTGTCACATTAATGCCTGAATTCCCTTTCCGCCTAAATTGTAGAATTATAAATAATTTATTTAGGCTCAAAATAAATTGTTATCTTCTATGTAAAACTGGGTAAGTTATGAAAGTAAGTTAATCATGAACTTGCTACAAGACCGTGATTAACTTAGGCTGAAATGCTTCAACATCTTAAGGACTACGTCTTTTCATACTCCTCAATCCTAAATTGATCTCAGTTGATAATTAAGTAGTTTTACGTAACTCATTAAAACTGACTCTAACGGCTTTCTCAGTAACACTCAGTAGAACATCCAAAAGTTTATGAACGGTAAGACTTCCTTCGTTTGCCAGCGTTTGCTGGCGGCAACTTTCCTTCTCAGCGGATTGAATGCACTCGTTGCACCTGCATTTGCAGACGGTACGGCAGCAGGAACCTCGATCGATAACACAGCCACTGCGACCTACGACAACCCTGACGCTCCCGGCACCCCTTTTAACGCGACTTCCAATACGGTAAAGGTCACGGTGGCTGAGGTCGCTGGGATTACCGTGACCCCTTTGTCTACGATCGATGTCAACGGTGGCGTGGTTGCTCCCAATGACCTCGTGAACTATGAATTCAAAGTGGCTAACGTTGGTAACGACATTACCGAGTTCTTTATTCCAGGTACGCCGAGTGTAGTCGGACCCGCATCAGCAACCGCTGTCCAGATTACAGGTTACATTCAGCCAAATGGCACTCGTGTCAACTTCGCCCCCCTCACAATACCTTCAGCAGGGGCTACGACTGGGACGCTGACAGCATTGCCAGTTTTCCCGAATCCAGCAGGTGGAAATTTCCCCGCAGGCGTGATTCCAGCGGGCTACTCCTTGGTCGTCAATGTTCCGACAACGATTAGCAACTTGGCTGCATCTGGCGCACCTGTGACTGTTCGACTCGGTAACACGGGTGCAAATGATAACAGTGCTAGCACCCAAAACCAAACGAATGCCACACCGACTGCGACAGATAAGGTTCGGACTGTAGATTACACCGGAGAAACGGGTGCGACTGCGGGACCTGTTTCTGTGGAAAAAGAAGCATCTTCCATTCAAACCGTGCAAGTGGGTTCTCAATCACAAGCTCTCGCAACCCTTCTCATAACTCGCACTAGCTACGTGCCCAACTCGCCCACCATTTTGTCGGATGACGTGATTGGCTATGGCTTGACTCTGAAGGTAGAGTCTGCGGCACCGGCGGGAAGCACGAGTATCACACCGGGTAAGCTGGTTGGGACGGATGTCAAGGTGGGTGGTGCAACGGTCAATCGCGTGCTGCTATCCGATGCAGTTCCGGCCAATACTGACCTGACGGCAGCCACTGATATCGTCACACCCAATGCAGATTGGACTATGATCTACACGACAGATGCGTTATCTATCCCGGCAACTAATGCGGCTTGGACGACGGCCTTTAGTGCCTCTGCGACTCGGGTTGGGTTCATCTATGATGCTGGAACGAAAGGTCCGATCGCTGAAGGAACGACCCTTACGGGTTTTGGCTTTAAGGTTGTGACGAATGGTGTGACGGTCACTACGCCAACGAACATTTTCAACATTGCCCAAGTCTTCGGACAAACCCAAGGTAATGTCGGCCCTACAGCGCCCTTGGTATACGACGAATCGGGTGACCAAATGCCCAGCAACTTCAATGACAATGGAACTCCCGGCAACACGGCAACCCTAACTCCCACATCACCCAATATTCCCGGAGGCAATCCCAACCCAACGAATGATGGCGTTGACAATACCAATGACAACACGGGACAAGGCCCTGGCGGTGAAGATAATGTGACCACGATCGCGCTTTCTGGGGCGATTTTGAATGGTCCTGCTGGAAATCCAGGAGCCGTTGGTCCGACGGATAACAACAGCGACTTCACCAATCGCAGCACTCCGGTCCCGGCGAATACTCCACCACTAGTAGCTGGCGGTATTGATCCTGCGGAAGTGACCTTCACTAACTCCATCCAGAATCCCAGCACAACGGCTCCTTTGGCGAATGTCTTATTGGTTCCTGATGCCGCATTGTTCGTAGCTTCAGCAGGTGATCAACTCCCCCCTAACGGCACTAAGGTCTCGATCATCTACGGGGGTCAGACAGCGGTCTACACCTTCGATGCAGCAGCAGGTGTAAACAACTTCGTGTTCACGTCAGGAACTGCCATTACGATTCCGACGCTTGCCGCGAATCAAGTGGTCAACTATGACGTGAAAGTAGACTTGCCAGCAGGGACAACACTCTCCACGGATACCGGAAAAGGCTTCTCGATTCCAATCTACGCATTTGTCGATGAGGGCACTAAAAACTCTCGCCCAGATCCGACTGAGCTAACCCAAAACCGGACGATCGATCGGGTCTATACCGGATTCTTGAAGCTCACGAAAGAAGCCCAAATCTTGGATAAAGATGGCGCAACGGTTCTCGTTCCCTTTACCACTAACAGCACATTGTTGGCGAATAAAGGCTCGATCGGACGCTTCATTGAATATCGCATTAGCTACAAGAATATTTCCATCGCACCTGCCGGGAATGGAAATGCAACCTTGGATGCTAAAAACATCGCGATTACTGAGGATGGCGTTAGCGGTGGCAATAGCTGGGCAAAAGATAGCGATGGTAATGGCTTGATTGATACCAGTCACAAAATGGGATCAGTTTCTGTTACTTACGGGGGTCCTGCCAGCGTGACGTACTTACCAAGCGGTGAACAAACGGGAACTACAGCAGCATCTGACGTGACCCAATATGTCCACAAACCTGGAGTCATCATCCAGCCTCAAGACCAAGGTAGCTTCATCTTCCGACGCAAAATCAACTAGGGAATGAAGAATTTAGAACAAAGAATGAAGAATTTAAACCCTTCATTCTTCGTTCTAAATTCTCCGTTCTTTGTTCTAAATTCTCACTTCAACATTCTAAATTCTTCATTCCCCGAGGTACTCCCTGTGAATAGATTCTCCACTTCCACGAAACGCCTTGCATGGGTTGCTGTGGCGGCTAGTGTAATTGCCATCTCTGCACCCCTGAACCAAATCCCTGTGATTGGTCAAGCGTTTGATGCGGCGGTTGCGATCGCGCAAAATGCCCAACGTCCCGATGTCAAGCTCAACTTAATTGCTGAACGCCGTAATGGTGATTCTTGGCAAGGCAGCAGTTTGAACGATGCGCGGCCCGGTGATGTATTGCGCTATAGCCTTAAGGGTAAAAATCAAGGCAACCGTGCTGCAACCAATTTCGCACTCACTCAGCCTGTCCCAAAAGGCACGGTTTACGTGGCGAAATCGGCTACAGGTAAGGCTCAAGTTCTCTATAGCATTGACAGCGGCAAGACCTATAGCGCTCAACCCATGATTCAAGTGAAGCGAGCAGATGGCACAACGGAAAGCCGCCCAGCGCCTGCTGAGTCTTACACTCATGTCCGATGGAAATTCCAGAATGCGATCGAACCCGGTGCTGATACGTCTGTCTCTTATCAAGTTCGTGTTCGCTAAATGATTTAATTTTGCAATCCTAGTTCTGATCAGGATTGCAAAATTAATCTCAACTTCTAACGTGAAACCCTTCTGCGCTGAAAGCCTTTAATTTCCACGGCTGCTTCTCTATCTAGCGAGTTATTGAAAACCATGTTTTCCCCCTTTCTGAAATCTCCATCGCTACGATCGCAAGTGCTCGTAAAACCGCTGCTATTCGCGACAACGGTTTCGGTCCTAGCTTCAACTGCACTGCTAGCTCTATCTTCAAGTGCAACTGCTCAACAGAAACCGACTTCTACCCGAGTCGATCTGTCGAACCAGGCAGAGTATATCTACGAAGCGGTTCCGCAACGAGGATATTCTGATCTGCCAATGGAGTTTCGGGGGAAAACGGCCCGCATTCAAGAAAGCTTCGATCGTTTAATTGACCCACTCGGTAGAATTGTCGGCTGTGCGGGTGAAACTTTGCCCAGTTACAGCGGATTCAGTGTTGCATTCTATGACGCAGATCCCAGCGATCCGACGGGTGCAAGTATTGGTCGGATCACGGCGATGACTCGAACTGAGTTTCCAGATATTCCCAACAACGGAATCTCCCTTGGATTACAGCCTAATGTTGAAAACAATAATCCTTATTCAGTCACCGACGGAACGCAAGGCACCTACAACTTCTTACTCGATCCGTCAAAGGGTCAACTAGATACAGGTCGGGCTTATATCTTAGTCGTGAATACGCCGCCCGGTTCCATCTATTCGCCGCGACGGATTCGCATCGTTATAGGTGCAAGAGTCG
>JAYVVL010000347.1:0-9296 GCA_043787035.1 Synechococcales cyanobacterium
AATTAGGGTAATCTCAGTCATGAGGGATTTTTGGGTTGTGTAGTTACTCCTATGAATCCCTCTCCTAAAGACTTTCAACCCTTTTGTCTTGTACTAAGATCCGGTGGTACCGAACCATCAGGATTTAAGCGTACAATCTTGCCTAAATGGCTGCGTAAATTTTGTGCTTGTTTACGAATCAACTCTCCGGCCAATTCTACAGGCGGATTGCCCCCATCTCCGATCGCCAAAAGCAATGTACCATCGGGCAACCAAGCCATGCGAGAACCAAAATGCTGCCCATCAGATTTTTCCTGAGATACCTCAAAAATGACCTTCAGATCACGTAGGGTATTGTCGCCGTTCAGTTTCGCGCGCACTAGACGAGTTCGATTAGCATTTTTCTGCCCATGGGCATAGGTCAAATAGATCAACTGATTTTGCGTAAATTGGGGATGCAAGGACACATCCATTAAGCCGCCCTGACCCGATGACATCACCTCCGGCAATCCCGCGATCGGTGTTGGCAACAATTGTCCCTCCCGAATCAACCGCAATCGGCCCGCCTTTTCTGTGACCAGCATTGTTCCATCTGGCAACCACGCCATGCTCCAAGGTCGCTCTAGTCCTTCCACCACTGTCGTTTGCTTAAATGTCGTTTGCTTAAATTTAGTCGAATTAGTCGAGGCTACTGTCGAGGGTTCTGGTGTGGAGGAAATAGAATTGGCAGGGAGACGATCGCAAGCCCCGAGCAGTCCGGCGCATAAAACTCCACTCAGGCTACACCACAACTGTCTGGCTGAACGCTGTCCATGTTTGTTGTTCATCGATTAAATCTCTGATAGATAAGCTTCCTTATCGAGTCCTATCCTGACACAACTCTGAGAAAACAACCGCAGCACCCGACCCTTTCTATCTAAAGAAAGCCGATCGTTTAGAATCTGTAATAGGAAGGATGGAAATAGAGGTCATGGAAAAGAATCCTCGATCGTCGTTAGGCTCATTGTAGCAGCCGCGATCGATGAATAAACTTCATAAGCGCCTCCGGTCTGCGGTCGGAGCCTACGATCGGCTGCATAAAACAGAAACCGCGTATAGTTCCAAAGGATGCAACGGGTTTAGGTATCGTTGGGCTTTTGTCGGCTGAGGTAGAGGGTGATGCGGAGGGAAACATATTGAATGAGAGATTTTCCTCCACTACATTAGAAAGTCATAAGGGTAATCAAAGCAGCGATTAATCCTGTAGCGTTTTTGAACTGCTGTGTGGGTGCCATAAATTCTTGTAGACTAAAGACAGCTGAGCAGTACTCGTCATCTCCATCTCTGACATTGGGTGCTCTTTACCACTCAATGAGTGAACTTCAAACCCATAATTCACATTCTTCGCAGTCGCGCCACTCCCGAACAAATGAGACAGATGCTAGAAAGTTTGGGAATTTACCTTAAACTAGCAGTAGATGTAGAGCGAAATATCCTAGCAGGGGGAGGTGAGCTACATTATGAATGTGAAGAGGCACTACTAGAAGAAGGCAGCAATCAGATAGAAGAAGGCAGCAATCAAAGTAACCTATGGGGTGCTAGTTGGTATCCAAACAAACAAATGATCGAATATGAATCACTCATTAATATCCGCCCCAGAGACAACAATCGCTCTATAGAAGTACAGAATCATGAAATACGAGAAAAAATAAGAGAAATTGTCCAAAATTTATTAGGTAACGTGCCATGGCAGTGAACTGGGATCTCCTGAAACAACTTTATTTAAAGAGCGATCAAGCTTCTCAGTTTCATAGTCTTGTGCTCAACCTTACTCGGGTTCAAACCCTGACTCAAAATAGAATGGATGGCCCAATCGCAAAACATCTAATTCGTGAAAGTCAATTCTTCATTGAATGGACTGTCCCTACGCTTGATCTAGAAACCGAAATCGATTTTGCTACAGATCTTGTTGATCTCCAACGTCTTCTGGGTCGATGGAAACTACATTGGGAAGAGTATTGGGACAATGACCAAAAACGTCTCGCCATGATTGAAGCCCTAAAACCCTGGTGCGATCGCCTCCAGCAGTACAGTCAAGCTCGGAACGAAGACATCACCGTCCAAGCCAGTTAACCTGTGAGCAGTCACCATTTGCAACTAGAAGTCTCGGGGACGATCGACTGTCCGTCAGGGGATGTTGAGAGTTCTTTCGGACGATCAAATTCTCCCCTACAATCCTCTCTTCCCCTATGTCCTCCTTCCCTTAGGCGTCAGGCTTCCCGAAGGGCTAGGGAGATCTAGTCTCTCCCATCTTCGCAAAGTGTTCCAAAAGCGATCGATGAATAAACCGATAAGTGCCTCCGGTCTGCTGAAGGAGCTTTCGATCGGCGGCGTAAGAAAGGAACCGCGCATAGTTCCAAGGAATGCAACGGGTTTGGCGATCGTTGGGCTTTTGGAGACTACAGTAGAGTGTGATACGAAGGGAGAGGATTGGAGGATAAAACAATGGAGCTGCTAATATTAAGAAAATCAACATTTCCGCACATCCACAAACAATGTAAATCCGAAAAAACATCATCACAGACATGTCAAATATATCAAACCTGATAGACTCAAATAGTGACAACACTAGATCTTTGAATTGCTCGAATTTAGAATCTTTTTCTAAATCTATAATCATCTTCATCTGACAAGTCATTATCAAAGTAATAAAAAGAAACAAAGGAATATTGGCTTTTTGAAATAAATTAAAATCATTCTCAGTCATGGCAAAATATGCAGCAAGACCGAGACTGAAAAATAAAGCAGTGAAGAGTATGGTTAGCAGTCTGCTTTTCAACCGCTTAGATGGAGTTGTCAGCCAATCTGGATTGATATCTTGAATGCGAAACTCTGGCTGCGTCTGCTGTAATTGCTGTGCTAAAAAAATCAGATAATTTTTTGTTTGTTTCTGTGTTGGTGCTTCCATTTTTGAATATCGCTTATCCCCTATGCCAAAAAGCTTCTCAGACGGAATCCCCAACCACTTCACAATGTATGCATCCCATAGATCCCCTTCACTTTTAACCGCCACCGTCGGACTCGCTTCCGCAAACACAGACAAAAACAACGGCGTTTTCAATAACGGCAGAATGCTTGGATCATCGGATTGTATTAATGCTGGATTCTGCTCCACCAACGCCCAAAGATTTCCCTTCCCCACTGCCGTCAAATAATTCCTAATCGCAGACTCTGACAGCGGCTGCAACTCGATCGCCGCATTTAACTCCCAAAGCTTCTTACTCGCTAACTCATAATCCAAAACCCGACAGCAAACCACTGCATCGCGATCCTCACTTCCTTTCAAATACTCATTGATCGCTACCATTGCTGCCGAAATCGTTTTCGGATTTCGTAATTCATCCAGACCATCCAATAATGGTAAGAGCTGACCTGAACTTGCCATCCCCCGACCGATCGCCAGATCCAAGTTATGCTCCCGCTTCAACTCCAAAGCCAAATACTCCACAAAATCCAGTCCCTCCTCCCACCGCGACATCTCAAACACATGGGGAATCCGTTTATAACCCACCTCCTGCGCCTCCAGCAAAAGCTCCTGCGCCAACTCCAACAACGTCGTCGTCTTTCCCGCCCCCGGATGCCCCAAAATCAATAGCCGCCCACTCACATCCTCCCGCCGAAACACCTCGATCATCTTCGTCTGCGGTGGCAACTCCACCTCGGCCCCTTTCCAAAACGGCAAAAACTTCTTCGCCCGATCGAAAATCCCTCGCGTTGGAAGCACGATCGGAGCCGCCTGCAAATCCTTCAACGGCGATTGCCCCACCTCAGACGACGCATCCTTAAGGTTTAGCGGAATCATTGCCGATCGTTCCAACGCATCCTTCAAGCGTTCGTTCACCACCGTCACCTGACTCTGAATCAACCGCATCCGCCGTCCAGACTCCAGATCCGCGATCGGCACTTCCGTCGATCGTCCCTGTTGCCACACCAAATACGCCCCGATCGCCGTCAACATCAGCACCCCTGCCCAAATCACCCGTTCCTTGTAAGGAAAATCAGGAATCCCCGGCAACTGATTAATCAAATATCCAATAGGCGTCGGCAAAATCGCAACAAACAGCGGCAACCAAGACTGCTTCGACATTCCAACCCTGCCCAAAATCACAATATTCTTCCGTTATTGTATGCCGTTTAATCCATAACTCCACAGGCACCAACATCAGGACATGGTATTGGATATCCGATTTCTGAACTTTGGGGGTTGTCAGCACCCGTGCGACGAGTAATTTAGAAAGGCACAGGTTTAGTCTACGAGTTGGGGAATACTCAGGTCAGAATCCATTATTCTTCGAGGCTGGGACATGAACGATTTGTTTAAGGGCTTTGAGCAACTGTTAGAATTGGCGCAGACGTTAGACAAAAAAGCCAAGAATGGCGAACTCCACAGCGCCGTTCAGACTGAATTCCAAATTAACGGTCGTCGTCTCAGCAGCATTCCCCGTCGCACAGCCCTTAGTCCAGTTGGGGTGAGTAATGTGGGAGTGATTAATGTTGGCAAATCTAATGCTTAATCATCTCATTCCCCGAACCCAGCGTCCCCTTCAAATTCTGACCCGATCGATGCCGCTGTCGAATGAGGTAAATTTAGACAGTGTGGCGGATTTGGCGGTGGGAATGGTCGGTGCGGATTTGAAGGCCGTGACGCAGAAAGCAGCGTACATTGGTTTGCGGCGTCAGGTGCCGTCGCTGAACGATGCCATGCCCGACAATCTCTTGATTAGTCAGGATGATTTTCTGCTGGCGCTGCGGGACATAAAACCCTCGGTGCTGCGATCGGTGGAAGTGGAGTCGCCCAACATCGCCTGGGACGATATCGGCGGTCTTGATGACATCAAACAAACACTCCAAGAGTCCGTTGAAGGTACACTATTGTACTCTGATCTGTATGCTAAAACGGGGGCTAGAGCGCCGCGCGGGGTCTTGCTCTGGGGACCACCGAGAACAGGAAAAACGCTGCTGGCTAAAGCGATCGCCTCTCAAGCCAAAGCCAACTTCATCGCCGTCAATGGCCCTGAATTGATGAGTCGCTGGGTCGGGTCGGCGGAACGATCGGTGCGCCGATATCGGGCGGCGCTGACGGGTGGCATGACCGATGGCGTGACTACTGCTGCGATCGTCATTACTCAAGCCGATTTTGCCTTGGCCTATGGGGCGATCGTGATCCAACGCGAATCTTCAACCTAATGTGAATCCCATTCGTTACAATAAAAGAACTCTCCATTTACTATGATTCCTATGCCCCCCACCCTTAATCCCGCCGTTTTAAAAGCGATCGATCGTCTGAACTACCGAGCAACCATCGGCGATGTAGCGGCGCAATCGGGATTGGAAATCGCCCTTGCAGAACAAGGCGTCCTCGCTCTTGCCACCGAAACTGGGGCCACGCTTCAAGTGACGGAATCGGGGGATGTGGCGTATTTGTTCTCTTCGAGCTATCGATCGATTTTGCAAAATAAGTATTGGCAAGTTCAACTACAAGCATGGTGGGATGGCATTTCAGGGACGGTGATGACCGTGATTCGAGTCGCGTTTGGTATCACGTTGTTTATCGCATTGGGCGTAATGGTTCTTGTTGCGATCGCGGTTGCTATGGCTGCAACGGGGAATTCCGATTCTGATTCTGATTCATCGGGGGGCAGTTTTGGAATGCCAATCGGGGGCGGTCTCTGGTCTCCAGGTTTTTGGTTCATTGATTTTGGAAGCTGGCTGGGCTGGAATGATAGACGATCGGCTCCCGATGTTCCCGATCGCAAAAAGGGATCGTTTCCTGAAGCTATTTTTTCCTTTGTTTTTGGAGACGGTAATCCAAATCGCAACTTAGAAGAACGCCGTTGGCAATCTATTGGCAACGTGATTTACAACGCGAAGGGAGCCGTAGTTGCAGAACAAGTGATGCCATATCTCGATACGTTGGACCGGGATTTCGATCGCGATTATGAGCAGTTTATGATTCCCGTGTTGTCGCGGTTTAACGGCAGTCCTGAAGTTACACCCGATGGACAAATTCTCTACCGCTTTCAAGATCTCCAAAAAACCCTCGGTGAAGTAAACCGGGCGCAACTCAAGTCAGCCCAAGTCAGCCCAGAACTGGACACCGATCACCTTGAAGAAAAACCCTGGCACCTCAGCGAAGCCGATCCCTCCCTGGTTCTCTGGGCTGGACTGCTGGGCATTATTTTGTTGTTTATGGGTTTGTTCTTCACAGGAGTTCTCCCCAAATCTATTGCCGCCCCTGGAATTCTCCGTACGGCTTCGATCGCTTGCACGGCTTACGCAAGCTTTTACCTCGGACTTCCCCTCGTCCGCTGGCTGTTGATGTGGGGCAAAAACGACAAAATCTCCGCCCGTAATCGCGATCGCGCGGCCCACGCCCGCACCCTCCGCACCCCTGACGAGGCACTCACCCAAAAGCTCATCCAAGCGCAAGCCTTTGCCGTGCAAACTCGGGTGGACCAGGAGACGATGGTCTACACCACCGATCGCGATATGTTAGACCAAGAGGTGGAACAGCGCGATCGGCTGGATGCAGAGTGGCGTAGAAGCTTGGAAGGGTAAGAAGTTGAGGCGAGTTTTGAGAGACCCGAAGGAGCGGTTTCAAGACGTTCTTCCGGCCCTGCCGAAAATGGCATTTCTCTATCGCCTCCAAACCCACTCCAGGCAAGGGTTTGAAACTCGTTAGAAAGGGGATTTTCCGTGCTAAAATAGAGTGATCCGATCGAGGAATGAGCGTCTATAATTAAGCGCCTTACAAAAACCCTTGAAACCGCCCTAAAATCAGGCGGTTTTGGACGATCGGACCACCTAAGAATATGCTTCTGGAGTATCTCTCGTTATGACCTTTTCTCAAGACACGCCGAACGTGGAACGCATCGTTCCGACTGACCTGCGCAACGAGATGCAGCGGTCCTATCTAGAGTACGCCATGAGCGTCATCATCGGTCGTGCCCTGCCCGATGCCCGTGATGGTCTCAAGCCCGTCCACCGTCGCATTCTCTACGCGATGCATGAACTGGGTCTCAGCCACGATCGGCCCTTCAGAAAGTGCGCCCGCGTTGTCGGGGAAGTGCTCGGTAAATACCATCCTCACGGCGACTCTTCAGTCTATGACGCCCTAGTGCGGATGGCACAGGACTTCTCCATGCGGGTGCCGCTAATCGACGGCCACGGAAACTTCGGGTCGATCGATAACGATCCGCCCGCCGCCATGCGATATACCGAGTCTCGATTGACGCCCTTGACGAGCTTCTCGCTATTGCAAGATATTGAAGCCGAAACCGTTGACTTTGCCGATAACTTTGACGGCTCCCAACAAGAACCGACGGTGATGCCGTCTCGGTTGCCGCAGCTACTCATTAATGGTTCTGCGGGCATTGCCGTGGGCATGGCCACGAACATTCCCCCTCACAATCTTGGCGAGATTGTCGATGGGTTGTTGGCGATGATAGATAATCCGGAAATTACCGATCTGGAATTGATGCAATACATTCCCGGTCCTGACTTCCCGACAGGTGCGATTATCTCTGGGAAATCCGGGATTCGTGAGGCGTATACTACAGGTCGCGGGTCCATTACCATGCGCGGGGTTGCAGGCATCGAAACTATTGAGCGCAAAGGCGCACCCGATCGTGAAGCGATCATCATTACTGAGCTGCCGTACCAAACTAATAAAGCTGCGCTGATCGAGAAAATTGCAGAGCTGGTGAACGACAAAAAACTAGACGGCATTTCCGACATTCGGGACGAAAGCGATCGCGATGGAATGCGCATCGTAATTGAACTGAAACGCGACGCCTATCCGCGTGTGGTGGTGAACAACCTCTACAAACAGACGCCCGTTCAGTCTACCTTCGGCGCAAATATGTTGGCGTTGGTGAACAATGAGCCGCAAACTCTTACCCTGCGCGCGTTTCTGTCTACGTTCCTCGATTTCCGCATCGAAACAATTACCCGGCGAACGCAGTATTTCCTACGTAAAGCACAAGAGCGCGATCACTTATTGCAAGGCTTACTGACTGCGCTGGCTAATCTCGATCGCATCATTGTGACGATTCGGAGTGCGGCTGACGCAGCGATTGCTAAACAAGAGCTAATCGAAACCTATGCGTTATCAGAAGCGCAGTCAGACGCGATTCTGCAAATGCAATTGCGACGGTTAACGGCCCTTGAAGCGGGGAAGATTGATAAAGAACACGAAGAATTGCAGCGTCAGATTGTTGATTATTTAGACATTTTGGCCAACCGCGATCGGGTTCTGACGATCATTATTGAGGAAGTGACGGAACTCAAAAAGAATCACTCCACACCACGCCGGACGCGCATTGAACAAAGCGATAGTGAACTCGTCGATGAGGATTTGATCGCCAATGAAAAATCGGTGATTTTGATTACCGAACAAGGCTATGTCAAACGGATGCCCGTTGATGGCTTCGAGGCGCAGAGTCGCAATACGCGCGGAAAGTCAGGTGCGAAGATGAAGGAAACCGACGCTATTGATCACTTCATGACCTGTTGCGATCATGACGTGATTATGATGTTTAGCAATCGCGGCGTCGTGTATGCGCTGAAGGCGTACCAAATTCCAACCTGTTCGCGCATCGCACGAGGAACGCCGCTGGTTCAATTGCTGCAAGTGTCCAACACTGAAAAAATCACGTCCGTGGTTTCGGTGAGTGAGTTCCGCGATGACGTGTATCTAGTAATGCTGACTCAGAAGGGCTTTATCAAGAAGAGCGCACTTTCGGCCTTTAGTAATATCCGATCGAATGGCTTGATCGCCATTTCCTTAGAAGAAGGCGATCAGTTGCGCTGGGTCAGCCTTGCAACGGCTCAAGACAGTATCATCATTGGGTCTAGCCAAGGTCGATCGATTCACTTCCGGGTGAATAATGAGCAGCTTCGTCCCCTCGGTCGGGCCACTCGCGGGGTCAGGTCTATGAGCTTGCGGGCGAACGATACGCTGGTGGGAATGGCTATTGTCTCTAGCCAGATTTTGGCGGAGCAAGCGGCCATGCTGGAGTCGGCGGATGAACCCGAAGGCGAAGAACTCACCGACGACAAAAACCAAGGCCCATGGATGCTGATCGTCACCACGGGCGGCATGGGCAAGCGCGTCCCCGTCGGCCAGTTCCGTCTACAAAATCGAGGCGGCATGGGCATCATTGCCACCAAATTCCGCAAGAAGGGCGATACGTTGGCGGCGCTGACCATGGTGAACGAAGGCCAAGAACTCATGGTCGTGACTCAGCGCGGCATTATTATCCGCACCTTGGTCAATG
>JAYVVL010000348.1:0-3312 GCA_043787035.1 Synechococcales cyanobacterium
TTCGTTCATGTAACCGTTGCCGTTGTTGCTTGAATGCCGGGGTGTCTGCCAGTAAGGGAATCAATTGTTGTTGTTGCACTCGGGCATCCATCACAGCCAAATCCAGGGCTGTGAGCAGTGTTTTTTGCTGAGCCGCGATTTTGCGTTGTTGTAGTGCTTGCCCTTGGTAGTAGTCCCCGATCGCCAGTCCAGCCAGTGTTCCCAGGACTGCAACCCCTACGGCGATACCGTACCCCAATCCGATCTTATTGCGAATATTAAGACGGCGAATCCCGCGCCTTACTTGGACTTCCATCTGTTTTACAGAGGTCGAATACCCTGGTAAAGGTTTGCCATCAGAATCCGAATCGGAAAGAGCCCCTGGATGATCGGAACGTATAGACTTCATGATAAATAATTTCAAAATTTGGCCAATACAGCGGGGATATTCATACAGCGCGATAGGGTGAGCTTCAAAATCGGCTTAAGTTCTGTTTGGAGTATTGCTCTATGTTAGGGAGGTAGATTGATGAGCAGATTAATGATGCAAGCCTATCTTGCCCATATTGACGCTCAAATGTAACAATATTAGGCGATTAGGGGGGAGCATCCAAAATGTGCAAGTTCGGTCAGATGGTCCCGATAATCGTGTTGGCAAGATGATTAGCAAAGTCGAATTCATTGCGCGTGGCTCCGATTGAAACGTGTCCGATGCCGCCGGGAGCAATCTGCCAATTTGCAATCAAACTCAGGGTGCCGCCTATGTACCATCTGGACGGATGGGGGCTTTGATGGTGCGCCATTTATGCAATGGGTGATGGATTGCTGCTATTGGGTTGTCCAGGTTGTGCTGCGACCGGAGCAAACCAAAGGGTTTGTCTTGCTTAAAAAACGCTGGGTCGTTGAGCGTACCTTCACAATTTATCAATCTCAACTTGATTTTGATACAGGCAAACTTTATCTAATCCGCATCTTCATCAACACAACGCTCGATCCTGCCATTGTCGTCACCGTCTATCGCACCAGCCAAATTCAAAAATATTGGAGCCAATCATGAAGATTAAGTACGATCCCGAAGTTGACGCAATTCGCATCACACTCAAAGACACTGAAATCGAAGAAAGCGGCGAAGAAATTCCCGGAATCATCCTAGACTTTGATGCAGCAGGCAACGTTGTCAGCATCGAAATTCTTCAAGCCTCTCAGCGTATCGACAACCCTCAAGCCATTGAATATATGATTACTCCATCTGCGATCACTGCCTAGTTCAGCACTATTGCAAGGGCGATCGGTTTGTGTCTCTGGGTAATCGATCGGAGTGGTGGTTCTGAGGTGGGCGGGTGGTGGTCTTTTGCAAAATCGATCGCAATACGGCATTGAGATCAGTTGCTAATTCCTGTTGTTGATGGATTTGGTCATAGATGGCTACGATCGCGTCGTGCTGAAACTTAAAGGGTGCTGCTAATGCTGGTTCTGTGATGATAGATTGCTTTTTCTTGAAGACATCTCGGGCCATCACTGTAAACCGAGCGAGGGATTCATCATTGGTGCAGACGGCATTGACGGCGGAGCCTTTGTTGTCTTTATCTAAGCAGGCGAGTTTATCAAATCCTTCGGCTTGAATGAGGTGCTGAAGGTCAAAGCCTAGGCTAGCAAGATACTCCTGGCAAGTCTGCATAAAGTACTCATATACTAGTTTTAGATAACGGTCTTGCTCTCCCCGATACAGCCACGCGATCGCCGTCAGATTCTTCAGTTGTTCTTCACTAAAATCACGAATCTTGCAGCTAATCACCCGATGGAGACTGCGGGCATCAATCATCAGCACCTGGTCTTTGCGTTCCGCAGGCTTGCCCCGGTCAAAAAACTACATATTGAGAGGAAGTTAACTTAAGTCTCTTGTGTAGGATAGTTTGCTTTAGCGTAACGCAATATTCCTTAGAGAACGCTAAAATTACGACGAATTCACAAGAACTAGATACTTTTTTAGTAATTTATTCGATCGCTCCTGATCTCTATCATGCCAACTTCAAAGTAAGCGATCGCCCCTTGTTTTAACGGGGAAGGTGCGATCGTTCCTGTGCATCTAGTCGGGGACACGATTTGGGAACCAACAGACAAAGGAAACATATTTCGTCTTCCGAGGTTTGGGGGAGGTGAATCACCACGGCATCCGCGCCATCCGCCGCCGCACGGGTGAGGATTTTTGTGATTAGTTCTGGAATTGGATTGGTTTTCAGCGTTGCGATCGGGGTCATGCTGCGATCGCAACGCGTTTCGTCCCCTTATCTGGGGTAGCGATGTACTCAAACTCGTAAATTTCGACCTCATCCACCGCCTTCACGATCGGGGTGGGATAACTCGCTACGTCGATCTGTATAGGTTGATTCTCTTTATTACAGATCGACGTAATGAACCCACAAAGCCTACACCGTGCAGCGTCTAGGAGTCGTGCCCGAATAGGGTCAAAGTTCATATCGACCCGGAACCGTTCGGAGTTTGCACCGCGCTTGCCCTTGCGATCGACCATCTGAATCGCGCCAGGGCGATCGGTCTTTTCTCGTTCAAGTCCCAATTTTTTCAAAAGCTTGTGGGCAATTTCGATCGGCGTTTGTTCGTCGTTGATGACGAGACGGAGCCAATAGGAAATCTCATTAGAAAATTTCAGCGCCCATTCCTTCACCTTCTGACAACGCGGATCGGCATTGGAATAGATTCCGCCGTCGAGCAAGTCCAACACGCCAGACTGGGAAATCAATAGCGCCCGGACATAGCCGCTGGGTAAGTGTTGAACGGCCTTTACATTTCCAGAAAGAATCGCCTTCACCGCCGCGTCATCCTCTTGCTTAGCCCCGTCAAGATTTTCGGCTTTAGCCTGAAGCCTAACCCCGCGAGCCATCGCCCCATAATTACGGGTTAGAGCCTGGTAGCACTCCTCTGGACAGTCGAACATCACGCCGGGGAATTGGTCACGATAGAGGACTTTTTGGGCAAGGATACGATCGGCTTTACTCACGTCTAGCCCTTGGAGGTGCTTACGTGCCCATTCGGACGTATGGTGTGGATCCACCACCATCGCTGCGAATTCGGCCCCTTCTCCCCGTTCGATCTCTTCAGTGACCGCCTTCCATTTTTTAACTATTTCAGAATCCTTCTGTAGTGCTTCACAGGTGACGTTATGCCCCGCGATCGTTAGTTTTTGGGTGAGGGCAATATGGGCGATGAGTTTTTGATTTCCGATCGTCGCTTTGGCTGATGCCAGATAGTCAAACACTGCTGATTGAATGACGCTCTTAATTTCTGCGCTGCCGTCATCGATCGATACGACCAACT
>JAYVVL010000349.1:0-9275 GCA_043787035.1 Synechococcales cyanobacterium
GAAGATAGCGCTATTATGTTGGGTGCGATCGCAGGTTATGACGCCAAAGACTCGACTAGCTTGAAGCTGGATGTGCCGGACTATACGCAGTTTTTGAAGACCGATCTCAAGGGTAAAAAAGTCGGAGTCATCCGAGAAACCTTTGGTGAAGGATTGGACCCCGAAGTCGAGGCAGCCACTCGGACAGCGATCGAGCAGCTCAAAGCCTTGGGCGCTGAAATCATCGACATTTCTTGTCCTCGGTTTCGCTACGGAATCAGCGCCTACTACATCATCGCGCCCTGCGAAGCCTCGGCAAATTTAGCGCGCTACGACGGCGTTCGGTATGGTCATCGGGTCGAAGATGCAGATAACCTGCTAGACATGTACAAACGCACGCGAGCGGAGGGGTTTGGGGCCGAAGTCAAACGTCGGATTATGATCGGCACCTATGCGCTATCGGCAGGCTATTACGACGCCTACTACCTCAAGGCCCAAAAAGTAAGAACCTTGATCAAACAAGATTTTGAAGCGGCGTTTAATCAAGTCGATGTCTTGGTCTCCCCGACGTCGCCAACCACGGCCTTTAAGCTCGGTGAGAAACTGGCTGACCCGTTGAGTATGTATTTGGACGATTTGATGACGATTCCGGTGAATATGGCCGGATTGCCGGGATTGAGCTTGCCCTGCGGAATGGATTCTAAAGGAATGCCGATCGGCCTTCAGATCATTGGAAACGTGCTGCGGGAAGACCAAGTATTCCAAGCGGCTTATGCCTACGAGCAAGCAACCCAGTGGCATACCAAGGTGGCTGTGTTGTAAGCACTATTCCCACACCCCGCCGACGATCGCCATCGCTGCAACTGGGGCCGTCACTGCACGCAAAATCCGTTTACCTAACGAAACCGTCCGGAACCTAGAAGCGATCGCCTGATTCACTTCGGTCTTACTCCATCCGCCCTCTGGACCGATCATAATCGTGATGGAATCCTGATGTTTACATTGGGTTAAAGCGGCGATTAAATGCGGCGATTCGCCTCGTCCCCAACATAAAAATTTTGCATTCGAGGACTCTGGATCAGAGACTCCTAGTGCCTCTTGTTCCTGCAAAAACAGGTTGAATGCGACAGGTTCTCTCACCTGTGGCACCAGCGCACGCTCCGATTGTTCCGCCGCTTCCGCTGCAATCCGCTGCCATCGACTGCATTTACTCGCACTGGGGTTCAAAACCGTTCGTTCACTGAACAACGGCACAATCGTCCCCACACCTAACTCTGTAATCTGCCGTACGACGTCTTCAAACCCCGTCTTCGGCAACGCCAACGCCAATGTCACCGCAACAGGCAACTCCGTCGTCACAACTTGCGCCTCAATCACCCGTGCATCCTCCCCAACCAACTCGCACCGCCATGCCATGCCATCCCCTGGCAACGCCAAAAACTGAGCGCCAGATTTAAGACGCAAAACCCGTTGAAGATAGTGCCTTTGGTCCGGCGTGAGCTGGAGATGGGGCGACTGAAGCTGCTGAGATTCGATCGCAAGACGCTGCATCAAACTCCCTCTTGATTCTAAAATTGCATTATTCTAAGCTTGAAATAAAATAAATGGCTACCCATGTTTATCATAAACGAGTCGGCAGACCATACAATCCCCTTGACAGCATCCACCTAAACAAAATTTCAAGCAAAAATTTATACATAAACTGAGTAAAATGGTTGTACAATTCATAGATAGATGGAGCAACTACTAACTAAAACTATAGATTTAAAGCTATGGTTTAATTGCTGGCACTGGAGTAATGTGAGTATTTAGGAGAAAGAGCCTTGCAGAATAATGCGACGTTACATCAACTCAAAGTGTTTGAAGCTGTGGCACGCCATAACAGCTTTACTCGTGCGGCGGAGGAGTTGTATTTGACTCAGCCCACAGTTTCAATGCAGGTCAAACAGTTATCGAAGACAATTGGGCTGCCCCTGTTTGAGCAGGTCGGTAAGAAGCTATACCTGACCGAATCTGGAAAGGAGTTGTTTGCGACCTGTAAGGATGTGTTCGATCGAATGTCGCGCTTTGACATTGCGATCGCTAACATTAAGGGACTGAAGCAGGGTTCCCTTAAACTCTCAGCGATTACAACGGCAAAGTACGTGATTCCGCGTATCTTAGGACCATTTTGTAACCGTTATCCCGGTATTGATATTTCGCTGACGGTCACGAATCATCAGTATGTCCTTGAAGGACTTGCGGCGAATCAAAGCGACCTCTATGTGGTGAGCCATGTTCCGGAGGATCTTGACGTTGAAGCCTATTCATTTATGGAAAATCCGATCGTGATGTTGGCCCAGAAGGACCATCCTCTTGTGGGCCAAAAGAATATTTCTCTAGAGCGTATTGCCGAAGAGCCGTTTATCATGCGTGAGCCTGGGTCAGGGACTCGGCGGGCTGTTCAGACGTTGTTTGATGAGCGTGGGATTCCGCTTAGGGTGCGGTTGGATTTGGGGAGCAATGAAGCGATCAAGCAGGCGATCGCGGGCGGGATGGGAATTTCGGCGTTGTCTCGACATACGTTGGCACTTGATGGCCTGAATAGTCAGGTGGCAATTTTGGATGTGGAACAGTTTCCGATCGCTCGAAATTGGTACGTGATTTACCCGTGCGGCAAACAACTCAGTGCGATCGCACAGGCTTTTTTTGACTATCTAAAAGATGAGGGAAAAGCCGTTGCGGAACGGACTGCTATTAATGCAATTTTGTAATCATTATTCCAATTGCGTTAACAGAATAAGCTGTTGGCGTTGCATCGATCGAACTTGGTTTAAGGTCGTTCCCGTTGTGGAAATGATTTCACCAACAGTCTTAGTTTCATTCTCGTCACACGCTTTTAAGAATTCAAATTCGTCATCACTAAGATTAATGACTTGATAATCACAGTTAAAGATCATTTTGCTCTCCCATCCTTCCATACAAGGACTCCGTTCTGCAATAGCACCGGACAAGGCTGCATCGTCCGACCAATCAGATGGAGTTAGCGGCGGTTTGGCCAGAAAGAATTCGTAATGCGTGAATGAACTGGGATCTAAGACTTCTGCTAAACGGTAGCGGTCGCGCTGATTCATGGTTTTGACGCGTTCCATTAGTTCGGGAGAGTGGCCAATTAAGCGATCGAGTTCCCATTGTTTTGGATTAGAAAAACCGACGAATTCTAGTCCAGATGCTGCTGCAAAATCTAAGACCGTATCGACATTATAATCAATCTCTTGGGGATGCACGTACATGTCCGCAAAACAGGCATCTCTGTGATTCTCCATCGACCATCGTTCCTGTTCTCGCAGCTTTAAGCGATTGGTATCCGGCAGCGATGCAAAAACCTTGCGTCCCACGTCTACGCCATCCTTGTAATCACCCCGCCGATCGCCTTGCAACAGTGCGATCGCTTCTTGCATCAATTTGATTTCCCAGCGACCCAATTCGCCATAGACAAAAATATGAAAAATCCCGCCGGGAGCGAGCTTGTCCGCCAGCGCTTTAATCCCCCGAATCGGGTCCGGCGTATGGTGCAGGACGCCCACGCAGTTAATCAGGTCAAACTGTCCCGGTAACTGATCCACATCAAACACACTCAGATGATGAAACTCTGCCCGATCGGTCCCACTTCGACGACACCGCTCCCGTGCCACATCTAACGCCCCTGCGCTCAGATCAATCCCCGTCACTTGCGCATGGGGATTGAGATGGACTAAGTATTCAGTCCCACAGCCCGTTCCGCAGCCTGCATCAAGAATCCGAATATCCTGCCGAGTCGGCTTGTGGCCCATGCAAAAGTTGTACGCCGTCAACCAGTTCCAGCGCCAGTTGTAGCCGGGAGGAGGACTGTCTACAATGGGTTCCGGCGGGAAGGGATAGGTGTCGTAAAGGCTAGCAACCGTCTTGCTGACGGATCGGAGGTCAGGCGATGCGATCGCTTTTAGGTTGGATGTTGGATTTTGGATGGGATTCTGGACGCCGGAACTCTCAGTGCTGGACATAGGGCTAAATATAGGATGGTTTTAGTGAACAACCGTTTTAAGTGTCTCATCATTTAGGGTGTAATTCTCATAACTAAATCTTAACCTAAAGTGTGTTCTTCAAAACTTTACAAATCTAGTGAGATAACGCTAGTCTCCTGATGAAGCATGATCTTGTTGTTGAATTGGAGTAGAAATAAATCGAAGTAGAGGTAAGTTTGAAAAAGTTTTCGATCGAGATTCTGAGAAATTTCTGATTAAATCTAACGCAAATCATTGAGGATATATTATGTCTACTGTCATACTCGAAGGCTTTGCATCACTTCCCGCAGACACTTTTGCCCTAGGTCCAAAATTGGGACAGCTTATTGACGCCAACGGTCGAAAGGGACCCTTTATCAGTCAGCCCGTCCAGGGCTTTAGTGCGGTACAATTTACTTCTGCAACTGCATTTTAGTTCATGCCTAATAATGGCTATGGAGCCAAGATAAATAGCAGTGACTTTTTGCTCAGAATCTATAAAGTTGATCCCAGCTTTCAAGGCTATGAACCCAGTGGAAACGGATCGGTTTCTGTTGGTCTAAATAATTGCATTCAGCTCTCTGACCCTAACAAGAAAATCAATTTTAAAATCACGAATGAAACCT
The DNA here is from genome assembly GCA_043787035.1 of Synechococcales cyanobacterium. Classification (GTDB taxonomy): domain Bacteria; phylum Cyanobacteriota; class Cyanobacteriia; order Leptolyngbyales; family Leptolyngbyaceae; genus JAAFJU01. The sequence continues at coordinate 4,628 of JAYVVL010000349.1, forward strand.
CAAGCGATCGGCTGCTTACAGGAGCTGATCTAGATATTGAATCCTTTGTGATTGCTAAAGATGACACCCTGTGGATTGGTGAAGAATTTGGACCTTATCTGCTACATTTCAATGCAAAAGGTCAGTTATTAGAAGCTCCGATTGCAACGCCTAATCCAGTCAAATTCAACACCTTAAACTTGCAAATCGCAAGACCACTAAAATGATTGATGGCGTGGCGACTACGGGTTGGTTTGCAGAAGACTTTACGTTGGCGGAGATTAAGACTCTTCGCGCAGTGGAGCGATTGGCCTTTCGATCGCAGGCCGCCAATGGATTGTATGAAATTCCAACCCTAGACGAAATTATTGCGCTGGTGAGAGAAACCGAAAAAGCAACGGGACAAAAAATTGGTATCTATCCCGAAACGAAACATCCGACCTACTTTTCTGAGAAAGGCTACAACACCAGCCAACTCTTAATTAACACCTTAGTTAAGAACAAGTTTACCGATCCCGATCGAATCTATATCCAATCCTTTGAAGTGGGGAATCTGAAGGCACTGCATAGCACTATCATGCCTAAGGCCGGGGTTAATATTCCACTCATTCAACTGTTAGATGCAGATGATGTTCATAATGACGGATCGCTGATTGAAATCCAGCCCTATGACTTTGTGAAGAGTGGAACAAATCTGACCTATGGTGATTTGCGAACTCCAACCGGGCTGAAAGAGATTGCAACCTACGCGGATGGAATTGGCCCTTGGAAACGGATGATTGTATCTGTTAAAACGGTGGATAAGAATGGAGACGGTAAGCCGGATGACTTGAACGCGGATGGTGTGATTAATGGCGCCGACAAAGCGACCTTAGCGCCCACAAGTTTGGTTCAAGATGCCCACGCTGCCGGACTGTTAGTACATCCCTACACCTTCCGAAATGAACCCCGATATCTGGCCTCTGACTATAATGGCAACCCTGAATTGGAACTGCGACAGTTTATTCAACTTGGGGTGGATGGGTTCTTTGACGATTTTCCGGGTACAGGCGATTTGGTGCGCGATCAATTCGTAAGTCCGGTGGTTCGATCGTCCCAAAATCCTGATGTGTTAGCTACCATCACGCTGAATACTCCCATTGGGCCGATTACCAAAACCAATGCCGTTGCGAATTTGGGAGGCTCTAAAGGCTTTGAAGGAATGGCGATTAATCCTGACAAAACGAATCTTTATCCCTTACTCGAAGGTACGGTAGTTGGCAACCCAATGGGAAGCTTGCGGCTATATCAGTTTGATTTAGCCTCTCAAAAATATGAGGGGATCGTCGGTCGCTATAAGCTTGACAACCCGAATTATGCGATCGGCGACATGACGGTAATTAACGCAAATGAGTACCTTGTCATTGAGCGTGACAATAACCAAGGCGACGCCGCACAATTTAAGAAGGTCTTCAAAATTGACCTCTCGCAGAAAGATGGCAATGGCTTTTTCGCTAAAGAAGAAGTGGCTGACTTGCTCAATATTCGAGACTTTAAAGACTTGAATAAAGATGGAAATACGACGTATAAAATGCCTTTTGTCACGATCGAAAGCGTTCTCGTCATCGACGAATCCACGATTCTAGTAGCCAATGACAATAACTACCCATTCTCCATAGGTCGCCCAGGTTCTATTGATAATACTGAGATGGTTATTTTAGGTTTAAGCGAACCGCTAAAAATCGATCCCAGAGTTGGATTGGCAGGCGCAAACTTGCCGAGAATAAATCTAACTGGAACAACCAAAGATAATACCTTCTATGGCACATCTACAAGTGAATTCTTCGATATTGGAGGGGACGGCAACAAGGTTCTGTTTGGAAACGGTGGACGAGAGATGTCATGCTAGCGGGTAACGGCAACATAGCGGCATACAGCGGATCGCAGGATGACACATTCTTCTTCGGTAATGGCAATAACACGATCTACGCCAATGATGGCAACAACCGAATTACAGTTGGCAATGGCAAGAATACTTTGTTTGCAGGCTCAGGAAACGATTTGATTATTTCAGGCTCAGGAAATGATTTAATTTACGCCAATGACGGCAATAACGTGATTTCAGCCGGAGCTGGAGATAACACCGTGTACAGCGGATTAGGGGCCGATCGCTTTATCTTAAATCCGAAAGGAAATACTACTATTATTGGATTCGGGAACAACGATCGGATTGCATTGGGTGGTGGATTAAAATTCACTAATTTGACCCTTAAGCAAGTCAGTGCAGACACCGTTCTATCGGTTGGAATGACTTCGATCGCGACTCTAAAGTGGACTCAAAGTAGTTCCGTCAATGCCGGGTTATTCATCTAATTTAGCATTTATCAAAGGAGGGAACATCAACTTCCCCCTTTGATATTGTGCGTTAAGCAGTGACCTCTTCAATAGTTTTATGACCAATCTGATGGAGAACTTTATTGGCTTGACTAATCTCACGATCGCTCCCAATAACGATTACCAGAAATTTATCCATATTAATTTCAGTTTCATATCGGATTGCCTCCGTACTGGTAATTCCAAGTCCCGTTAGAAAGACCGCTATTCCTTGAGCTTCAGAAAGTTCTTTGACGCTTAATGTTCCATGTTTCAGATTGGTATCTTGGTAGTTTTTTCCTAGAATCGAAATCTTGTGGGTATCCAAACCTGCTTTTTTCATTTTTTTAACGATCGCTTCGGCCTCAGTCAATGACCCGAAAATATCAACAATCGTATACTTATCGCTTAGTGAAGGGCTTTCGCTCCGATTTTGAATATCTCCCGGCGTCTCGACGTACATCTCCGGTTCTACTCCATAATTATTGGCTAGACCTTCTTGATCCATCGTATAGCCACCCGTGGTGTCAATGCTACCGGGGCCCTCAGAATTCTTGGGAAGCTGCTTGTATTGATCGCCTTCACGGTCCTTGCGGGCAGCAGTTTCGGCTGGAATAATATGAGGATCGTAGGAGTCAGGGGTGGCTGAACTCACAGTTTTATCTTCGGTTGGTAGAGTCATGATAAATCTCTCGTTGTATTGGGTTAAAGATGGCGATCGAAGTAGTGATCGATCGTTCACGCAATACAATATTTTATAGCAGGCTCATGTTTGAATTCGTGTTTGAATTTGTGTTTGAATTTTCAATCCTTTCACCAGAAGGCAATGAGATAGTTCGCTTCTTTTAGAAGTTTGCCTTGGCGCAACAAAAGTTAATGAAATGTGCTTAGACCCGCTATGAAATAACTATGAAAAGTGAACGATAATGGAATCTGAACGTATTCATTCTCTACAGGATGTGAACAATGATGCCTATCTTCATTCGGCCATTATCCAAACCCGAGATTTTCAGGATACACCTGAGAAAAGCGGCGGCTGTTGACTCGACTGGTTGCAATTGTTCCAACGTTGTTGACGATCGTATTTTTGGGTGAAGGCAGTACGATGAGGCTTCTGATTTTGAGTCAAGTGATCTTGAGTTTGCATCTTTCGTTTGCAGTAATTCCTCAGATTATATCCACCCGCGATCGGCATTGTAATTAATACTATCAGTGCCTTAATGTTTGCTTCCGGGAGCAAAGAAGACTTAAATCTCAAGGGTGCATTCCTGCATTTGCTTTCGGATGCGCTGGTGTCTGCGGGAGTGGTCTTGGTGGGTGCGGCGATAGTCTTTACTGGACAATTGTGGGTCGATCCGGGAATGAGCTTGGTGATTAGCGTCATTATTGTTCTTGGGACTTGGCAATTATTCCGCGAATCCCTCGGACTCTTGATGGATAGTGTGCCTTTAGGTATTGAGCCGACGGAGGTAACGCGGTATTTAAGTCAGTTGTCGATGGTGACAGAAGTGCATAATCTGCATATTTGGGCAATGAGTACAACGGAAAACGCCCTAATGGTGCATTTAGTGATGCCAGAAGGACATTCCGACGATCGGTTTCTCGCGGAAGTCTCCGAAGCACTCGAACACCAATTCAACATTCACCATACCAATCTCCAAATCGAAACAGGTGATCCGACTTACCCTTGCGCACAGGCTCCAGCCCATGTCCTATGACGCTAGAACCTGATCGTTCGATCGGAAATTTAGACCTCTAGATTAGATATCTAGATCGGTCATATTCATGCGGGGACCAAAGGTTTCGATGAATTCCCGGCGAGGGGCCACTCGATCGCCCATCAGCATGGTAAAGACACGATCGGCTTCGGCAGCGTCTTCGATTTCAATCCGCCGCAACGTGCGCGTTTCAGGATTCATCGTGGTCTCCCAAAGCTGTTTCGGCATCATTTCACCGAGACCTTTAAATCGCTGAATGTTGTAGTTTGCATTAGCTGGAAATTCAGCAATCCGTGCTCTGAGATCGCGTTCGCTGTAGCAATAGTTATGCTGTTTACCGCGCTCTAGTTTGTACAACGGTGGGCAGGCGATGTATACAAATCCACGATCGACCATTTCACGTTTGTAGCGATAGAAGAAGGTCAACAGCAAGGTTCTAATGTGCGCCCCATCCACATCCGCATCGGTCATGATGATAATGCGGTGGTAGCGCAAGTTGGCCACGTCAAAGTCTTCGCCTTTAATTCCTAGTCCCAACGCCGTAATCAACGATTGGATTTCGGTGTTTTTGTAGATCTTTGAATCATCGGTTTTTTCAA
>JAYVVL010000350.1:0-9266 GCA_043787035.1 Synechococcales cyanobacterium
GGCTTCGACCTCAACCTCGGACGCGTCGGCAAAAATCTTCTCTCCAACGAAGAACTGCACATGACCAACCTCGCCCTCCAATCCGGCTGGCGGGTCGCATATCTGCCCGATGCGATCGCTGCCCATCACGTCGCCCCCGAACGCGTTCACCCTCGCTGGTTCCTAGAGCGCGGGTGGTGGCAAGGCATCAGCGAATGCTACCGCGAACAATTGGCAGGAGAAGCGGGCTGGCGGCAATTTGGACGGGGCGGCGAACGCTTGGTGCGTGGACTCTACAAAGCCGTCAAACTAAGTCTTCTTCGCCGATCGAGACCTAACCCCCTCGTGTTTGAAAATTTGGTCTATAGCTATGGCCAGATTGGATATTTGCTGCAAGTCTGTCAAGGTCTACTGAGTAAAAAATTATTTGTTAGAAGAGCAAATTCCTAAAAATCTCCTTGAAAAGCTTGAAATTCGGAAAAAATCTAGCCTTTTAACAAGAAATGATGAATTTTTGCGTGTTCACCCTTAAGCCTTCTCAAAAACTTCGACTTCGGTGTCGTCACCACTCAAGGGGTTCAGTCGTTGACTTGAGCAATCTGCGCTCTCCGCGTCCATTCTCCCGCAAGACCTAAATTACATGATCGAAAATGTCACTCGCCGATCGAGTCAATCGGGCCTGCATCAATCGGGGATCTACAATCCTGACCTTTCAAATAAAGATAAAAACGTCCGTAAATCCTATCGAATTGGGTCTAGGAGTTTGTAAAGATTCCATTGGGACACCGTAAAATGCAGCAGTGCATAAGATGAAGAATTAATTACGCTTTTAGGCCGTGATTGTCCCAACAAGGCGTGTAGATGTTATGTTGAGGCGTCTGTGTGGCTCAAAAAGCATGAGAATTACAAATGCTCTATGTTTTATATTTGATAAAAAATAGCTATCTTTTAAGATTTGATTTATCAAACTTTACAATCGGGCATTATAATCAGGTCAGTAAATATTCCTACTCATCTTTAACTTAATTCGCGAAAAATCTGTTTTTCATCCGTTGTAGGAACCCAGGCACATCCATCGCTTCGCCTTAAGGTGTCACTTAGAGACGTCCCCTTGAGACATGCGATTCATGCCTTCGCTTCTGCAAGATCGCCTCAATAGAGGCTGTGTTATTTGGAGTGGCTTCAGGGTCTATTCTACTTCTCGATCGGATGGGAGTTTTTAGCGGATTGGGCGGATAGGATTTGTGATCTTCAGCAGCAGTCTCAGCAGGTTTTTTTGTGAGCACTTCATTTCCTTGGCTTTCCGCCATTATCTTGTTTCCTCTAGCTGCGTCTCTCCTGATTCCGGTTTTGCCAGACAAAGAAGGAAAAACCGTTCGTTGGTATGCGTTGGGTGTAGGACTAATCGACTTTGCCCTGACGATTTATGCCCTGTGGACGCAGTATGACTTCACCACTTCAGGCTATCAATTTGTTGAAACTGTGTCCTGGATTCCTCAGCTCAACCTGAACTGGTCTCTAGCGATCGATGGATTGTCGATGCCGCTGGTGGTACTGACGGGTCTCGTGACCACGATGTCGATTTTGGCGGGCTGGCAAGTAAAGGAGAAACCTCGCCTCTTTTATTTCCTGATGCTGGCCATGTACAGCGCGCAAGTCGGTGTTTTTTGCTCCCAGGATTTACTACAATTTTTCTTAATTTGGGAACTCGAACTCGTTCCGGTTTATCTATTAATTGCCATTTGGGGCGGACCTAAGCGGCGCTATGCAGCGACTAAGTTTATTTTGTATACCGCGATTGCCTCTATTTTTATTCTGATCGCAGCGTTAGCGATGGCATTTTATGGTGACAACGTTACCTTCAATCTGACGCAGCTTGGCTTAAAGGATTACAGCTTAGGGTTTGAGATGTTGGTGTATGCGGGGCTGTTAATTGCCTATGGTGTCAAGCTGTCGGTGTTTCCATTGCATACTTGGTTGCCGGATGCCCACGGTGAGGCGTCAGCCCCGGTGTCAATGATTTTGGCGGGGGTTTTGCTGAAGATGGGCGGCTATGCACTGATTCGGATGAATGTGGAAATGCTGCCCAATGCCCATGCGGTGTTTGCACCTGCGTTAGCAATTCTGGGGGTTGTCAATATTGTGTACGGCGGATTGGCGTCTTTTGCACAACGGAACCTCAAGCGTCGAATGGCCTATTCTTCGATTTCGCACATGGGCTTTGTGCTGCTAGGCGTCGCTTCTTACACTGATGTGGGCATGAGCGGTGCAATGCTGCAAATGATTTCCCACGGTCTGATTGCGTCAGCGATGTTCTTCCTTGCAGGCGTTACCTACGATCGGACCCACACGCTGAACCTTGATGATATGGGTGGGTTGGGCAAAAAAATGCCTTCGACCTTTGCGCTGTTTACAATAGCTTCCATGGCGTCGCTAGCTCTGCCTGGAATGAGCGGGTTCGCGGGCGAGCTGATGGTGTTCTTGGGCTTTGCCAATAGCCCCATCTACTCGGTGGAATTTAAGGCCGTGATTATCTTCTTGGCCGCAGTGGGCTTGATTCTGACTCCGGTGTATCTGCTCTCGATGATGCGGGAAATGTTTTACGGCCAGGAAGGAGAAGCGGTGGAAGGACAGGTTTTCTTGGATGCCAAACCCCGCGAGTTGTTCATTGCGGCAGCGCTAATGTTACCGATCGTCGCGATTGGAATCTATCCTAAGCTGCTGACGGAGACCTACGATGTCACCACCGTGAACATTGCCCAACACGCTCGCAACGCTCTGCCGGTGGTGGCTCAAAATCGCAGTCTCTCCCCGATGTCTATGGTCCCTGTACTGAAGCCTTCAGTCCTGAAGTAAACCCTAGAAATCCTCGTCCTTAAAGCTTTCTATCGAAGCCTCGCTAACCCTAAAATTCGTAACGTTTGGTAACGAGTCTGGGGACTGGCAGGGCTTTTCGCCCATAGTGACCTCATAGACTTAAGAGCAAATTGCTTGCTATTTAGATCGACATTTACGGGATCTTTCATTGGGAGAAGAGTTTCATGCGGGACGCAGTCACCAGCCTTATTAAAAATTATGACCTGACCGGTCGCTATCTCGATCGCAATGCGATGGACGACCTAAAATCCTACTTCGGTAGCGGAATGGCGCGAATCCGAGCGGCTGGTGTGATCAATGCCAATGCGGCAACGATCGTCAAGCAGACTTCCCTTCGGTTATACGAAGAAATTCCGGAACTGATTCGTCCCGGCGGCAACTCCTACACAACCCGTCGGTATGCAGCTTGTTTACGGGATTTAGACTATTATTTGCGCTATGCCAGCTATGCCTTGGTTGCCGCAGACTCGGATGTCTTGGATGAGCGCGTGCTAGAGGGGTTGCGAGAGACCTACAATTCTTTAGAAGTTCCCGTCGGACCGACCGTGCGTGGGATTCAGATCATGAAAATGGTGGTGCGAGAGCAGGTTGCCGCAGCAGGTGTGATGTCGGGTAATTTGACGGATGAACCCTTTGATTACATGAGTGCATCACTATCTGAACAGAGCGTCTAGTCCTATTTATTCGTTCAACAAAAAGGAGGCTTTGTGATAGTCTCCTTTTTGTTGGGTTTACCCCGAACTCTATTTCGATCGCTTCAAGTCAAATCGCTCTGCCGTCCGGTTCGAGAACCCACACAGAATAACCGTAGGCGCTTGAACTAATCAAACAGCAGTTGCCCTTTTTATGAAGCCGTTGAGACAATTCCCTCGCTTGCCTTTCATCGCGAACAATCCTGAGCAGGCTGTACAGCTTTCCGTGGTAGGTAATTCCAGTCAGAGGCTTGTCGAGATCGGGCACCTGGATTTGGCAAGGAATATACTCTCGATCGGACGTCAGCATTTCCAAAGCTTGCTCGGTTGCATTTACGAGGTTCTCAGCACTGCGGAGGGGCGTCTTTTGACGCAAGCTGTGGAGCCTTGCTTCGGGTTCATGAACCCACAGGGCATAGCCTTTCGGAATTTCAGTCACCATGACTTTGGCATTGCTTTTGCGGGTGAGCCGATCGATGAGCTGGGCCACGCGATCGGGTTCGTTTACCACTCGAAAAAAGCTGTAATAGTTGCCGTCTACTTCGATCGCCGCAGTCGGGTTTTCTTCATCCATCAACAAAACGTGACAACGATGATATTGCTGGCGATCGCGGAGGACACGGTGAGAAACAGGGGGTGTGGTTGGCATAGCGAGTGAGGGTTAGGCGGATGGAGCTAGACGGTTTACGGATGCAGTAGTTCAAGGGATGCAGTAATTTACGTTTGTAACGATTTGTATCAGGTTTTATTAATCCTATTCTCTAAACAGGGTCTCGATCGAGGAAACCGCAAAACCACTGAGATTAGAGATCTGATTTGAGAAAGCTTTGATAATCACGCTGGACTTGGGCTTGGTAATGTTGGGCGTAGGTCAGGATTTCTGTTTGCCAGGTAGGTTCTTGAGCAAAGGCGATAAGTTCATCGGCGATCGCACTCCCTTGACGACCACTGCTGCGGAGATGCCCCCAAGCCACAACTTCTCCTAAGGTTTGAATGAAATCTTTCAGTTTTTTAGACTGGCGGTGAAGTGCGGCGGGGTCGATTTTGTCGTTGCTGGGCTGGAGTTCGCGGAGAACATAGGACTGTTCGGGCGACTCTACTGCACTCAGCAAGGCAGGCGGGGAAGATTGCAGACGTTTTTGAATCTGCACGATGCGATCGCCCTCGGACGACCAAGCGGGCTGAGACCTCGTGAAAAACGGCGCAAGGGACGATCGCCGAGCTGCTTTCAAATCTAGCAAGTAGCAGCCCTCCGGATAGCCTCGGCCTTTAACTAGGATGAGATAACGCGGTAAACCTAGACTACCGCTTCCGGCAATGCGGTGGGTGATGTCGAGGACCTGGAAAAAGTCGGGCTGGTGCTGGGTGCTAGCCCAGGTTTCGATCAGGTGATTAACGGTGTGGATTTCAGACGGACTCGCCGTGAGGATCTTATTGGGAATGCGCAAAAGAGCACGGGTCTTCGGGCGGAGGCGTTTTTTAAGGAACTGAGCACGATCGCGTTTGCGCAACGTTTGGAGTAGATTTTTCACGACGCCGGAGGCATTCTCGCGGTAAAGAACTCCTGCCTTTCCGGTGGCCAGCGTCTGGGCATAGGTTTTTAGGAGGTGTTGAGCGAGGTCTAGAGCCTCCTGTTGATTTTCGTTTTCAACTAGTACACTTGTCACTAATCGCACAAGATCCCAGCTAGAGGAAATGAGGGCGGATTCATCAAAGTCATTGAGGTCGAAATAGACGAGTTTTCGCGTACAGCCTTGTCTGATAGTATCGCCCTTAAAAGTGCCAAAATTTTGGAGATGAAGATCCCCGCAGCTCCACACAGACGGGGCGATTTGAAGTGCGTTAGAGGTGTGGAGATCTTCATAGAAGAGATGACAAGTGCCCCGAAAAAAAACAAAGGCATTCTGCTTCATCGCTTGATATTTCAACGCAACCCGCTCAGGAATACGATCGGAGTTGAATTGAGAAATGCGATCAACAACTGAAGTCATAAAATCCCTAAAGTTCTGACGTAAATAGATGAAAGAACTAGGCTAAGTCTACCCCATCTCTATAATTTTGGCGCTTCATTTGAATATTGCCCAAGTGTTTTTTGACCGTATCGATGGAGACATGAAGCGATTGGGCGATTTGTTGCCGAGAACATTGCTGTCGTTTGAGTTCCCATACTTCTGACTCGCGGGTCGTAAGACCATATTGCTGGGCTTCGAGATAGGCGAGATGATGCTGTGACTCGGCCTGATTTTCGATGCGGGTGAGGAGGCAGTTTTCGTCTGAGGTCGAAAGGTCGATGCGTTGGACTCGGATGCGGTAGGTTTTATGAGCGATCGTCAGTTCAGATTCTAAAATTAATGCGTGATCTGAATCTTCTAGGATGTATCGGTGAAGCTTGAGAATTTCATCCGGAATGCTAATACTATTTTGACGATAAAACTGTTGGGCGATCGTGTTGGCGTAGAGGACTTGATCGGTGTTGGTGGTGATTAAGATGCCATCTACAAAGCTTTCGAGAATAGAGTTAAAGAAAAAACTAGCATCTTGATTGAGCTTAGAAAAGATCATAATTTCAGGGGCGATTTTCAAGGAGAACGTGAGCAATAAAGTTCAATACGCGACTCCCATTCCTGATTCCGTAATTTTACGGATTTCCTAATAAATTGTTCCCGTAGATTTGCTGAAAACCAGGTGAAACTGGATTCCAATGTGGAATTTCAGACCATTGCTTTTCATATCACAGAAGCCAAACGTGTCGATCGAGTTCGTGAACGTCGCCCATGGGCTAGGCGTTAGGTCTGATAAGCCACGAGCTTGGATTCATAGAGTTCTGCTATCAAATTAGAAAATTATCATAGACTCAAATCTATGACTACAGCTTTTCTTAAGATTCAGGTGTGGCTCGGACCATAATTTCAAGTTATGTTAAGGGAAGTTAAGAAAAGAAAACATAGTACACAGCCCAGATCAAATTCTCACTGCCTTAAAATTATGAATGTGAAAGATGTTCTACAGCAATACAGACAAGGGGTGCGCGACTTCAACGGGGTTGCGATCGACATTGCGAATCTGAGTGATCGGCGCTTAATGGACATTGATTTTTCGCAAGCTACTCTGGACTGTGCGAGCTTCACGCGATCGGATCTCAGGGGTACTAACTTTTCCCATGCATCGCTGCGTCGGGTTTCACTGTGGCAAGCAAACTGTAGTTTTGGCCGATTCACGGAAGCACAGATGGGTCGGGCACAGATGATTCGGGTCAACCTGACCCATGCAGATTGTCAACGTGCAAACTTGCAGAAAGCTGAGATTCGGTTAGGGGTTTTGCACAACTCAAACCTCAGCTATGCAAACTTAAGTTATGCAGACTTGAGCTACGCGGACTTGAGTCGCGCTGATTTGACGGGCGTGGACTTGACTGGGGCGAACTTGACGGGCGCAAACCTAACCGAGGCAAATTTGAGCGGGGCAACGATCGATCGAGCGGTCCTGACTCATGCAACGTTGAATGGGACAATGATGCACGGAGTGGACTTAACGAAGACCGAGCTTTCACTCGTGGCGAGATCTAGCATAGTGACCGATGCAATCGTTTGGGTTGCACTGGATAAAGAATTGTCCCCTACCTCATCTTTTTCAAGATAGTGCTTTTGGGTATATGCCGCATTCTAACTCTCTGTTACAGGACTTGCTTGAGGCGATGCCTGACCTGAAGGCACAAGTTTACTTTAAAACAACTCTAACGGCCTTGTCTCATGCCATGGAGGATTTGGTTCTAGTGGGGAACGATCGTCCGCTGGTGATTGCAAATTTTCAGCAGGAGCGGTTTTATCGTCAGGAAACTCGGCGTTACCAACGCATTGCAGAGAAAACGGACCAAGTTTATGTCTTAGCGATGCCAGAGACAGATTTTGCATCTACTCCTGCACCTTACGCAACGATCGGGTTGGATAAAAGTGACCCCCTGGCGCAGGAGTGGCATTTGGTCGTGATTGCGGCGTCCTATAGTGCTTGTCTGGTCTGTCGTGAGCATTCGACAGCAGTCAATGCGGCGGCGTTGGACTCGGGCCGTCAGTTTCAAGGATTTTGGACCTTCGATCCCATCGTTAGTCGGCAGGCAGCACAGGAATTGTTAGGGCGGGTGGTGCGATATCGTCCGGATCTGAGCGATCGAGTTGAGACTGCTAGGAGAGAGTATCAGCTCGCAGACCGGGGCAATCTAGCTTTTGCTGAATCGCAGTCATCGCAGCCGTCAGGATTAGATATTCGACGATTTTCCGATCGCTTAGTGACGTATTTGCAAGCGAGTCAATATCAACAGGTGCGCTCTTATCGGCGAGCTGTAGCTCAAACGGAGCAAGCTCAACTGCTCAATACGATTACATCAAAAATCCGACGATCGCTGAGGCCGGAAGACGTTCTGACGTTGACGATGTCTGAAGTTGAGGGCGTTTTTTTGCGCTGTCGGTGTCAGATTACTCGACTGCCATTGCCGTCTCCCCTCGGATCGCACCCGCTGTTTCAGTCGTTGTTAGGTCAGGGCAAGGTTGTGGCGATTGCAGATGCAATGCAGGATTCAGGCATCCAGGCACACCCTGCGCTGCAAACGCAGATGCAGATGGATCGAATTGGATCTTGTATGTTGGTCCCGATTGTGTATCAACAGGATTGTCTGGCGGTGCTGGAGTTGTACCATGCGTCTCCCCGCCTCTGGTCAGAAAGCGATCGAGACTTTTTGGTGTCCATTGCGACGCAGGTGGGCTGGGGGCTGAAGCAAGCCGAAGCCCATGTTAAGCTTGTCCAACTGAATAACCAGCTCTCGGTTATTGAACAAACGCAAAATAATTTGATTGCGATCGTGGGCCATGAACTACGGACGCCGCTCTCCACCATTCAGGTATGCCTCGAAAGTTTGGCTACGGAGCCGGACATGCCACAAGACTGTCAGCAGGTAATGCTAGATATTGCGCTGACGGATTCTGAGCGATTACGCAGGCTTGTGCAAGATTTCCTGTTGTTGTCGCAGTTAGAAAGTGGGTCGGTGTCTTGGCAGGTGGAGCCGATCGTGATTTCGGATTTGATCTCCCTAACGGTGTGTAATCTCAGGGCTGGATCTAAGGTGAACCCTATGATCTTGGTGGATGTTCCGGAGACATTGCCCATGGTGCAGGGCGATGGTGAAGCGGTGGTGCAGGTATTGACGAAGCTGTTAGGAAATGCGGTGAAGTTTACGCCTCAAATGGGGACGGTTCAGGTGAGGGTTCGGGCGATTGAGGGCTATGTGGAGGTTCAAATAGCAGATAGTGGCTGTGGGATTGAGTCGAGTCGGCTGGACTCAATTTTCGACCGATTTTATCAAGAGGAAGGGTTTCTTCAGCGATCGGTGGGTGGAACGGGGTTGGGGTTGGCCATTTGTCGTCAACTCGTGCGAAGGCTGGAAGGCAGGCTTTGGGCAACCTCCGAAGGAAAAGGCCAAGGGAGCCAGTTTCACGTTACGTTTCCTGTGGAAGATATGGAAAGTTTTAACCCATTGGAGGGGATGGAAGAGCTGGTCGGATGAAGAATCTGAGATGCGATCGGTGTGTCTATGGGTTGGGAGACCGCTATGCTAGAGAAGATAGGCTAAATAATGTGGGACAGCCATCTCGGCGGTTTAAGTCCAAGAGGCCAAAATGGAATCGATCGCACTGTTTTCAATCTCAACCTTTTGCCTTATCTTGAGTG
>JAYVVL010000351.1:0-9255 GCA_043787035.1 Synechococcales cyanobacterium
CAGTGGAATGCAAAACTGCCGCGCGTCATGGAAATCCCCTTCACCTCCGAGCGCAAACGCATGAGCACCGTGGTCAAAGACGGCTCAGCGCTAATGCAAACCGAACCGGGCATTCTCAGCGCGCCTCATCTCATGTTCACGAAGGGATCGCCCGAACTCGTTCTAGAAAACTGCACCCAAATCCAAATCGGGGAACAGGCCGTAGCTCTGAATGCTTCCGCTCGCAAAGAAATCCTCGATCGCAACGACCAACTCGCCATGCGAGGACTACGCGTCTTGGGTTTTGCCTACAAACCTCTGACGACCCTCCCAGCGGAGCGCGACCTCGAAGGTGCTGAAGCGGAACTCATTTGGCTAGGTCTCGTAGACATGCTCGATGCGCCTCGGCCCGAAGTCAGAGACGCCGTTGAAAAATGTAAAACGGCGGGCATTCGCACGATCATGATTACCGGAGACCACCAGCTTACCGCCATGGCGATCGCCGTTGACTTAGGCATTGCAAATCCGGGTGACGCTGTTCTCACGGGGCGTGAACTAGAGAGAATGAATCCCCACGATCTCGAAGAAGCGGTTGAGAACGTCAGCGTCTACGCCCGAGTCGCCCCCGAACACAAACTCCGTATCGTCCGCGCCCTCCAATCCAAGGGCCACATCGTCGCCATGACGGGCGATGGAGTCAACGACGCCCCAGCCCTGAAACAAGCCGACATCGGCATCGCCATGGGCATCACCGGAACCGACGTCAGCAAAGAAGCCAGCGACACGGTACTGCTTGATGACAACTTTGCCACGATCGTCGCCGCCACTGAAGAAGGCCGAGTGGTCTACACCAACATCCGACGCTTTATCAAGTACATCCTCGGTTCTAATATCGGCGAAGTGATTACGATCGCCGCCGCTCTTCCCCTAAACGTAGGCGGAGTGCCGCTGTCCCCGCTGCAAATCCTTTGGATGAACCTCGTCACCGATGGCCTTCCTGCGCTAGCCTTGGCCGTCGAACCGGGCGAACCCGATGTGATGAATCGCCCCCCCAATGACCCCAAGGAAAGCATCTTTGCACGGGGAATGGGAGCCTACATGGTGCGCATCGGCTACGTTCTTGCGGTCATTGCGATTACGCTAATGTACTGGTCCTACCACTACTGCACAAACCCAGCAAACATCACAGAGTTGCTGGTCGCCGATCGATGGAAAACCATGGTCTTCACGACCCTCTGTCTCGCTCAAATGGGGCACGCCATGGCCATCCGATCGAACACCCAGTTAACAATAGAACTCAATCCCTTGTCTAACCCCTACGTCCTTGCTTCTGTGGTCCTCACCTCCCTCCTCCAACTCGCCCTCATCTACATTGAACCGCTGCAAAGGTTCTTTGGTACCCATTATCTCAGCCCGGTAGAACTCCTCGTTTGCGTTGGGTTTAGCCTGTTAATGTTTGTTTGGATTGAGATGGAAAAACTCTACCTTCGGTTCCGATAGAACCGGAATTAATCTAAGAGTACGGATTGATTGAGTTAATGTTCTCATACCCCCAACCCTCTTCCTAGTTTGAGAGAGGTTGGGGAATTTTCCCAATCCATTGGCCTTTCCCAATCCATTGGCCTAACTCTAACCGCAGGGTTACAGAACACGATTTTTCGCCGTATCGATCGTTGACAAAACCCAATCTCGATCGCTTTCACTCAGCCCTGGTAACCGATTAATTAATTGCTCTTGCGAATAATCGATGGACAGGTCCAGTCTTTCCCGCTGATAGGTTTCATCCAAAATGGCTTGCAAATCAACAATAGCGTCGGGAGATTCTGGTCGTAGAGGCACCAAGAAATGTGGGATTGGATCTTGCAAGTCAAACCGAAATAAATCAGCCTCAGGCCGATCGAAGGGTCGGCTAACTAAGATTCAGTGTTGCGATTCGGTTGCGCCTATCATTTCCATCGGTTGCCCTAATCGCAACACATCAATTTCAATTAGATTCGTCATTGAAGTTAGAATTTTAGTCTGTTTGGCTTCATAAATCGATCGACCTTTTCCCGATCGTTTATTAGCAGGCGACAACACTTCAATGACCGTAATCAGTTCTTTAGTCGCTACCTCACGCACTTCTAAGTAGTGTTCCTTCACGTCCAAAGGAATTGGTAATTGAACGCGCAGAGGTCGAGTCAAAGTGCTGACAGATCCTTCAGTGCCGCGAGAATAATCATTATTATTCCAAACATCAGGCTTGACCGCGACATCTGCAATGCCAAACGATACTCCGAGGATTATCGAAGCTTTGGTAAATTTGTTGCTCAATAGGAACTCGGTACTGCGGCGCAATTTGGTCCGCGATCGCATCTGCGATTCCGACGATTAAGCGGTTATGAACCTGATGCCAAAGCTCAGGATGTTCGAGATAGGAATTCATGCCAGGGAAGGGATTTAGCATTGATGACCGCACTTCCATAGATTGCTCAATTCCAATCTACGCCGAGTCAACCGATCGGTCGTGATGGGTCTATTTGATGTTTTGTTTTGCGATAGAGTGATCGAGAATTAGATTTTGACCCAAAACCATTCCAGGAATTGCTGTGAGGAAACTTATACCTATACCTATCAGTAAATAATAGACTTCTATGTACTGGTAAGGTTGAACTGACAATTTGCGCAAGCCATCAATGATTGGATTTAGTATGCCTATTATCTGCAAAGGCGTCAGAAGCAACCAGTACAGAATAACTCCTATGCTAGAAGTCAATAAACCACCTATTAGTACATTGAGTGATTTACGAACAATGCGAATAAAGCGCTGTCCTGACTGAATCTTCGTTCCGTAGCTTGGGGTCGGTTTATTTTTAAATTGACCAAGACGCTGAGCTAGTTTTAGGATGAGTCTGACTACAAAAAATACAGCTAGACTTGGAATGCTGCCAGAAAGCCAGACTCCGATTAAAACTATTTCAAAGCTTTTTGCGAGGAGGATCACTGTGGCATTAATGACTACAACCGAGAGGATAGTTGCTAATAATGGAATCTTTTTTATTTTGTACTTAGACATTCTAAAAAGGGGAACTATGAATCGGATTCTGGCTCCCCCCTTTTTAAGGGGACTTGGGGGATCGAGTATTTTGAGACTAACAGAGGGCCTTTTCAAACACCCTCTTAGAATTGACCTGTGGATCACGATTGGCCTTGAATCGTAGCGGCGATCGCTTTTGGAATTTCAGGAATTTTCCAGTAGCTATTGTGAGCCGTGCCGCCATAGAGGACCGACAAAATGGTGCCCTGCGTTACGCCCATGAATTTCTCATTGAGGGTGTTAGTTCTGACTACAACATCGGATACTGTAACGGAGGCGTTTGGCCCGGTGGCTCCGAGAAACTGTTCGCTGACGCCTTCAAGGGGATAGGCGATCGGGTCGGCGGGATGGATATAGTTGTTCCAGGGCAGGGGTTTGCCTGTTTTTTGGCGAAGATTCTGCAAGAACACTTGGAGTTCAGGCACCAAATCATGGCCGTTTTCTTCAGCAGTATTAATTAGGTTAAACAGCGCAATGGGCGATCCCATGGTGTGGATGCTCCCTAGCGTCAGGCCCACATTTGGATTTTCTCCTAGACCAAACAGGGTGTTGCGAATCTGCTGGATGTAGTTCCAAGTTTTTGGATCCGACTTTTCAAAAGACGAGCTGACCCAGCGCTTGGCAAATAGGATATCCATTAAAATCACCGTGCCCCAACTATGGGTGACCAAATGCAGTCGATCGCCTGGTTTGACAATCTCCACCGCTGTCATTGCGCTTTCATAAATGCGGGCTACCACCTTCGCACCCACGGCACGACTTAGGTACAGCGCTCCATCTCCGACAAAATCTAAGATTTGATCACTGCGAAAGTTTTTAAACCACAGCTTGTCCCACGCACTGGATTGCTGCATTTTCTGTCTAAGGTTGATCAATGCTGGCTCCCCACACTGCCCCCAGAAGCAAGAAATCGGCTTGACCGTGGCATTAGCCCCCAATACTTGAGCGATCGGCTTAAACAATGACTGCACATTATTCAAGAAATCCTGCTCCGATCGAGATCTTACACCATGCACAAACAACAAATAATCAGTTGACATAGAGCTTTCTCTCTTCCTAGTCTAAAGAACACAAACAGTTTTCATGGCTGCAATGAATAATGCTTCACAAGCTAGGATAGCGATTCCTGGAAGAGCTAGCACAATAATTCTATTAAATTCCTGTTAACTAATGTATTGTAGAAATCTAGTGCAGTGTTCAAACCTCCCGTCGTCGATCGGCGAACCAGGCTTGCAGTTGCTGTCGGCAAGATTCTTCTAAAAAACCACCGATCACTTCTAATCGGTGGTTTGAAAGGGGGCTATCTGGAAGATTAAAAACACTACGTACCGCTCCTGCCTTCAGGTCATCCGCACCATAGACGAGGGTTTTGATGCGGGAAAGGCCAATGGCACCAGCACACATGGCACAGGGTTCTAGGGTGACGTAGAGGGTGCAGTCGTTTAGGTGCCAGTTGCCTCGGATGAGTCCAGCCTGCCGCAGAGCTAGGATTTCAGCGTGGGCTGTGGGGTCTTGATCCTGCTCTCGACGATTGGAGGCTTGGGCGATCGGTTGACTGCTTGAATCCACTATAACGGCCCCGACCGGGACATCTCCAGCAACACCAGCGGCAGCGGCGAGGTCTAACGCTCGGGACATCCACCGATGATGACGGTAATACTCGGATTTCCCATTAGGCTCTCTAGTCGGAACGATCGCCATGTCTACTCTAGACCACACTCCGAGGAACGCCTTCGAGGGCTTCTTCTTCGGTATTAAAAATCTCAAACACCGAATCCATCATGGTGACTTCAAACACTAAGCGCGCTTCAGGATGAACGCTACAAATCCGAAAGCTTCCGCGAACCTTGTCCGCATCCCGCATTCCAGCCACAAGCGACGTTAGCCCTGAACTATCGATGAAGTTCACCTGACCGAGGTTGACCACGACGTGACGACTCTGCTTCGAGATGCACTCTTGTAAGCTCAACCGAAACTGCCAAGCCGTTGTGATGTCTAATCGCCCAACGGGAATCAACACAACAATAGTGTTGCCATCATGGGTTGTATAGGTTTTCTGGTCCATGTGCATCCCTCCCTGTTCCACATCAATCACGGTGCTTACCTAACTTTAGATTAACTAACCCTGTCCAGTTAGTTATGCCCAGAAGCTTCATCACAATCACAGACTTGATTAAGTTTTGAAGTCACTCTTAAAGAAAGTTCAAGAATGTCATCTCAAATACATAGTTTAGATCTGTTGCTTTAATTTACAGAACAATCGGGATCATGACCGGATATTTTTTGAAACCCAACGGTGAAACGCACAGAACCTAATTAACCTTTCCAGTTCACCCAGTCTTGAGGCTTGAGAAAGATCTCGTAGAGGCGAGATTCGGGCGAACCGGGTTTCGGTTGGTAGTTGTACTCCCAGCGGACGAGGGGAGGCAGAGACATTAAAATGGACTCCGTCCGGCCATTGGTTTGCAGCCCAAAAATAGTGCCCCGATCGTAGACCAAATTAAATTCAACGTAGCGGCCCCGTCGGTAGAGCTGAAAATCGCGCTCAGGGTCGCCATAGGGCGTGTCTCTGCGTTTGTCTACGATGGGCGTATAGGACGGTAAGAACGCGAGTCCACAGGATTGAGAGAACGCAAAGACATCTTCCCAAGAACGTCCACCCACATTTCCGACTTTTTCAGAATACTTTGCAGCGGGAGTATTCGTGTCAGAACCGGGATAGGCAGCGGGATACAGAATGCCACTGGTGTCTTGATAGTCAAAGAAGATTCCGCCGACGCCTCGGGTTTCGTTGCGATGTTTGAGGTAGAAGTACTCGTCGCACCACAGCTTGAAGGTGTTGTAGTACTCGGGATGGTGCCGATCGCAGGCATCTTTGAGGGTGCGGTGAAAATGCACGACATCTTCTTCAACGGGGTAAAACGGGGTCAAGTCAATCCCGCCGCCAAACCACCAGACGGGTCCGGCTTCAAAGTAGCGGTAGTTGAGGTGAACGGTAGGAACATAGGGATTCTTGGGATGAAGCACCATAGAAGTTCCCGTTGCATAAAAGTTATGGCCTGCGGCTTCAGGGCGCTGCGCCAAAATCGACGGTGGGAGATTTTCGCCCCATACTTCTGAAAAGTTCACCCCACCTTGCTCAAAGACGTTGCCATCCCGCATCACCCGCGATCGTCCGCCGCCGCCTTCCGGTCTGTCCCACGCATCTTGCTGAAAGGTTCCTAGTCCGTCGGTTGCTTCAAGACCTTTGCACACGCGGTCTTGAAAGGTTTTCATCCATTGGCTGACGCGCGCTCTAGAGTCTGACGGCGGCATGTTGCCCGTTACTGCAAAGTTTTGAGCAGGCTGAGTATCCAATTTGGGTGCGGTTTTGGGTGCGGTGGAGAATGCAGTCATAGGGATGTGCGGATTTAAATGAAGAGGCGATCTATGATTGCTGGAGAGCAGACTCAAAATACACCGAAGAGTAGATAGAGACTAAGTTTCCAACGTTGACACACAATACCGTGAATTGAGGCTTTACCCTAGATTGAGCTGGCCTGAATAATCTGAAAGTCTCTCTAGGTGAAGAGTTCAGCATTTGTTAACTTCTCTAAACACGCGCTTCTGCCCTCAAATCGATCTCCCGAACATCCTGCAAACATCCCATGAACATCATAAGAAAGCAATGGAAACGCACCGCTTACTGGTATCTTGAGAGCGAGAATCTTTGCGAGTTCTGGCGGATTTTGAGATGAGCTTAACGTATCGACGCGTACTGCTGAAACTAAGTGGCGAAGCGCTGATGGGCGACCTAGCCTATGGAATTGACCCCGATGTGGTCGAGAGTATTGCTAAGGAAATTCAAGAAGTGGTGAATGCGGGCGTCCAGGTGGCGATCGTCGTGGGCGGTGGCAATATTTTTCGCGGGGTCAAGGGATCGGCGGCGGGAATGGAGCGGGCGACGGCTGATTATGTCGGCATGATCGCCACGGTGATGAATGCCATTACCTTGCAGGATGCCCTAGAACGCATGGGCACCCAAACGCGGGTTTTGACGGCGATCGCGATGCAGGAGATTGCTGAACCTTACATCCGTCGCCGTGCGATTCGGCATTTGGAGAAGGGACGTGTGGTAGTGTTTGGGGCGGGATCGGGCAATCCGTTCTTCACAACAGACACGACGGCAGCCCTGCGATCGGCTGAAATCGGCGCAGATGTGGTGTTTAAGGCCACTAAGGTGGATGGAGTCTATGATTCTGACCCCAAATTAAATCCGCAGGCTAGACTTTTTAAGAGTCTGACTTACTCACATGTTCTCACTCATGAGTTGCAGGTGATGGACAGTACGGCGATTGCGCTATGTAAAGACAACAACATCCCGATTATGGTGTTTAATTTGTCGGTGCCGGGTAACGTACGGCGGGCGGTGATGGGTGAATCGATTGGAACGCTTGTAGGAGGATCTTGTGAAGTTATCTGATGTAGAAAGCACGATGAAGAAGGCGATCGACTCGACCATGCGATCGTTTAATACGATTCGGACGGGACGGGCGAGTTCGTCACTGCTCGACAAAATTATAGTGGAGTACTACGGGGCACCCACGCCGCTGAACCAAATGGCGAATATCAGTACGCCGGATTCTTCGACGTTGCAGATTCAGCCCTACGATCGCACGACGATGGGGGCCATTGAGAAGGCGATTTCCCTATCTGATATTGGCTTGACTCCAAACAACGATGGCGTTTCGGTTCGGCTGAATATCCCGGCGTTGACCAGTGAGCGCCGGAAAGAGTTTGTCAAAATGGCGTCTAAGTATGCCGAAGAAGGCAAAGTCGCCATTCGGAACATCCGCCGGGACGGGGTTGACGGGGTGCGGAAGTTAGAAAAAGCCAGCGAAATCTCTGAAGATGAGTCGCGGGATCAGCAAGATAAGATTCAGAAACTGACGGATAAGTACGTCGCTGAAGTCGATCGGGTGTTTGCCGAGAAGGAACGGGATATTTTGAAGGTTTAATGCGTTTTGCGTTTGGACTTTAAATATTTAGACAGGCACTGATTTTTCGATCGGTGCCTGTTTTATGGTAAAGACGCTTGGCGATTTCAATCACCGGGTCTTGTCAATTGGGTTGCGATCGATACTGATGTCGAGTTTTAACAGCAAGCACTAAGACAAGCAAGGTCGAAATTCCGGCAAAAAATAATGGGTAGCTGTAGCTAATTGGAAACTTCTCATTGACCATGACGCCCGCTAAGACTGGACCGACGGCATTAGCAATGCTGAGGTAGGACGCATTTAAGCCCGATGCAATGCCTTGTCGATCGGGCGGGACATTGAGCGAGATCAACGTGCTAATCATCGGTTGGACCAGCGCGTTGAAAACAGCGAAGACAATTAAAACTTCAACAAAATAGTTGAAATCAGCCCACAGCGGCATACAGAAAAAGGCCAATCCTCGCACCAACAACCCCGCGAACAAAATCCGCGTCAAACTTGTGCGCTTGCTGAGCCAACTCACGCCTTTAATTTGCGAAATAGCGCCGAGCACCCCAATCATAGAAAACAATAGCGCGAGTTCCACAGAGCCTTTATTTAAGACCTTGGTGAAGTAGGGCTGAAATCCAAAGGTGAACATCGTAAACGTGGTGCCGATTAGGAAATTTAGCAAAATTAAAGTGCCAATCTTCGGCAGGAAGAAGCCTTTTGCGAGCTCTTTTAACCCCAAATCAAAGACATTTCCACCTTTTTTGCGTTTCTCCGGCGGCAGCGTTTCGGGCAGAAAGACGATTGTCATTCCGAGCGCAATAGCCGCCATGATTGAGGACGCAAAAAAAGCAGATCCCAGCGATGCTTTTTCGCCTAGACGTTCAGTGGCTTTCATCGCACATAGACTAATCACCGGGCCAATCACAAATCCGATTCCAAACGCCGCCCCAAAGAACCCAAAGGCTTTCGCTCGGTCCTTGGGTTCAGTCACATCTGACACAATCGCCTGGGCCACCGATACATTTCCTCCCGTCATCCCATCAAAAAACCGCGCACTAAACAACACGATGCAGCCGATCGTCACAGGCATGAATGCTGCGCTGCTAGCCACGAAATTTGCAATCATCGTGCCCACTAAGCTGATCACGAGTAGCGGCTTTCGTCCGAGGCGATCGGAGAGCTTCCCGAAGATAGGCGTTGCAAAAAACTGGGCCGCACTGAAGGTCGAAAGCA
>JAYVVL010000352.1:0-3302 GCA_043787035.1 Synechococcales cyanobacterium
GCGAGGTTCGATCGGGTTCCTGCAAAGATAAGAACTTCGCTGGGTTGACAGATATAGTACAGATTTTTGATCACTAACGTTGTCGTTGATCCTGCTAATGCTAACAGTACAAGTGAGAATGTGATAGGTTCCATGGATGTTAATACGGTAGGGTTTATCAAAGAGAATGAATTAGAAAAATAATGCAGTCTGACGCTACGCAATTTTGACGCCTAAGATTTGCTCGACCGATCGCAAGTATTCAGAAATAATCTGCGGATAGACCTTCATCAAACTCGCCACTGCTTTGCCATCGCCGTTATCAATCACATTGACGCCCTTAAGATGAATCCGTTTAGAAATCTGTCCCGCCTCTGACAGAATCAAATCCAACTGCTGCATCACAAACAATTCTGCCGCCTGGTCCCCAGACTCCTTCCAGACCTCCGAAAGCATCTCATTCACCAAGGCTGCCGCCCTTGCATTTTCTTCCGCCGTGGCTGCAAACCCTCGGGCCTGATACTCCGCCGCTTGGCGCTTGGCATCCGCTGGGAGCACTTCATCGGCCTGCAACCGTAGACGCTCTGAATTGGCCCGCAATGCCTGCAACACTTGTTCAGCTTTTGCCTTTTTCTCTTTGGCCACTGCGATCGTAATTTCTTCTTCTGTTTTGGCGGTTTGTTCTAGTTTTGCCTTGAGTTTCCGCAGGTTGTTTTCCTGTTCTAGGACGATCGTTTGGTTCTGAGTGAGGGCAACGCTGGAGTACTCTTCGCATTGGGCTTCGATTTGTTCAGCTTCGGTGAGGGCATTGGATTCAGCAATCTCAGCATCTCGCAAAATCATTGCAATCTGTTGTCGTCCAAGCGATCGTAGATAGTCCATATCATCAGAGACACTTTGAAGTTTTAGCGTATCCAACTGCAATCCTAACTGCACCAAATCCTGACTGACATCGACAGCAATTTGTTCGGCAAACCGCAGACGATCTTCGTTGATTTCTTCTGGCGTCAGCGTTGCAACGACCCCCCGCAGATATCCCTCTAGCGTTTCTTGAGCCACTCGGGCTAGTTCTTCTCGTTTGCACCCTAAGAATCGCTCGATCGCATTTCCAACGAGATTTGGATCGGTTGAAATCTTGACGTTTGCGATCGCTTGAATGTTTAGCGGCGTGCCTCCTTTTGCGTAAGCTTTACGAACTTCGATGCGAATTGGAATCGTTGTCGCATCCATTCGCTGGACGGTTTCCAAAACAGGAATTCGGAAGGCTCTTCCCCCAGTTAGCACCCGGTAGCCGACTTCTCTTCCCGTACTCGTCTTGTGCTTACGTCCCGCAAGAACCACAATTTCGTTTGGCTTACAAATGCAAAGAAATGCTTTCAGGAACCAGGTCGCAACGGCTCCGGTCAGCACTACGCCTGCGATCGGCATCCCAATAGTAAAAGCCGTCCCCACCCAATTGGTTTCAGCAGGTTCTTGATAAACGGGTCGAAGTTGTGCAAGGGGAAGTTCAGTATGAATCTGGCTTGATCGCACAGGGCTTAGGGGCGTTAACTCGGATTTGAGTAAAAATGTCATCGGTTGCTATTCCTTAAAATAATTGGGAAAATGATGAAATCTACTGACTTAGCTGCATAGACTTTAATCCATTATGAGGGCCAAATTGAGTCAGTATGACTGACCCAAACTTTACCGTCATAGACATCCACCACGACCGCCTGCTCACCCCGCAAAAACTCGCTCTTTTCACGGGTCTGCGCGGTCATTACGACCCGGTGTCCGGCCTGCTCAATCCACACACTCCCTCGGGTCTCTTGGTTGAACGGAACGCGCACCGTCACGATCGCATTGATATACTCCTGGGTATCCACTAAGCTGTTGACCTTCTGGTTCTTTCTAGCAAGCGCGATCGCAATCACAATCAGGCTGCCGATCGCAACTCCAATCGCGATCGCCGTCAGAATTTCTTTCATTGTAATAACCGTCATCATAGAACCATTCACTCTGTGTCACTATTCAATTGGAGCGATCGACCACTCCTCTATCGTAACCAAAGACCAGGGGAATGGTTGGCTCATCTTTGGCTCATCTCGCCAGACTTAGGCTTCAAAATGGAAATGCTTAAATAAAAGGAGGTTAGACGATCGACCTCCCGATCTATTAGATTAGATCCCCTCACCGATAAAGCAATACTCAGAAAAAATTACCCCATCGAACGTGTAATTCGATGGGGTAATGATATTAGGTTTCTAGAATAGAGTCCTAAATACTAGTGAGCCTGTGCCATAAGTTGATCTTGAAGCTTGCTCTTTGCTTGCTTAAATTGCGTTGCCAACTGTTCTTGTTGTTCAGTACTACAGTTGTTTTTAATGGCCGAAATCATCGTGCTTTCCTCTTGACGAATATGATCTAAAAACATATTTTTCAATCGCTCAATTTTCGCTTTAAAGTCGCCATCTGAAGCATTTGAAGACTTCAAGTCTTCTAACATAATGCTCATCTCAGCCTGTTCATCGTAGAGTTCTTGCGTCTCTCCATAGAAGGGGCGTATGGCTGGATAAACAACTTGCTCTTCTGCCTTTGAGTGAATCATCATATCCTTATAAATTTGCCCAAAGTACTCTTCACACTTACGTGGATCGTTACTGTCTCTAATCTGTGAAAACAGCATGCTGATCTTGTTATGATCCAAGCGAAGCACATCTTGAATATTCATATCAGATTTGTCACTGGCCTGTGTTACAACACTACCTGCAACACCAGAAAGCGCAGCTACAGCATCTTGAACTCTCGCCCATAGACCTTGCTTTGCTTCTTGACCCGTCAGTTCACGGACTCCGAGAACTTCAAGCACACCTTTCAATTGCTCTTCATGAGCACGATTTTCGAAGTTGACTGTATTAAGAGGTGTAATGGCAGCCTCAATATCTGCCCCAACAACCTGAGCAGCTTTGTGAACTAAAACGCCTGACATGAATTGCTGATGCTTGAGCAATTCGTGTTGAAACGTTTTTTCGTAGAGGGAAAGCTCATCGCCTTTCATTAACTTCTCCATCTTTTCTACCATCATCGTGACAGTCTCTTTTGGCTCACTTTTCACGCCATACTGCACAGAAACGGTATCTAGTACGCCTAAGTTTTTTCGATCGTCATCTAACATTTTCCCGAGGCGATCGCGGATGTCTTGATCATGACAAGACGTAATGAGGTTCTCCTCATTAGAAATCAATAGATTTTGGACCTCTTTCATGTCCGCAAGCTTGGAGGCGATCGCTGTACGCTTCGTATCATCAATTGTGATAGACATAATTCACTTTCCTGCTCTA
>JAYVVL010000353.1:0-23105 GCA_043787035.1 Synechococcales cyanobacterium
TCGCGCTCTTCCCGCCCGCGCGATCGTTTTTCTACCGTGTCGTTGTAGCCTCGGCTTTTGGATTCGTGATGATAGAGCGTCACATGGGGCAGATAAATATTTCGGTAGCCTGCATCTAAAAACTTAAAGCACAGATCCACATCGTTCCCATCCACCGCAAAGCTCTCATCAAATCCGCCAACAGCATTGAATAAGTCCCGACGACACATCAAACAAGCAGCGGTGACGGCTGAATAGTTGCTGACGGTTTTGATTTGGTTCATGTACCCCGTTGCCGTGCTTGGGTAATAGCGATGACCATGCCCCACGCCGCCTCGAATTCCGGCGATGATTCCGGCATGTTGAATGGTGTTATCTGGATAGAGCAATCTAGCGCCCACGGCTCCAATGCTCGATCGTTGGGCCTGCTCGACCATCCCTGTGATCCAATCAGGCGAGATAATTTCAGTGTCGTTGTTTAGAAATAAAAGATATTCGCTTTTTGATTGCTGGACTCCATAGTTATTGAGCCTGGGATAGTTGAACGGGATATCTAACGGCAAAATACGAAGCCTGTCGCCGAGCTTTTCCTGCCACCGATCGAACAACTTAAAGGTGCTAGGCTCTTGACTGCCATTATCAATCAGGATGATTTCGTAATGGGGATACGTGGTGAACTGGGTGATGGACATCAGGCAGCGATCGAGCATCGGCGCAAGGTCTCGGGTCGGAATAATAATGCTGACGGGCTTTGGGTCTGAAATTTCATATCGAACGGTGTAGAGTCCAGGGTAGCCAGGAGTTTCCAAAACCTGTCCGGGTTCATTTCGACGATGAATAGCATCGTGAATCGCTTTGCGTCCTGCTTCATAGGCGTAGGGCTTGGCGGTGGTGTTGGTGGCGGAGGAGGTGGGGTGAATGCGCCAGTGATAGAGAATTTTTGGAATATGGAAAATATGTGGGGTGTGCTCAGCGAAGCGAAGCACGAGGTCGTAATCTTGACTCCCTTCGTACCCCACCCGAAAACCGCTGATACGCGTGAGAAGGCTGCGACGATAGACGCCCAGATGACAGGTATACATCCGAGAAAGAAAAGAATCGGGACACCAGTCGGGCTTAAAGACGGGTTTAATACGGCGTCCCCTTGAGTTAATCATGTCTTCATCGCTGTAGATCAGGTCAGCCTCCGGATGCTGATTGATTAATGCAGCCACTTCATAAAGGGCATCAGGGCTAAGCAAATCGTCGTGATCGAGCAGTGCAACAAACTCTCCAGTGGCTAGTGCCAGCGCCGAATTAGAGCAAGCCGAAATGTGTCCGTTTTCGGAGCGAAAGGTGACTTTAATCCGATCGTCTTGGTCTGGGTACTGCGTTAAGAGTTCACGAACGTGGGGTTCAGTCGAGGCATCATCGGCAATGCAGAGTTCCCAATCCAGGTAGCTTTGGTCGATGACAGATTCGATCGCCGCTTTAAGAAGGGCGGATGGGGTATTGTAGGTGGGCAGGATGACGCTGATGAGAGGATGATGTGGGAGCCTTTGGGTGGGCGATCGCGTTTGGAGTCGTTGCCATTTTGGGTAATCGAAGTGGCGCTTAAGTTTGTCCCAAGTCGGGCGAAAGCGCGAGAAATGTGGGGTCTTGATCAGGCGGATGAGGAATTGGAGGATCGATCGATGCATATCTTTTGGCTTGTAATACTTTCGAGACATATTATGGTGACAGCATGAACATGCTTGAGTCAACATAGATAAGTCTGACCTTCATCAGAGTTAATTTTCATTACAGTTTACTTGATTCATGACTTATTAGAAAAGTGGCTATGAAACTAGCAGTTAGCGCTCCAGTCGATTATTCAATTGTCATTCCAATCTTTAATGAGGAGGCGACTCTCTATGAGTTGTGGAGACAATTGCAACTTGTATTGAATCAATTAGATGGCATTACTGAAATTATTTTTGTTGATGACGGCAGTACAGACAAATCCTTCATCATGCTTCTTGAGATGAATAGTCAGAATACTGGAGTTAAGATTGTTCATTTATCTAGAAATTTTGGGCATCAATGTGCTCTTACAGCAGGTATTGATCATGCTAATGGAAGAGCAACTATTCTAATGGATGGCGACTTACAAGATTCGCCAGAAGCCATCTTAAAATTTGTGGAGAAATGGAAGAGTGGATATGAAGTTGTCTATGCAGTACGACATGAGCGAAAAGAAGGGCTAATTAAAAAAATTGCTTTTAAGACATTCTATTGGCTTCAAAGATCAATGTCGAGTATTCAGATTCCTCTAGATGCAGGAATTTTTTCATTGATGGACAGAAAAGTTGTAGACGCCTTGCGATTGATGCCGGAACAAAATCGATACATTAGCGGATTGCGTGCCTACACAGGATTTCGGCAGATTGGCGTTTTGGTTGAGCGAGGTCCCCGATACCATGGTGATCCAAGAGTCTCTGTTTTCATGCTCTTTAAACTTGCGTTTGATGGACTTTTTTCTTTTTCGACCATTCCCTTGAGACTCGCAACTCTGTTGGGATTTGTTTGTGCAGGTTCATCTTTCTTGGTCGGATTAATAGGACTTTACGTTAAATTCGTCATGGGAGTTGAGTTTTTGTCATGGGCATATGGTTTAACGACAGCATTTTTCATGGGAGGTATTCAACTTCTTTCTCTCGGAATTATCGGTGAATATATTGGTAGAATTTACGAGGAAGTAAAGAGGAGACCTTATTATATCGTCGATCGCTGTATAGGTTTTGAAGATCGCTCTTCCTAGATTAAACCTCTACACCACAGGGAAATAATCTTACGTTCAAAATAATTATAATTTTGGGTTGAATTTATGGCTATTAATATTTCCAATAATAAGTTCCGAATCCCACTATTTATTTGTGTGATAAGCTCGCCTATCTTACTCGGATTTTTGATAACTCGGTTCGCTGTAAATGTACCTTTTTGGGATGAATGGTTTACACCAGGAGATCTTTTCAACAAAATTCATAGTTCTGGACATATATCTTTTCCCGACCTGATTGCACAGCATAATGAGAGTCGCAAGGTTTTCCCTAAGTTGCTGTTTCTTGCTATTGCCTCCCTAACCCATTGGGATACCCGCTATCAAATGGCGATTATTTTTTTAATGGCATGTTTGATCTCAATCAATCTTTTTTATATCGCTCGTGAGACAATCGACAGTCAAAATATTAGTACCAAAAGTGACCGAAAAGGCATCCGACTACTAATATTTATGGCATTAGCCAATTTGCTAGTGTTTTCCCCAGCTCAACATGACAATTGGCTTTGGGGCATTCAGATTGTTGTCTTCGCGCCCATTTTATGTCTGACAACGGGAATATTGCTCTGGTATTCCAAATTTAAGATAGGTTGGAAAGTCCTACTAAGTGCAGTTCTTTCTGTAGTCAGTACTTTTTCCTATGCCAACGGGTTGCTGTGTTGGTTTCTATTCCCATTGACTATGGTGCTCTTAGGGCACTGGAAACTTTTGAAAGGAAGGGTAAACCTCATAGCCTTTTGGATTGTTTCTTGCGTTTCTAGTTTAATATTATATTTCTGGAACTATGTCAAACCGCCAGATGTCCCAGGTTTATTTGAAGCTCTATTCCATCCTTTAAAAGCTTTAAACTACTTTTTTGCATTTTTAGGATCTTCATTGGCTGGGGGCAATTTACTTATTGCTTCAATAGTCGGTTTTTTAGTGGTGCTGCTTTCAGGTTTACTAGGGATTTTCTTTTTAGCAAGATGGGAGAATGAAGGCTTGAGATACCGTGCTGCCGGCTGGTCTACCTTACTTGTATATTCGCTAATTAGTGCAATCGTTACAACCTCTGGTCGGGTGGGTTTTGGAGTTGAACAAGCCCTGGTTTCCCGATACACAACATTCTCTGTGTACAGCATTATTGGTCTACTAGGTTTGATTACGATCGCAAGTAATGAGATACAGACAGGAGAGAATAGAGCGGTGATTCTGCCTTATTGGCCGCATAAACTCTCCCTCAAACAAATTGCTCGTTGCTCATCATCACTCCTAGCCGTAGCTTTAGTCATTGTGCATCTTTCGGTGCAAAGTATCTATATTAATGCGATGGATCTGATGTATCGCGATCGTCTTTACTCCAAAGTTTGTCTGACCTATGCTGATTTTGTAGAGGATAGATGTATTACTCAGTCCCTTGCTAATATTCTCAGTGTTTTCAGAAGAAATTTGAAGGCGACACGAGCATTAGGAATTTTAAAACAAGAAGACTTTGCTCAAAATGCACAAATTATAAATGCTCAAAAGACTGCTTCATCCTCTTATAGCTACGGTTGGATAGATGCCGTAAAGCCGATGAGTGGAGATGATTTAGTAGCATCGGGATGGGCAACATTGGAGAACCCTGGGCGGGCGGCAGATACAGTTCTTTTAAGTTATCAAGATGACAAGGGCGAGCCTAGAATATTTACGGTTGCCCCTGTGAAATTCGATCGGCCTGATGTTTCTAACGTTAAGCAAAACTCCGCCTACACCCGTTCTGGCTGGGCAGTCCAGTTCTCTCGCAAGAGTCTCCCTAGTCGGAAGGTGGAAATTAAAGCTTGGGCATACGATATAAAAACTAAACATAGTTATCCTTTAAATGGTGTTCACACACTGAATTGAGTAGGTTAAGAGAGCTTTCGTGCGATCAAAATAATTTCATGAGCGCCATTATTAAAGACTAACTCAATCTCAAATTTAATCATTAGGTTTTGTTGCAAACTCACAAAAAGTTCTAGCCAGGATGCCTGAGTAAAACGTGGTAATGGATGCTATAGTCCAATTCAATAATTCGATCGATTTCGTCTACAACTTCAACATCATCTTGGTAATGGCCAACATGGCGAACCCAACTTTCAAAATGTTCTCGTTTTGATCAAGCGGGGCTTTCAATATGATCTCGCCATAAATGTTCAAGGGACGTGACCTCACGATCGACATCGAAGCTCCCTCGCTTGTCTGGGATGGCACTATATAGAATACCTCCGGGCTTGAGCACCCGAAGCATATTTTATTTTGAATGGTCCCAATCGTGTCTTGACAATGTTCGATGAAGTGGTTGGCGATAACAAAGTCTTGAGTATTGTCTGCGATGGTTTCAAGATCTTCCCCATTTGCTAAGATATTAGCTTCGACTAAGGGGAGATCATTAAGTTCAGGGTACTGTTTTCGGAGGTCAGCGACGGACATCCGATCGACATAGAGGATCTTGACATCTTCAGGGACGGTCAGTGGATGATGCAAAGCACCAATTTCAATGCCTTGCCCTTGAAGGTACAAGTCCGCAATGTTTTCACGGGTTAGGCTAAGCAGCGATCGAGGCTTTAACTCTATCGTTTTAGCAATCGGAGCGCTTATGGGTTCAGTCAGCGAGAACGTAGGAGATAGCTCTAGAATTGATGACTCAGAAGGTAGTGGCTCAGGAGAGCATTTAGAAAGCGATCGGATCTCATGGAAATTGTCTTTGCCTGTGCCCATGTTCTACTTTAATCGAAACCAAGCATTCCGAATTTTCCAAAACTTACTGCTCTCCATCGCCGTAATCACACCCTACAATTGGGCAACTTGATTCTGGAACGGCTGAGTTTTTGTCTCATGGCTAGTTTGCATGTAACTTACCTCTCATCTATTAGATTTTTTAGATTAACTCAGACCTTGCACTCTTTGCAACAGGGGTCTTGCCAAACCGTTGATCTCAGAAGCTGTTTCTTGCAGCAATTTAGTCAGAGTGTTATCTCAAGATTAATTCTAATTAGAGTATACTATTCGTCTGAATCCAATCATCTCAAATTACGAGTCATTATTTATATTAAATTAGGTATTGAAGGAAATGCAGCAATCCACTGATGAAGCTTATGAAGCTGTGATTTCTTTAGAAGGAGTCTCGAAGTGTTTCCGTCGCTACGATCATCCGATCGATCGATTAAAGGAAGTGCTCGCTGCAAATCGATCAAAAGGTCAAGAGTTTTGGGCACTTAATGATATTAATTTAAAAGTGTATCGTGGAGAAACCCTCGGTTTTATTGGGCAAAATGGATCAGGGAAAAGTACAGTATTGCAGATTATTGCCGGTACGTTACAGCCGACGCAAGGTTCTGTTTCCGTGCAAGGCCGGGTTTCAGCACTATTAGAATTAGGCAGTGGCTTCAATCCAGATTTTACAGGGCGACAAAATGTCTTTTTTAATGGTCGTATTTTAGGATTGACTCAAAAAGAAATTAGAGCGAAGTTTGATGAGATTGCAGCCTTTGCCGGGATTGGTGACTTTATTGAGCAGCCTGTGAAGACCTATTCCAGTGGGATGTTTGTGCGGCTAGCCTTTGCGGTGGCCGTTCACGTTGATCCAGAAATACTGATTGTTGATGAAGCCTTGTCGGTGGGAGATGGCGTTTTTGTTCATCGCTGTATGGCAAAGATCAAAGAGTTTCAAGATCGGGGGGGGACCATTTTATTTGTTTCTCATGATGTTGGAGCAGTAACACGGCTATGTTCTCGGGTAGCTTGGATTAATAATGGTCAGCTCCGGTCCGTTGGAGACCCTTCTGAAATTGTTCGGGAGTATCAAGCCTGGATGTACGATCAGATTAATGCGTCTTATCAACGCGATCATCCTCACAAAGAGGCGCCCAAACTAGATTCCACATCAGACCCTAGTCTCCGCGAGGAGCCTCAATCTCTAAGCGATCGATCGACCCGCAGTGAGGTTAACAATCCTTTTACGCAGAAACCTTATCAAAATTTCCGTGACGTGAAACGGTTTGGAACTGGTCGAGCAGAAATAGTAGGATTTGATGTATTGGACTCAGTCGGGAACCCGTCAAATTTTGCCCATCCGGGGGATGATGTGTGTCTAGTGATCAAATCCATCGCCTTTGATCAAATCGATCGCCCCATTGTGGGAATCATGATTTACGATCGATTAAGAACTGAAATCGCAGGCTTCAATACCTATCAATTGAAGACCGAGGTTTCGGCTATTTCTGAAGGAACTTTGTTAGAAGTGAAATTCAAATTCCCTTGGCCTGAGCTAAAAGGAGGGAACTATACTTTAGAAGCCGCGTTTGCAGAAGGGAGTCAAGATAGCCACGAAATGCTAGATTGGCTTCAATGTCCCTTGAGTCTGTTCTCGGGTGAAACTGATCTAACGTTTGGCATGATTCGTATTCCGGAGATTCAATCGAGCTATGAAGTTATTTGAACGCAGTTGTGTATGCTGTGGAGCGAATCAGTACGGTGTGGCGGTTGTTTTGTGGGATGCGCTCATTGCAGAATGGGAATTAAACCCTTGTGAAGCGGTATATATCGATCGTCAGCAAGGACTTCACTGTCAGGTGTGCTGGTCAAACTTCCGATCGATGGCACTCGCTCATGCCATTATGGTGAGCTTCAGCTTTTTAGGTAACTTTACGACTTTTATTCAGCAGCCTCACATTCAATCATTGAAGATTTTGGAAATTAATGAAGCGGGTTCGTTGACCAAATTCTTATCTGAAGTTCCAGGTCATACGTTCATTCAGTATCCCGAATTTGACATGATGAACCTACTATTTGCAGATTCAACATTTGATATCATCACTCATTCCGATACCTTAGAACATGTACCGAACCCGATCGCAGCCCTATCAGAATGTTGTAGGCTATTAAAGCCCGGTGGACGGTTAGCCTTTACGGTCCCGATCGTGGTTGATCGGCTCACTCGGTCTCGGCAGGATTTACCGCCGAGTTATCATGGCTACCCGGATGACGAGAAGCGATCAGATCTTATTGTTTATACAGAATATGGGGCTGACATTTGGAAACAGGTTATGCAAGCTGGGTTTGCAGAATGTCGAATTATCGCGTTGGAGTATCCTGCTGCGATCGCACTAGTCGCTATTAAAGATCAACACAAAGTTTAGGGTCTGGTAATTGTCTGGGTTGAACGATCAAGATTCACTATCAAACACTGCTATATCAAGTTATCGTAAGCCGATCGTTGCCTTTATTTTCACCCACCGTTCTCGCAATTTCCAAAACTTAGTGGCACGCATGGATCTAATCTGAGCTTCAAGATTATAGATTTTCCCTTGAAGTTCAACGTTGGAGTGGGTTATCTCAGACTGTGTCACCTCAGGCTCATTGAGATTAAGCAATTCATGAGTCTCCGGGGATGGACAGATCATATCGAATGTCACTGAAGGAAGTTGAGCGGTTGAGGAAGGGAGAGCATTTTTAGCCGCAGGCTTGGTCGCCTCTAGTTCAAAACCTGCGGCTAAACGCTCTTGAAGTTCCCTCGGCAATCCATGCATAAGATCCCATAACCATCCTTTCCGTTGATTCGGATTGGACCATAGGATACTCCACTCTTTAAGGGTTGTTTTTGCAACTTTCTCTCGGACCTTCGCACCATAAGTCTGTTCGATCATATTGAGCACCTCACAGGATGACCAGGCGATCGTATAGACAGGATTAAAATTATCAGAGACATGACAAGACGTGATCTGGAAGTTGGAAAACCACTGAATTACTCCATATTTAGTTGCATTGTAATAGTGATAAGGCGCTTCGTGGAGGGGTTGCAGAAAGGCCGTTCTTATGATGAGCCGTCCGCCTGGTTTCAATACTCTAAAGATCTCTCTTGAAGCTTGAACTGGATCACTCAGATGTTCAAAAACATTCAAGGCAACCACCGCTTCGAACGAATTATCCTTGAAGGGCAAGTGATGAGAATCTGCTACAACATCTGTTGTTTTAAAAATGGCATATTCTAGTTCAATGCATGTTGGTATTTTAAATTGGGTTGCCCCCGCTCCAATGTTTAAGCTATATCCGTCAATCTTACCGAGCCAATCTAGCATTTCGTCAGGGACCGGATTGCTGATGTGAGTGTTTGAAATAATGGCCACATTTCCTGGATCAGCAATGAATACTGGAACGTGATTGATGATGGGATAAACGGCTCCACACTGTTCGCAATTTAAGGCTCGATCGATCGTCCTAAGAGTTGGATGACTACACTCAGGACAATGAAGCAGCTCATTAATTAATGAATTATATCTTGTAGTACTAGATTGATGAACGGTCATAGTATTACTCGCTTTATCGGTGAGTTCCTTATCAAGAATAAATTGGCTCATTACCACGTTCGACCTAACCGACCGATTAATCCATCAAAGGTTCCTCGGAGATAGGCATAGGCTTTTTTGCGTCGGGGTGCTGATTCGTAGAATCTAATATGGCGAAGATTCTGCTTCAAAGCAACGAGTCGAGATTTAATCGCATGGAGTCTGTACTTACTCGGAGCCATTCGAGTAGCAAAGTACGTGTGATTTCGTGAGCTGTAATAGTAACGCAGTGCCGAGCAAGTATGAGTGGAAATAATTTGCTGACTAACCGGACAGAGCACTTTATGGGAATTTCCAAGCTGATGTTTAAGAATCGCGGTTTTACTAACCACGATACGATAACCTTTTCGCCGTAAATTCAGGCAATACAGCCAATCCACCGCATCTAAAAACAAGCTCTCAAGCGGTGGCGGCGAGTTCTTGGCAGCCGCGATCGAAATTAAGCTCCCTGAAGTAATGAGGACATCGCAGTCATAGAACAATTTATCATCCTGAACTCCCGCAGGCTCTTCAAAATGGTAGCGAACCCAATTTCCGCCATGAATCGGTTGATTCGTTTTTAGGTCCATAGGTAACGGTGCAACAATGCCAAGGGGTGAACTCGGATGTTGTTCCTGCTTGTAAAGGGCAATCAGCGTCCGAAGCAACGTCGGATCATCCGGTGTACTATCTTGATCAAACGCCCATAGAAAATCAAATTTCTGCTGAATCGCCCAAGCGATCGCACGTTTCAAGCCCCCAGCAACGCCAATATTTTCAGGATGATGTTCCACAATCAGGCCATCAGAACTTTGGAGAAGGGGAGACTTAGAGTTATCAACAATGAGGGTTAGTTCAATGGGATAATCTTGCTGCTGAAGGCATTGAAGACATTGAACAAGGGCATCGTGGTCCTCAAAAGCAGTGATATAGGTTGCAATCCGAAAGGTCTGATCAGATAAAGGCGGCATAACTTTTCCTATAAAATCAATAATATCAGCATCATTTAAGGCTTGATCGTTTCCTGAACTCGCGTCCAAGATCTCAGCAAAACTTGGCGAACTTTCCAAAGCCGACTCGATCGCAGTTGCGCGAGGGTTTCTTGGGTGGCCCGAAGTTCCGCTGAAAGGCTTTCAAGGGGTTGGGGCGAAGAGATTTTATCCTGGAATTGAAACAGTTGATTAATCGTATGGGGAGGGGCAGCGTCTACCGCTTGACGCCACGATCCAAAAAGTCGGGTTGAAGCCGGAATCCGAGACGCAAGCTCTGGAAACTTGACGACAAAATAACGAGAAAGATTGAGGCTATAGACATTGGTCGAGTGAATCATAGAAGCGGAATGCGCTCGATACTGACTCAGAATTTTAGGAACAAACTGGCAAGACTGGCCCGACGACGCAATGCGAAGCCAGAGTTCATAATCCTCCCACCCAAACCATCCATAGTGAATCAAATCCGTCGAGTATCCTCCGATCTGGAGCATTTTCTCCCGATCGAATAGCGCCATCGCATCAATATAAGGATCTTGAACAAGTAAATCAACCTGCCACGGAAGATGGGATAAGCACCCAGCACTAGCTCCAGTATCATGGT
The DNA here is from genome assembly GCA_043787035.1 of Synechococcales cyanobacterium. Lineage (GTDB taxonomy): Bacteria > Cyanobacteriota > Cyanobacteriia > Leptolyngbyales > Leptolyngbyaceae > JAAFJU01. Next base: position 10,693 of record JAYVVL010000353.1, read on the forward strand.
CAAACTTGTGAATGCTTGAGTAAGCACTAATATCATCTGATGACTCAAGAATCTGATAAAGCTCTACCAAACAATCTGCTTCGATTTTGTTGTCAGCATCTAGGATAAAGACATAAGGGGCGAGTGCTAGTCTTAGCCCAAGATTTCTGGCATCAGCGAGTCCTGTATTGATGGCCTTCTTGACCAAGCGAATGGGGTAGGGACTCCGCGAAAGATACTCGGTCACAACCTCGACCGATCGATCGGTCGAACAATCATCAATCACGAGTATTTCAATGGGCGCAGGCAGTTGAGAGATCTGAGACTGGGCAACGCTGTCTAGACATTCCGTAATGTAGTTTTCATAGTTGAAGAGCGTAATGATCACTGTAATACATGGGTCAACTTCCATTATTACATCAGAGGAGGTCTGGATGATTTCCCAAGGCTGTATCCCGCGCTCCAAGCAAGTGACCGACGCATTTAGGCGAGCAATCACTTGAAGGTGCTTCAGCAGTAAGGTGGGGTTTAGAAAAACATCGGACATGGAAGAATGCGTCTTCATCTAGGAGTGCGTAGATTCTACCACTGGGACGTTCACTCGTCACGTTGGCATGATTCCGTTGTTCCATATGCGATATCAACAGCCTGGATTGTAGTTTGGGAGACCAGAGTGGGACTTAGGCTCTGCCGTTTAACTTTTGCCAGTATGATCGAACTTTCACGAATTTACTCGCATTGAGTTCATCTAATTGTTGTTGAAATTGATATGAGTTTTGCTGTGATTGGTATAATTCGAGTCGAGATTCGCGTAAATCAAGTCGGGACTGGTGCAAATCCTGTTGAGATTGGTACGAATCGAGCCTGGATTCGTGTAAATCAAGACGGGATTGATGTAAGTCCTGCTGACATCGATATGAATCCTGTTGAAATTGCTGTAAATCCTGTTGAAATTGGTGAATCTGAAGGTTAGCTTCATGGAGCTGAACCCGCAATTCATGAGATTCAACATTACTCTGGTAAAGACTTAAATCTTTCTGGTGAAGATTCCCGTAGGTTTGATTCAGGGATTTTCCCATCTCATTCCAGATGTCGTTGTGAGGTTCTAGGTAGTACGAACCCGAATTTGCCTGAGTCGGCTGAAGACTGGGCAAGGGAGAATCTGAGCACAGTGCGATGAAATAAATCGCGTTACCGAGACCTTCACAACTCGATTGAAAGTCAATTTCGTCATTAATTTTGTCATTACTAGAGACGCCCACGCAGAGATCAAGCCGTGACAACCCAGGCTGCTCTAGCGGCGTAATGACTGAACCCGTAAGGAGTTTCTGTCCATAAAGCTTGACCTGCATAAACGAGGCAAGCAGCAGATCATTAAACTCCTCAAGATAGAGTTCCTTGATGTGAAAATGGTTGTGATTACCGAGGTCTTCAGAATAGGTTTTTTTATTCGGCGATGAGATGATCAGCAGCCCATTGGGTCTGAGAACACGCTTAATTTCGCGCATCATCTGCTCATGTTGATCATGATGTTCAATGGTTTCAAACGAAACCACCACATCGACACTGCGATCGTCCAAAGGAATCTGAGCACAACTTCCGATCCGGTAGCTGAGATTAGACTGCTGATTATAACGCTGCTGGGCATGGGACACCGCCGCTGCATCAATATCCACACCCACCACAGAGGCTGCAACTCTAGACAGATGATAAGAGCCATATCCTTCACCCGATGCGAGGTCTAAGACCTGTTTACCCTGTACATATTGGAGAGAAATAGCATATCGATGAAGATGCTCATACCGAACCCCTCCCCCGATTTCTGGCGTGTATCGTTCACCCGTAAATTCCATGAAATAATCTGTTCCTCAACGAACGCTAAATCTCATCATATAGAGCTTATAGTACATCTGCAAATGCAGGACTCAACCGACGATACATCCACGTCCCCAAAACAAAGATACCTATACTCAAACCCCAAAGATAGAGCCACTCCCATCCGTGTTGAAGACTGCCCCAGAGGGTGAGATCGCGGTAGAGTTCAGAAATCACAGAAAAGGGATTCCAGCGCACCCAGTCTCGGAAGGGCAGCGGAATCATCTCCTGCGGATACATAATCGGCGTCAGATAAAAGAGAAAGCTAATCCCAATGCTTAACGTCTGAGGAATATCTCGAAGAAAGACGGTGAGGCTAGCCGCCATGTACCCAAGACCTGCCATAAGGAGGAGTTGTGGAATCCAAACCAGTGGAAGGAGAAGAAGAGTCCAATGAACCGTCTGGGCAAATAAACCCAGGGCGACAATGAGCATCACCAGTCCGATCGTGCTGTCAATAAAAGCCGTTACGATCGGGACCAATGGAATCAACGTCAGGGGAAAAACAACTTTCTTAACCAAATTAGGTTGCGCAATCACAGATCCCGAGGAAGAAAGCAAACTTGTAGTAATCGCGCCCCAGGGAATGAGTCCGGCAAAGAGCCACAGTGCGAATAAAAAATTGTTCCCCACAAGAGGCGACTGAGGAAGATGGGTACTGTTGAGCTTTACCTTGAGGACAATGGCAAAAACATAGGTATAGATCAGGAGCTGAGTGAGTTGCTGAATCAGGGTCCAGAAGTTTCCCAGCACAGAGCCTTTGTAGCGCGCTGACAGGTCACGCTGGACCAAAGTAATCAGCAAATCAAGCTTGGTTTGAAGATTAGACGACAAACCTAACCGTCTGGCAAAATTAAGAGAGACCAAATTCATACTGAACTCATTCCGAGACTGAGATTTGTCTCACACAAAACAAAGAGCGTAATAGGAATAGCACGCCCTGGGTTCTGTAGACAAGTCAGAATCATCACTAAATTTATCGCACGGCTAATTGAGCGACTTGACTAATTGGCGAATCTTGGTTTCTTGACGCTGCATGAGTTGCTCGGGAAACTCTAGCTCAATGGTAAGCCTGTCGCCGGGAGTCTCGACCTGATTGACCTGAGCAAGGAGCCGCTGCGGAGAGACATCCCCGTTGTCTTGGCTTAGAAGCAGCCCGACGAGTGGCTGAGTCTTTCTGAGTTCATCGACCTCCGTTAAGTCACCGGGCTGGAGTTCGAGACGAAGGCTGCGATTGCCAATTTCGATGGCGTGGGCACGGTAGAAACTGCCTTTCCAGTAGAGCTGGGCATAGGCATCGATCGGTTTACACAGCCGCATCTGGTTGGATTCGGGCTTGAGCGCTTGGAAGGCGCGGGCCAAGCTCGTGGTAATGAACCTAATCGATCCGAAGGCGTCGTCTTTATTTTCTCGATGCTGAGAATACCACTGTTGGACGTCAGAGTAGATAACAACGGTAAGGGCATCGATTTGCGATCGGCTAGGGGCAATGAAGTCCAGGGTTACGATCAGTTGGTCATCGTTGAGGGGAACGGCCCGAACCACCTGACTTTTCAGAAAGGCGCGCGCCCCAAAATCACCAACAAGTTCAATCTCGACTTCATCCAGGAGATTAGCCCAGGAGTCCAAAATAACTTGGCACCCAGTTTCACTAACGTTCATCGTGGTGCCTTTGAGGGTCTCGTCTTGGCTGTAAATGACGGCTCCAAGTTTACGATCGAGGCGGTGAGAGCGGCGAAGCTGAGGCTGCTCGAAGGCCACGAGAATCGAAGCTACGATCAGAACGAAGTTAAAACAGCTCCAGGCCAGGTTAACCAGAACCGCTTCAGAGGCTTCTGGTCTAAAAATCAGCCAGAACGGCACTGCAATGATCGACGACAGAACGATCGCCCCTGCAATTACAAGCCCCTTAGATGACTCCCAATCAAAGACCCGTTTGGTAATGCTCAAGCCTTTGTCGGTGACGTTGAACGATCCGAGGCTAGGGTTAATCAACGCCATGAAGGTGACGATTCCGGCATGGAACGACATCGCAAATTCATAGATTTCGTTCCAGAAGGAAAAGCGAACGTGTTTATAAGTAATAAAATTTGCGTAGGTCGCGATCGCGATGTGCGGCAGGGCATAGGCCAGGGTTTCCAGTCCTAAACCTCGGATGGGGTTAATCCCAAAGATCAGAAAGAGCGACGGTGCGATCGCGTACATCAAGCGCGGAAAGCCAAAGAAGAAGTGGGATGTTGCGCTGAAATAACAAATCCGCTGAGGCAGCGTTAGTTTGAGCTTACGGTTAAAGAGTGGATTCTCGATGCGGAGGATTTGGGCCATGCCCCGTGCCCAGCGGACCTGTTGACCAACGTAGGCCGAAAACATCTCAGGCGCAAGTCCAGCCACCATGATTTTGTCATAGTAGACTGACTCATAGCCAAGTGCGTGCAGACGCAGGGCCGTGTGGCAATCTTCGGTGACGGTCTCGACCGCGATGCCGCCCACTTGGAGCAGATGTTTTTTACGGACGATCGCAGCGGACCCACAGAAGAAGGCGGCATTCCAAAAGTCGTTGCCTTTTTGAAGCACTTTGTAGAATAACTCGTTGCCGACCGGAATTGTACCGCCCGTTTGAAGGTTGCGCTCAAAGGGGTCGGGGTTATAGAACCAGTGAGGCGTTTGGACAAGAGACACCTTGGGGTTGAGAAAGAATCCGACAGTTTCTTTCAAAATGGTGCGCGTGGGGATATGGTCACAATCTAGAATGAGAATCAAGTCACCGGGCGTTTTGGGTAGGGCCGTGTTGATGTTTCCAGCTTTAGCATGGCTGTTGTCGTTACGGACCATCAGTTCGCATCCGAGTTCGACGCACATTTGCTGAAGTTGATTCCGGCGATCGCGGAATTCGGCGTAGCGGGAATCGCTAGTTTCGTATTTTTCAGGTCGTCCATCGTCGAGGATGTAGATGTTTTTCTTGGGATACTCGATCGCTACGGCTCCAAGAGTCGTCTTACGGACGATTTCGACTTCCTCGTTATAGGTCGGAATGTAGACATCAATGATCGGCATCTCCGCCTCAGGGATATAGCTGACATCAATAGACGTACGCTCCTTCAGCCGCAGCGTCTGGAAGAACGATAACGCCATGGTCAAGATGGCGTAGAGTTCGGCGAGATAGAGAATAACGCTGAAAAAGGCATCCAGCCAGCCCCCCGTCAGGTTAAGCGTGTAAGTGGTGCGGTAATACAGGTAGCGAAAGGTGGTAATCAGACTCAGCCACACGAGGAACAGGTGCAAATAGTCACTGGTATTGCGACTAGACTGGCGCTCCTCGACTTTAGTCACTCCCCAGGCAATGAAAACTAAGAATCCACCGATGATGGCTTGCTGCGGAATAGTGAGTGGCGTGATAATCAAGGGAATCGACAACATGAAGACGAGTCCCATCAACAGGACGAGCTGTTGCGGACCAAATTTTGCAAAAAATCGATCGAACAACTTAGGGATAAATCCAACAAAGCCAGCCACGATGCGGGCGCTTTTGGTGAGGGGTTTGAGTCTAGCGCTCGGTGAGTTGATCATTATTTAGAGTCCCCTGCTACACGCTTGAGATAAAGTTGGGCGATTCCGTACAAGATGACCGAGAGGCCAATGATGCCGGTGGGCAAGAGCCACCAGTTGCTCTGGAAAAATCGACGTATTTTGCTGAGTAGATTGAGGTTTTCTGAATTGCGTCGATCGGCTTGGTCTAGAGATTGGAACTGATAGGCATTGCTGTCGTAGGGCGAGGTGTCTTTGTTCGCGGAGATTAAGGTGGTGTCGCCTTGGAGTTGAGAGAACCAAGCATCTCTGCTCAGAACCTCCTGAACCTGCTTCATTCCGTCTTCAGTTTGGGCGGTGAGCGCAAGGAGTATTCGCTGGTCTCCGTCGTCGGACTTGGGTTTCCACCAGGGAGAGAGAATGCTCTTGATGACGCCGCCGCTGTCCGGGAGGCTCTGTATTTGGGCTTGCTTGAAGCCTCGACCGATAAAGTCCATGAGCTGGAAGCCACCGCCTTTTCCTTGAAAGACCTCTGCAATGGGAAAGCGATCGCGGGTGCCTATTCCGACCAGATGCTTATTTTCTTTCACTGAATCCGGGAAGTTCCCAGCGAGGTACACCTCCTGCTTAACGGTTCCGGCTTGGCTGATACGGCCTAGGCGTTCGCTGAACTTCATTAGGGTCATGAGGTCGCTAGGCGTTGGGTTATCCGGAAGGACAATGGCTGTGCGAGAGAGATCCTGCGGCGCGGTGAAGGGATACCCGTAGGTCAGCAACTTCAGGTCGGGCAGGCTGACGGCGATTTCTCGATTGAGGTTGAACTCGGTGTTTTTGTGAACGGTGCCCCAAAGCTGCTGATCGATCGCAGGGCCGCACTGTTCAAGGTTTCGGGGAACCAGCTTGAAGTCTACGCCGATGCGGGAGTTGGGCATGAGTTGGTTGGTTGGGAGATCGAGGGTGAAGGTTTCGTTGGTGCCGCCGTTATCGGAGGTGAGCTTTTTGCTGGCGATACCGATGTTGTCGATGAATATGGATACGGTGGACTTACGGGTGTCGATTTGGGCGCTGTAACTGTACTTCAGCGTCATGTTGCTGCCTCGGATGAACTGCTCATCGGGGAGGGCGCGGAAGTTGAACTCGACGCGAGGCGCATTTGCCCCACGGACCATCACGTCTTGGAAGGGTTTATTATCGTTGCCAAGGAGGCGGGAGAGTTCAAACTTCGCATCTCCCGGCAAAAATCGCTTCCAGTCGCGCTTGCCAGGGGATTTGCTCTCGCCGCTGCTTTGGTTGGTGACGAGAATAAGCTGTCCAGTGCCGATTTGAGCGCTGTCGGGCTGGACAAGAAACTGAGCGGCTTTGGCAACGCCTTCCGGACCATTGCCGGAAATGATGAGGACGGGAGGATTGGCGCTTCCGGGGGCATTCGTTAGCATCAAAATGCCAACGTCATTGGGCAGAGCAGCTTTATTGCCGTCTAGAAATTTGCCATTGCTGAGGGGCAGGGGTAGTTTTAAAGCGCTAAGCGCTGGCTGCTCGTCTGGCGTCCCCAGAACGATGAGCCGATCGGTCCAGGTGAGTCCTTTGGCATCTTTGACCAGGGTTGTCTCCATCGATCGAAAATCATGGAGCCGTCCGAGTTGGGCTTGAAGGCGGCTGGCGGCGGTGAGCCATTCGGCACTGGTCTTGGTGGGCTGGGCGTATTTGATTTGGGTCGTGTCGAGGGCGCGATCGTCGAAAATCGGGTACGGAAATTGGGCAAAGTCGAGGGCGATCGCCTTGGGTTGATAGTCCAGGATGACTTTGGAGTCGGGGAGGACTTCGGTCCAGAGTTCTTTATCAGTGGGATTATTGCATTTTTCGCTATTGGACTGCTGCGCAACGAGGGCGACCTCGGTGAAATCTTGAACGAGGTTAGGCGGGATGGTGATGATCGCCTCGCCAATTTGAGCGTTTTTGAGGTTGAGCGGGATGCTGCCGATGCTGGTGTCGTTGATGCGAACAATTAGGTTGGATTTGTTGGCCAGCAGGGCGGGGGAATGCTGGAATCGGATGACGGCCTTGGCTCCGGTGACCTGCCAGTTGCGCGGACGGGTAAAGCCCAGGCGAGATTCGGCGTTGATGCCTTCAAGGCGGAAACGATTGCCGATCGCCGGACTGCGGTTGAATTCGAGAATGTATTGGCTCGGAGGTCCAGCGTTGGCTGCAATGGCAATGCCAGATTGTTTGAGTGGATCCTGAGGCTGGGTTGAACCCTTGGCTGCGGTCGTTGGGCTGGGCGTTGGGCTAGAAATTGGGCTAACGGTTGAGCTAGGTGCAGTCGCAGGAGCTGATTGAGTCGCAGGGGCAGGTTCGGCGGCAGGGGCAGCGGGTTCGGGGGCGACGTAAACAGGTTCGGACGGAGCAACGGGTTCGGGGGCGGCGGGGTTACTGGGAAGCTTGAAATTGCGGATGACTTGATCTTCCTGCTGCTGAACACCTTGGCTTACGGCGATGAAGGTGTGATCGCTTTGGGCCAAGACAATCAGCAGTCCAGTGACGAGGCTCAGACTGCAAAGAATAAGCGATCGTCGGGTCGCCATGTGGAGGAACGCAAAGGAAGGAAACTTCCATTGGGAGATGGACTGCTTTTTAGCTTTGGAAGATCGCTTGTTCATGGGACGGGTTCCAGTGACGGTTAAGGTGTAGAGGGCATGGCGATTCTGTTTGGCAGTTCTGTTGGGACGCAACTAGAGTCACTTGGGAGTCGGGGGGAACTTCCCTTTCATAGCTTGGGCAATGTCGTGGGGAGCGAGCAGACCAAACCAGGCTAGGTTTTGGGTGTAGTAGGCTTTGTCGTTGTCCCAGAAGCCCGATCGATAGGTAGGCTTAATCTTTTGCTGATAGATTTCTGTGGCCATGGTGGGATCCAATGGCCTTAGCGCACTGTAGAGCATTCCATATTGAGAAGTTGCTTCGTAGTTGACCATCGGGTTGCCTTGGAGATCGATTTGGGCGGGGATTTTTCGGTCTTTTCGCCAGCGATTCTGAAGCGGTTTCAGATGGGCTTGAAGATAATTCATCGATCGCGCCTCGTTAAAGATTGCGCCGTCTAAGGCAATACGCCACCAAACGCGGGTGGCATCAAACCCGTACTGAGTTTTGAGCGGGCTACCCGATTCCAATGCACTATATTTCCCTGTTTTTAGATCAAAGTTGACCCAATCACTCGGTAATCCCACATTGGACAGACTGGCGGAGTTCTCCAAGATTGCATAGCTGCTGTCTACGAGTGCCATCCAGTCGCGATCGGGATCGACTTGCGCAAAGAGCCGAAAGGCGTAGGGGGCTAGATAGGACGGGTTCAGGGTCAGGCGATCGCCCTGCTGAAAGGCGATTTTGGGACCGGGGAGGAGATAGATTTGGTCGTTGTGGGTGAGGGTGGAGAAGTTCCAGAGATCTTTGAGCTTAGTTTTGGCCAGCGCGAGATAGTCAGGGCGGCTCCACCGATCGCTCGCCAAAATCAAGGCAAAACAGGCGTCAATATCGGCGTCAATGGCAAAGTTTGGATCGAGCTGTACCCATTGATTACTGGCGCTTTTACCCCACTTCCAGGCCCAGAGGGAATCCATCGGTTTGCCTTGATTGTCGCGGCGCTGGAGGTTGGATTCTGACCACTTTAGGGTCCGATCGAAGCTGTCTGGATCATCGGCGAATACGGCCCGAAACATGGCGTAGGCTTGACCTTCAGACGTTGATCTTTCCTCCGCTTCCCAGTCGATGATGCGCCCGTCAGCTTGGATAAAGCGTTTGCGATAGGCGTCCCAGCTTTCTTTGAGGGAAATAGTGGCTTCAGGCGGGATGGTGCGATCGGTCAATGGCGGCGGGGAGGAGCGCGAAGGACGCCACTGGCAACTGCTCATCACACCACTTCCCATAGTTAGGGTGAGTCCAAGAACACTAGCGGTCATCTTTTTGATATCCATCAATATCGCTCCCAAGGCGGCTGGAATCCGCGTTGTTGGAGGAAGCCTTCTTGGATTTCTTGTTGACGTTGTTGGAGGCTGAAATCGGGAAATGCGCCAGGGATAGATTGCTGCTGAATTTTGAGGGCTTCTAGGCGATCGAGGGCTTGCAAAGGTTTGCCAGCGGAGGAACTGAGATCGGCAAGGGTGCGCTGAATACTGGCGCTGTTCTCCGGCTTCATGGCAAGGGCCAGCAGGTAAAGGCGTTCGGCGGAATCAAACTGGCGCTGCTGAAACCGGACCCCCCCAAGGGCAGAGACAGCGTCAAGGTTATCGGGTTGGAGATTGAGGATGGCGATGTAGGCTTGATCGGCTTGGTCAAGGTTTCCTAGGGCTTCGGCTAAGCGTCCACGCAGGGACAGGGCACTGATGGCCGTACCGCCTTTGACTTGGGCCAGCACCCGGTTGGCCATGATTTGGGCTTGGAAGGAATCTCGTTTGGCGAGGATCTGGATGAGGCGGACTTGGACGTCGATGTTATTGGGGTTTGCAGCGGCTAGGGCTTTGTAAAGGGGTTCGCGGTAGTCTCGGGCGGGGAGAAGGGCGGTCAACGTAAAAAGTTCGTTGGGGGTTTGGGTGGGGCGAGATTGGAGAAATTGGTTAATCACCGCGTCGGCGTCAAATTCGGTGATCAGTTTGGCTTGGTAGGCGATCGCCGTTCTGCCTAGCCGGGTGGGTCCATCGTTGGGGTTGCGAGCGAGGATTTGGTCGTAGAGGTAAAGGGCCTCAGCGCTGCGGTTTTGGCTGAGACGAATGCCTGCGATGCCGCGAAGGGCGCTGTTTATGACGTCGTTGTCGGTGGTACCGCTGTTGAGCAAGGCTTGGTAACGGCTGGCAGCAACATCTAAATTTCCTTCCTTGCGATCGACTTCGGCCATCAACAGATCAGGGGCAAGGTCTTGGGATCCGGCGATCGTGGCTTTGTAGATTGCAAGGGCCGCTCTCGCATTGCCAAAATCGTTGCTGGCGATGAACAACTGCGCCATGCGGAAGTTCAGAAATGGTTCATCAACGCCCGATTGCAGCAGCGCTTGGTACACCGGAAAGTAGTCAGGTTCGGGATCAAGCCTGGAAATGGCCGCTGCGATCGCCTGTTGTTGGGCCGGATCGGTGGGGAAGGGAGTAAGCAAGGTGCGAACTTGCTGGACGATTTGCCCCGCTGGCATCGTCCCGAGTTTGCCTTCGAGTGCCAATTGCTGGAGGGCGATAACGCGATCGCCTGGGTTTTGGGCCGCGAGTTGGCGGAAAAGATTCAGCGCCGTTTGTTCTTGGCCGGAGATGCCGCTTAGGACGTCTGCGGTTTCTTTGACCTGGGATGACGGTGGGTTGGGGGTGGCGGCGAGGGCTTGCTGGTAGAGCGATGCAGATTCGGCTTGGAGATCGGGGCGACCCTGTTGGCGACCAATTTCGTTCAGGGCACGGGCGAGGGCAAGGCGGGATTCAGTGTCGCTGCGGTTGCGCAGAGGATCGAGGACGGAAAGCGCTTGCTGAGGTTGGCGGTTGGCGAGATAGGCTTGTGACAGTTCCGATCGGGCGCTAGCATTGGTGCCTTTATTGGGCAGAGACTCCAGTAGGCTGATGGCTTGGGCCGGATTGCCCGTGGCTCGGAGCGCTTTGGCGTAGGCGATCGTCGCGGTGGCGGGGATGGATTTTTGGGTGGTAGTTTGATATTGCTCAAACAATTCTAATCCGCGTTTTGGATTGCCGCTGAAGGTATAGATTTGCGCTGCGCCAAGGAGGACATCCGGCGTCGGAGTGCCGCTTCTGAGAACGGCGTCGTAATCGCTGACCGATTCAGCAAATTTGCCTTGATAGCCATAGAGCAGAGCACGTTGGGCACGCGCTTCGAGGTCGTTAGAGCTAAGGATGAGCAATTGTGTCAGGGCGTCAATGCCTTTTTTTTGCCACTCCGTGCGGTATCCGCCAAGCAATCCGATAGATCGCAGCGCCAGAACATTCTTTGGATCCTGTGCGAGAAGGGACAGGTAGGTTTCAAACGCGTTTTCATCCTTTCCCGCTCGTCGATAGGCAATGCCCAACCCGAGCTTGGCTTCCACTGAACTAGGGTAGCGCTGGATGGCAATGCGGAACTGCGCGATCGCCTGATCCACAAGTCCCGAACCCAATTGAGTGTAGGCTTCACGCACTTCGAGTGGAATCGCTACCTGAGCTAGGACAGGCGGGACCATGATCGGCATGACGATCGGCACGGCGGTGCTCAGACCAAGTGCGATGAGAGCCGACGATTTGTACAGGAAGTCTAATAGCATAACGGTCTAACGCTGAGTGTTGGATCTGCGATGTCTGGATCTTATTTAGGTCGGGGCGTCAGATCAAACTCGGTTTTGACGCGGAATCCGGCGACGAGTTCGGAGAAGCTATTGCGTTCTTGGAGCGAGAACCCCATGCGCAAATTGTTCAGGAACTTGAAGTCATAAAACATTTCCAACGCATCCGATCGTTTGCCACCCGCCGAAACCCTTCGCGCATCGTTGGACAAGTCCTGACCGTAAGCAATTCCTAGGCGATCGTCCGGTGCAAAGAGATCCAAGAAGCTGAAGCCCACGCTAGCCGTGTCGCCGCCTTCGCCCATATCCAGGTTGTTATAACGACCGTAGCGACCGAAGACGCCCATTTTCATTTTGGGGATAAAGACTTCCGCATTCACGCCAAACGCCTCTTCTCGATCGCCCTTCAGTTGACCAAATCGTCCGCCGCCGCGCGGGACTTGACCTGACTCCTTAAAACCACCTAGGGAACTCGATTCACGCCCCGTTGCGTAAGTGCCTCGGACAATAGCATTGCCGTACCGAAAGCCAACTTCTCCCGCAAAGCCGTTCAGCGCAAAGTCTCCAATGCTGCGAGAGGACGAAAACGTTGCGCCTTTGAGTTCGATGTTATCCGTCAAGCTCCAGTTCACTAACAGTCCCGGACGAGAGCCGATGCCCACCGCAGTGAGGGCAGGATTGGTTTGGAAAATAGGATTAAAGAAGTGCGTGGTGCCGTCTTTGGCAAAGCTATTTCGATCGA
>JAYVVL010000354.1:0-3283 GCA_043787035.1 Synechococcales cyanobacterium
TCGGGTTTGCGAGTCTAGATTTGGGAAAAAGGCGCGGGAGCCAGAACCAACAGGCGTTTCATATTTACGGGGTTTTCCCTTTTTAGGATCGTCGATCGGGGTTGAGAGTTTGGCTTGCCAGGTGGTGCTGTCTTCGTTTTGGAAGAGGGCGGCTTCTAGGGTCGATCGTGCTTGTTGACCGAAGCGCGACATCCGCCAGTTAAGGGAATCATGGATGGGATAGCTGACTTCACCGCCTGCGTTGACCTCGGTGTCTTGAACGATCGTAATGCTGGATCTGAATAAATGAGGGTCGATCGCGCTTTCTGAGACAAATTCAGAATAAATGCGGTCAGAAAATATATTAAAGGGCAACAAACCCTTGGAAACCGTTGGAATATTCATAAATCACTCAAATGCTTGCGCTGTCTTGGTTCCAGATTAAAATCTCGCCATGCAGCAGCTTAGGGATCGCCCGTTAGAGGTTGCGATAACCCTAAAGAACCCCTAGAATGAACATAGCGAATACATTAGTGGCGCAAACAAAAAGATCGCTTGGTCATTTGATGACAAAACGCGCTCTTGTTAACAGAGTTAAGCAGCTCTACTGGATCGAGTAATCACTGTATCTCCGCCAAGAAATAAGGGTGATTACGTCGATAAAGCGCTAAACCTGTGCCATATTGGCTAATTGTGTATCTACTCGTAGGTACACAATTATGATTTTTTCTTCTTTTTACTTGGAATGCCTCCTTCATGGATAAGTGCTTCTTGCACAGCAGCAATATCCTGCGGTAAAACCTTCAGGAGTGACGCATAGGTGCAAGTTTGCATTGGTGTGATAGTGGGTAGATAGCGACCATTTTCCCAGTGATTCACGGAACTAAGTGAAACACCAATGGCTTTCGAGATCACATTAGCACTGGTGATACCTGCGGAATACCGCTTTCTACGTAACCATGCGCCAAATGCAGCGTAGGGAAACGTAGAATTAATCTCTTCAGAGTCAGGATTCCCTGCTTTGAGTGGAGTGTCAGACAGCATCATAGTGGTAAGCTCTAGCTACTTATCACTTCTATTAAACACTAAAACTCGGTAATCGGATCATCAAGATCGATTTATAGGGATTTTGTCTTCATCTGAAGCGGTAAGTTGCTAACACCTCTTAATAAGTCAGGATTTTCATAATTTGTTGAGATGAATGTTGGTCCCTGATATCTTGGGATCCAATGTAACGGGTTTTTTCAAAATCATCAAATCCAAATCTATCCGGAAATTCCAAAAACTGCTTAAAGCCTTACCCAGAGATTTTCTCCGTGTCGGAGGAAGGTTTACAATTGTACATAAAATTGTCATATCTATAGATATAACAATTTTATGTAACCGTAGAAATTTCCCATTTTGCTGAAAGGGTAGCGGTTAGACGCTGCCGAGCGACCGTTCGATAGCAGCACCGAGCCGAGCTAAGGTTTTCTCCCGTACAAAATCTGCGGCGGCTCGCGCAGCCTCGGCTAAAATTGTGTCGGTATTGGGTGTCAACTTGAGTGCGCCTCCTAGGTAGCCAAGTGCCTTGCAGTAGTAGTCAGAGAGGTGAGTCGAGGCAAGACGTTTTACGACCTGGTGGTCTCCTGTCTGGAATGCGGCCATGGCCTTTTGATGCAAGTCAGATTCGGGGTCTCCCAAGGTGGATAGAATTTCGCCGATCGCCTGATTGACGCGTTCTAAAGTAAGTTCAGGGGTAGTGGTTGCTTGCATAGGTGTCTCCTAATTAGTGCCAGTTATCAAAATTGTCCGCCTCAATTTGAGGTGCATACAGCTTGTCCCAATTCCGATCGAGGTGTTCCTTGACGATTCGAGAGACAAAACCGATTGCATTGTCCCGGTCGTAATGGGTCGCGACTCGTAAAAGGGCTAAATTCTGAAGTCCTAAGGTGATGTAGTTAATGGGCTTACGGATCGCATCAGGGGAAAGAACGACGTCGCGGAGAGGACTGGGGGGAATATCTTTGAGTTCCTTCTGATAGGACGCCAAAGTTTCGATTCCCTGTGTCGTAATGATTTCGCCCCAATCCCGGAACGAAAGACCGCGTGCTTGCGCATCAAGTCGAGCAAGATCCAGATAATAATCTCTATTCCTGCTCAACCATCCTCTTACGTACTGCGTCACCAGGGTTTTCTCTGAGTCGCCGACGCAACTCTTGAACGCCTCAATTCTGAGTGCATCTTGGGGAGAGACATAGTAATAAGTCAGGGTGAACCGTTCAGCCATTTTGTTTGACGTTTCTATACTTTTATCCATTATCTCACCTGAACTTAAAAGCCATCTCTATAAAATTAAACCTTATTTCTATAAAAATGTGTTATTTTGAAGTGTATCAAAACCTTTCAAATACTTGTCCTATAAGGGCTTGAAAGGTTTTCTAACCGTTTGAAAGGGTTTTTAAGGGTTGTAAATCTTTATGAATTCAGTCATTGATATCAGTCCAATCAAGATGGGAATGCCCAAAAGTTGGGGGGAGGCTACGTCGTTCTTGGGTGCTTCTAACACAACGGTTGCAAAGTGTCGGAAAGCGTTAGATCGGTTTGAGGATCCGATTAGTCAAGAGTTATTTGAAGAAATCCGCCGGATGGTGCGCTTTTGTGAAATGCGAAATAGCGGTGGTGGCGGTACTTGTACGCGCCAAGAGTACCTACGGATTAAGGCCGTAGAAGGACAAGAGGCGCTGGAACTGCGTCTGAACAAACTTGGCATTATCTAATTTAGGAGATGACTGTATGCAGAACAAAGGGTTTCAAGGGATCACGACCCAGCAAATCTATCAGCACCACCAGATCTATGCGGAGGATGCGCGATCAATCGCTCAGGCGCTGAATTTAGGCACTGAACCGTTCAAGGCATCAGCGGTGGACAGCATTGTGAGGTTCGCACAGCAAGCGAAGAATGGGAATCTGACGTTGAAACAGGCGATCGCACAATGGCAGCAAATCCAATCACAGCAAAGCTCTGAACGCCCTAATGAACCGTTGATGGACCCTTCTGAAGCGTCTCGAAACAGTTCATTAGCGGTTCATTTGCAATCTCTGGTGGTTCAGTCGGCAGATCGCGCGCAGCAGGAACTTGAAGCATTGGATCGCACGATTTATGAGCAGGTCGAACTTCCGGCAGCTCAAGCGGCTGTCCAACGGGTTTTGGCCTCAGACGTCAACATTGAGCAATTGATGTTGAAAATGCTGAAGGAAGAAATTCGGAACAAGCCGGGGCGATTGGGCGGGATGGTGTTGCAAGCGGTGGGTCACTTTCGGG
>JAYVVL010000355.1:0-3280 GCA_043787035.1 Synechococcales cyanobacterium
CCCGCCTTCACGTAAGCCGCCTGATCCACTCCCGGCGGAATCCGATCGCGCAACAGCTCCACCAAAAATTCCTCTTCCCCCGCAGGCGGATTTTTAAACAGTGCGCATAGGTCTGCGGCTTGCTCAGCAGACAGCGGTAGCGGAGGAACGCCTTGACTGGCACGATCGGCAACGTGAGCGCGATAAGCTTCTAACATGGGTGGAGGTTCTCTCTAAGACGCGTTAGGAAATTTCTCCATTGTGCCGTGAGATGGGCGATTGGGCAATCGATCGGTTTTGGAATACATTCAATTCTCATCGGACACCAAAGGTTTCAACTGCACCAACAGCTAAAGCCAGGGTAATCGCATCTTATTTTGTATCGGTAGTCACTGACAAAATGTCGTAAATGGTAGGCCCAGGGTTTAGGTCGTTACCCAACCGTTGAGTCCGTTAAGGTGGAACTCTATCCCCTTATCAAGCTCCAGTAAATCCCTATGGCAAGTGGTTTTGGTCCCCTCGTTCTACTGCCTAAACAGGCCCCAGATATTGAGTCATCAGTTTCAGTTAAATTCAGGCCGATATCGGACGGTTGTGTTGGCAATTTGTGGGTTATTTAGATTGAAATTAGGTCGGATTGATTTCACGATTTACGACTGTTAAAAAGTGGGGAGTAGAGGTCGTCTATGGTCAATCACGTACTAGGGTGGTTTCTATTAAGAAATAGCCTGAAAGCCTGATTCTTACGTTATCATTTAATTTGGCGGGCAACAAATAAGCTAGATAAGATTTCCTGAAATCCAGTCACAGTAACGCTTGTAAATTTATGAATAGGTCTACTAGATATCATAGCCAATGTTCTCCCTGATTGCTGTCTATCCAACATACACAATTTGACTATTGGCGCAGTCTCTCGAAACGAGAATTGTCCGCTCTGTTATGCGCATCCCACGCTAAAATATCAATCTAAACCAATCATCTAAGCATTGGCAATCGTACCGCCGATCGCTTTTCTGGAGTAAAACCATGTCAGACACTGTAAAAATTCATCTTCCCAAGACTAGCGAATCCGAAGACCTCAAGAAAATTCGCCACACCACTTCTCACGTTATGGCCATGGCCGTGCAGAAACTCTTCCCCAAGGCACAAGTCACGATCGGCCCTTGGATAGAAAATGGCTTCTACTATGACTTTGATACCCCCGATTCCTTTAGCGATAAGGATCTAAAGACCATCAAAAGAGAGATGATTAAAATCATCAACCGCAAGCTTCCCGTCACGCGCGAAGAAGTCACCCGCGAAGATGCAAAAGCCCGCATTAGCGCCCAAAACGAACCCTACAAGCTTGAAATTCTTGACGGCCTAATCGAACCCATTACTCTTTATCATTTGGGCGACCAATGGTGGGATTTGTGCGCAGGTCCCCATGTCGAAAATACCGGAGACCTTGACCCAAAGGCGATCGAACTTGAGTCTGTAGCCGGAGCCTATTGGCGCGGAGACGAGAACAAAGCCCAGCTTCAGCGTATCTACGGCACCGCATGGCAAACTCCTGAACAGCTTGAAGAATACAAACATCGTAAAGAAGAAGCCATCCGCCGGGATCATCGCAAAATTGGGAAGGAGATGGGACTCTTTATCTTCAGCGATCTCGTCGGTCCTGGATTGCCACTGTGGACGCCAAAGGGAACGCTGCTGCGATCGATTTTGGAAGACTATTTGAAAAAAGAACAAACCAAGCGCGGATACCTTCCAGTTGTCACACCGCATATCGCTAGAGTCGATTTATTTAAACAGTCGGGACATTGGCAGAAATACTCTGAAGATATGTTCCCTATGATGGCGGAAAGTCAGGAAGAGAAAGACAAAGAAATCGGGTTTGTGATGAAACCGATGAACTGTCCGTTTCATATTCAAATATACAAGAGCGATTTACGATCGTATCGGGAACTCCCCATGCGCCTCGCCGAATTTGGAACCGTCTATCGCTATGAACAATCCGGCGAACTCGGCGGACTGACTCGCGTTCGCGGATTCACCGTGGATGACTCGCACTTATTTATTACCCCCGAACAGCTCGACGAGGAGTTTTTTAACGTTGTAGAACTCACCCTGAGCGTTTTCAAAAGCCTCCAACTCACTAATTTCCGCGCCCGCCTTAGTTTCCGCGACCCCGGAAATCCAACGAAATACTTAGGGACGGACGAAGCTTGGGAAAATGCCCAAAATGCTATTCGTCGAGGCGTTGAAAGGCTTGACATGCCACACTTTGAAGGCATTGGTGAAGCGGCATTCTATGGTCCAAAACTAGATTTCATTTTCCAGGATGCCCTTGAACGGGAATGGCAACTCGGAACTGTCCAAGTTGATTACAATCTGCCCGATCGCTTTGATCTCGAATATGTCGCCGAAGATGGCACTCGGAAGCGTCCAGTGATGCTACACCGTGCGCCTTTTGGTTCGCTAGAGCGATTGATTGGGATTCTCATCGAAGAGTATGCAGGCGATTTTCCGACGTGGCTTGCACCTGTCCAAATTCGCTTACTCCCCGTGGGCGGCGACTTTGTTCAATTTGCAAAAGAAACGGCGGCAAAAATGCAACTGCTAGGCATTCGCGCTGAAGTTGATCTTAGTAACGATCGTCTTGGCAAACTCGTTCGCAACGCTGAGAAAGACAAAATCCCCGTCATGGCGGTCGTTGGCGGAAAAGAAGTCGAATCCCAGTCCCTTAGCATCCGAACCCGCGCTGAAGGTGAATTAGGGTCATTGGAGATTGTAACGGTCATCGATCGGCTAGTCAACGCTAACACCACCAACGGCAACTTCTAATAGAAGCCTGATCGATCGATCTTCCGTGGATCGATCGCATCTCGGTCAATCTTAAATCACCTCTTCTCACTTCATATAGTCTCAATTCCTAACTTCTCCCGTAGCGATCGTAAATTCTCTTGCACCTAATTTAAATGTAGCCAAAACTTTAGCCGATCGTTAATCTCTTCCATTCCCCAGCAATTCTAAATTCAGATTGTCCTGAAAACGAAGGGTTATTTCCTCCTGATTTTTGAATGTAGAATTGCCGTAACGTCCGCGATCGGCTTCACCCATCTACCCCATCCATCCATTCGGATTAAACTAACAGAAGAAGAACGCTCTAATATCCTGTTCACTCGGTCGATCATTATGAAAACTGCACCTCACATTCCAAGACCCTTCACAAAACCCGCTTGGCTCCAACAGTTGCAGTGGGTCGTTGATCCGGTGGGCTATATGGAAACGGCTGCGCGCGTCTATCCCGATATTT
>JAYVVL010000356.1:0-9193 GCA_043787035.1 Synechococcales cyanobacterium
TTTCGGGTCGGCTGTGACCATATTCGAGATGGCATGATCAATTTCAATATCGCCAGACAGCAGCTATTGCAAGCCATTCAGTTTTTGTCCTGTACTTAGCCACCGGATAACCCGTTCGTGAACAACAAAAATGCTGATCCAAAGGTTTGGAGTTATGGTCATCGCAATATTCAGGGATTGGTATACGATTCAGCAAAAAAACAAGTTTGGGCTACAGAACATGGGGCACGCGGGGGCGATGAATTGAATTTACCCGAGGCCGGAAAAAACTATGGCTGGCCGATTGTCACGCGCAGTCAGGAATATTTTGGGGGCGAGATTTCAGAGGAACGATCGCGCGTTGGCCTGGTTGATCCGAAGGTAGTTTGGACTCCAGCGATCGCCCCTTCAGGACTGGCAATTTATAACGGCGATCGGTTTCCCGCTTGGCAAGGTGATCTATTTGTGGGTGGCTTAGTCGGTGAAGGGATTCGACGGATTGATCTCGATGATGCAGGGAATATTCAAGGTCAGGAGGAAATGCCGATCGGACAGCGGGTAAGAGATGTGCGTCAAGGGCCAGATGGGTTGCTCTACGTGCTGACGGATGAGTCAAATGGTCGGTTGGTGCGACTAGAACCCAGAGAATTTTGAGTTTAGCGGCCAGAGTGACTGGGGCTATTAAAGATCTCAGTCCATCTGTATTAGAACAAATTAGTAATTCGCTTATCAAGAATGTACTGGTGGATAACAGTGATTCTCCGATCGCACCCCCTTAAGCAAACCGTCCGATCGTCCTCAAATTTGGGTATCCTTAGGAAAGGATGAGAATACTGAAATACTGGGATTAATCTTGCGGGGAGTCTTAAATATGGGCGGATTGCATAGGATTCAACGATCGATCGGCAGTTTCAGTGCGATGGTAATTTCAGGACTCGTCTGGACTAGCGGATGGAATGACGCCCCTGCGATCGCCCAATCCTGCTACATGGTCACCGCCTCCGGCCAGAGAGTCAGCCTCGGTACCATCTGCGGGGAAGCACCACCACCCGATGCCGCTACCCATTCGCCCACCCTGAAGAGAGTTCAGCCTCCGACCCAAGATGGCATTTATCGCGCCAAAATCAAGCGACGTCTCTCATCCACACCCATCATTGACGTTGCCTTCAATGGCCGGATTTTTGAAATGATTCTCGACACTGGAGCTAGCAACACCCTAATCACCAAAAAAATGGCCGAAGCGCTCCAACTTCAGCCTCAAGGGTATCGAGAAGTCGTTATTGCAGATGGGAGAACCCTCAAATTCCCAATCACAACTATCCAGTCAGCCACCTCAGGCGGAATGCCAGCTCGAAAGCTCACCGTCACCGTCGCCGAAAATGCAGCAATTGGGCTACTGGGCCATGATTTTTTTAGCAAATATGACGTGAAAATCAAGCGTCAAGTCATTGAGTTTCAACCTCAAACCGATTAAAGTTGCGCGTTACCTTAAATTTCCATGGCATAATCCGACTATGAATTGAGTGATGGGAACTATTTCTATCACTCCAAACGTTATGACTAGGATTTAAGGAAGAACATGATGAAATTAAATTATGGTTGGGTTGGAGCGGTCCTATCGCTCAGTGCTATTGCCGTTGTGGGTCCTGGCAACAGCGTTATGGCCGCAGATCTTATGGGTCAATGCCGAGCGGCGAAACAGGCCACCGGAATCTACGACAAGCCCGTTTCCACGGGAAAACCGATCGCCATGCTGAAAACCAACGATCGCGTCACCTTAGCTGCCAACACAGCGAAAGATGGCCTAATCGAAATCAACGTTCCCAGTGACGGCTTCATCAAAACCGCTGACCTGAAAATGTGCGGAACCGTAAAGCCAGTTCCTAAGCCCACCGAACCTTCAGCCTGCCGTCTCGTGACTCAGGTCAGAGGACTCGTCATTCGTACAGGACCTGGCAGCGCTGAAGTCGTCGGCGGCGTCGCTCAAAACGAAAAGATCACCCTCGTTTCCCCCATGGAATCCAAAGACACTGACGACGGTCGAACCTGGATAAAAATTGTCAAACCGATGGAAGGCTGGGTTTCTGAGGGATTCAAGAACGCAGGCCAAAACGTCGCAATGTGTAAGTAACTTGGGTCAATCCTAGGTGCGGTTAGAACCATAGAGTGTCTCAGTGAAGAGAGGAGGGGCGATCGAACACTTAACAGTCGATCGCCCTTCCTCTGTTTGTAAGTCACTTTTAGGTCACTACCCCCCTGGACTCTCCGATTTTCGACGGAACAGAGACGGAATCAACAGCGCCGCCAAACCACCGCCAAAGAATCCCACAATATTCCGCACCAGCGGCAACCACTCATCCGTCCGTGTCACCACCGGACCAATCCCAAATGCCAGGAACAAAATCCCCCACAGCGGTGACAGCAACAGCGACCACTGCCAAGCAAATATCTGTCCTTCCTTACGGGGCTGTCCGGCAAAACCAGCGACGACCCCACCGACAATAGAACTGACCAACGTCAGAACCCACTGCTCCTTGGGCAAACCGGGCACGACATTACACCCTCCCCGTCGCAAACAGAGTTCGAGGGTCTGAATCGTCTGAATAATGGCCTCATCTTCGCCATTCTCAGCCACAAAAAACTGATTCCCAAAACGAGTTTGCAACTCAATCCAGAAGGTCCGAGGCAACATCGGATATAGATTTTCCCCTACGCTGAAGTTCAGAATGTTTCCCCCACGGGCATCAGCCACCAGCATCACCGCATTCTCATCCAAACCCCAGAACTGCTTTACAGCGCGTCCCGGAGTCCGATCGAATTGGGTCAGCACCCGCAACTTCCAGCCCGTTTCTTCCTCAAACTTCGTAATTTCGTCGCCCAGACGATCTTCCTGCACAGGCGTCAAGGCACGAGCTAAGTCAATAATGTTGGTGGGATGATCCGGTAGCAAATCCGGATTTTCGTAAGCATGGACGGGAGTGGACCAGAGGACGATCGCAAAGAACGCCGCTACGCAAATCGGGAAAAGCCTATTCATTTGCACCGTTCATTTACATTTGTTAACAACCTCTCTCATCTTACGAGAGTCGGTTCACGCCCGTCAACGAATTTTAAGGCGAATCGTAAACGCTGCTCGGGAAAAGGATCCATCTCAGTCAGTTTCCATGGGTGAATTAGCGTAAAAAAGTTGATATTGACAACG
Organism: Synechococcales cyanobacterium; assembly: GCA_043787035.1. Taxonomy (GTDB): domain Bacteria; phylum Cyanobacteriota; class Cyanobacteriia; order Leptolyngbyales; family Leptolyngbyaceae; genus JAAFJU01. Next base: position 3,182 of record JAYVVL010000356.1, read on the forward strand.
GCAGACGCATCACTCATAATTACATACTGGCGAAATAAACCGCTCGGACCAGGTCTTTAAAGTGGGCTGTCTCGTTCCATTTGGCTGACAGATGGGAGGAGGATGTGCGATCGCTACCTGTACGGCACTTAGGAGATAACTATTTCATGGCATACGCAATTATTGAGACGGGTGGCAAGCAGATGCGCGTCGAGCCGGGTCGTTTTTACGACATTGAGCGACTAGAAGGCGAACCCGAAACGGCTTGGACCATTGATAAAGTCTTGTTCGTGAGCAACGACGACACCATTACCATCGGTCAACCTTTGGTTCCCGGTGCTACGGTTCAGGGCAAAATCCTGAAGCAGTTCCGAGACAAAAAGGTCTTAGTCTATAAGATGCAACCCAAGAAAAAGACCCGTAAGAAGCGCGGTCATCGTCAAGAAGTCACCCGCTTCTTGGTGGAATCTATTGTTTTTGGTGGTCAGACCATCACGGCACAGGCTCAAGCGTAAAACTCAAGCTTGAAATCTCCGACGTTGAACTAGTTCTTGAGGGAACATCACCATGGCATCGAAAAAAGGTACTGGTAGTACAAGAAACGGACGCGACTCAAACTCCAAACGGTTGGGTGTCAAGCGTTACGGCGGTCAAGTCGTCAAAGCAGGCAACATTTTGATCCGTCAGCGCGGAACCAAAGTGCATCCCGGCAACAACGTGGGTCGCGGCAGTGACGACACATTGTTTGCGTTGATCCCCGGAATCGTAACTTTTGAGCGTTACGGTAAAAATAAGAAGAAAATCAGCGTCTATACGGCTGAAGTGCTTGCTGCAATGACCGCAGCGAAAGCAGTTCCGGTTGCTTAAGACAGGGTTTGGGCCAAGGGAGCAACGATCGTTACTTCCTTAGCTTAAAGCTTGATATAAAATTTTGCCTTACAGGTAAAATATCAGACGATCGTGATAGATCCCTGACAGATCGTAAATAGAGACCGAAAGTAGAGAACATAAAGAAAATTTTGGCGTCATCGTTTGAATTTTCTGCTATTCTATATTTGAGTCAAATCATGCGGATATGGCGGAATTGGTAGACGCGCTAGGTTTAGGTTCTAGTTTCTTAGGAAGTGAAGGTTCAAATCCTTTTATCCGCATCAGGTTCAGGTCACGAGGCGTTTCAATCTCTTATAAAGCATAGAAATTACGATCGATGCGATTGAGCTTCTTTAGTTCAGCATCGATCGTTTTTTTGCTCGTTTCGATAGAGATAAAAGTAAAGACGGCGGAGTTACTTTCCCTCAGAAAACCCGCTTGATTTCAGATTTAAACTAGTGTTTAGGTTGATCATACTTTCCATATTGGTTTTGGGTACCTTAACGAAGCAGAGAGAAAAATCTCTCGTTCGTCCCCCCGATCGAGTACCCTGCCCATGATCCATTCAAAATCGAAGTCAACCAAACGCTCCACCGCTGTCCAATCAAGAGCATCTACATCGAAAAAGTCTAAGTCAAAAGCATTTAAGTCAAAAGCATTTAAGTCAAAAGCATCTCAGAAATCTGCTGATAGTCCTAGTTCATCTACGATTGTTCCGCCCACCCTCAAGGAACAGCTTGCGGCCAAACGTGCATCCATAAAGGCGAAACAAGAGTTCTCGCAGTTCATGGTTATGGCGATCATGGGGAGTGGCTTGATTGGGCTATTTGCGGCGATCGCGGGCGGAGAGAAAGCGGCACTTGGGGGGTTTGTGGGCAGCTTAATCTTAGCGGCATCCTTTAAGTACCCCTGGCACGCACTGTATGGATTTCTGATCTACTTACCGCTCGGAGGAACCCTAACCTATTCGATCGGAGGGGGAAACAATCCGCTATTACAGTTAGCTAAAGATGCTTTCTATCTTCCAGCGGTCATAGCTGTTTATCAGTCTTGCAAGGCCAAACGATTGCCTTTCATTTTGCCGATTAATTTGAAGACACCCTTAGTATTACTCCTCAGTTACTGCGTCCTTGTGCTGCTATTTGTAAATGGAGCGCAGCAGTTAGCGCCTAAAGGCGAAAAGCCATTTTTTATGGGGATTTTGGGTTTAAAAGTGTTCTTGGGATATCTGCCGCTGATCCCCTGCGGATATTATATTTTGAAGCGGAAAGCCGATTTCTACTTGATCATGCGCATGACCACGACATTAGCGATTATTTGCTGCGGGTTAGGCTTCTTGCAGTATGTGTTTTTGAGAACAGGGCGATGTGAGGGAACAGTGGGCGAGGGTGCTGCCTTATTTAAAGCCTCGTTGGAGTCTCGGTGTTTGGTAGGGGGATCGTTGTTATATAGTCCAGAACAAGGCGTGATTCGGCTGCCGGGAACCTTTGTCGCACCGTGGCAGTGGGGATGGTACTTGATTGCTTGTGCCTTCTTTACTTTTGCAACAGCCTTCAACGATCGGAAGTTCTTATGGCGAATTGCCGGAATGTTGGGCATGGCCATGACGTTGTTGATGGCGGTGGTATCCGGTCAGCGGATTGCCTTAATTATTGTCCCGATATCGATGGTTGCCTTATTGTGTGTGACTGGACAGGTGACGAATCTCAAGAAGTTTTTACCGATCGCCGTTGTCCTCGCTGTAATTATTTTAGGGGCGATGGCTGCATTTCCCGATATTGTCGCCGAACGAGTGGCTAGCTTTTCGTCGCGGTGGGAAGCATCTCCGCCCACGGATTTTATTGCCGATCAGTTTGGGTTTGTGGGCGATATGTCGGGCATTTTTGGGCGGGGATTGGGGCGGGCGACAAATTCAGCCCGAACGTTTGGCGATACTCGGTTGATTGAGACTTACTATCCAAAGCTGTTGTATGAAATTGGTCCGATCGGAGTGTTTCTTTTCCTAGGACTAGTGACCACTCTAACCCTAGGGACCTTCAAAGCCTATCGAAAAGTGAAGGATAAAAACCTGCGAGCATCCGGTGCTGCATTGTGGGTGTTCATCTTATTTATTAGCTATAACACCTATTACTATCCGCTTGATGTGGACCCGGTTGCAGTGTACTACTGGTTTATGGCCGGGATGATCTTGAAGTTGCCAGAATTAGATAAGGAGATGGATTCAGAAATTGTATGAGCGTTGTTTCATGTATTTTAATTAGGAAATATAAATGGCAGTTTTGATTTCTGTAGTGATTGCAACGTACGGACGTGAGCAAGCATTAGTCGATTCAATTAATGATGTTCTGAAACAAGATTATCCAAATTTTGAAGTAATTGTCATTGACCAGACAGCCAACCATGAACCCCATACCGCTCGGTTCTTAGAGAAAATTTCAGCAGCGGGTAAGATTCAGCTTTACACTCTTGATTGGGCCAGTTTACCGGGAGCGCGAAACTATGGTGTCAGGCGAGCTAAAGGGGATGTGATTCTATTTGTGGATGATGACGTTGAGCTTCCTGCTGGGTTCTTGCAGGCTCATGCCAAAAACTACGATCGCCCTGAAGTCGGGGGTGTGGCGGGTCGGGTCTTCGATCGAATGAAGCTGGCCGACCACGCCTCGGACCTTGAAATCCAAGATCTACCGCCCGAAGCCATGGACCCCGCGATCGCTTGGTATCACATTAATTTGGTGCATACTGTGAAGCCCCAGCAAGTCTTGAGCGCGCGTGGATGTAACATGTCCTACCGTCGTGAAATCTTCTTTGAAGAGGGGATTTGGTTTGATGAACGGTACAGAGGAAGTGCAGTGCGAGAGGAATCCGATGTTGGATTAAACATCCGTAAAACGAAGTATCTCATTTGGTATGACCCAACGGCACACTTAATTCATTTGGGTGAAGAAACAGGGGGCTGTCACGATATTAGTACTAAGTCTCTGAGCTATCAAATTACGTTTTATCATAATCACTTTCTGATGGGATTAAAGCACTTAACGCTTGCACAATGTCTCCGATTTTATTTACGGTTATTCGATTGTCATGTCTTAGGCCATCCGCCCTGCTACAAATCTGGATCGCCGATTAAAGTTGTAACTCGATTTGTATTTTATACGCTAGGCTTTTGCGATGCAGTGTGGAGCATCATTCGGGGAAATTGGGATGATGGACAACAATACACGCGCAGGGAAGTGTCTGCCTGAAATGAAGGCTAAAGCTGAGGTGAGGGTTAAAACGATCGTACTAGGATACTGTTATGAAAATTCTGATTGCCAGCCATTCGTATATTGTCGATCTCAACTGTGAGAAGTTTCGGATACTCGCTCAACTTGCGCCAGATATTGAAGTGACGATCGTTGTTCCGAAGCGCTGGTGTCCCGGCGGAGTCATGAAAGGTACGATCGAGGCTAAACCCTGGCAAGATGGAAATTTTCGCGTTGTTCCAGTGTCAAATTTTAGTACTAATAATCAAGGAGCATTGTGTTTTGGTGCCGAGCTGATTCAGTTGCTCAAGTCTTTCAGGCCCGATATTATTCAAGTCGAACAAGGTTCAAAATCCTTGGCCTACGCACAGATGATTACGCTCAACACGCTGCTAGGACTAAAGGCCAAAAACGTATTTTTCACCTGGTGGAACCTTCCCTATACGCTGAAATTCCCGATCGCACGGCTGGAAAAGTACAATCTTGATCACACGGATGGGATCATAGTCGGGAATAAAGCTGGATACACAATTCTGCGCGATAAGGGATTCGATCGCACAATGCGGGTGATGCCGCAGCTTGGAGTCGATGAGGCATTATTTAAGCCCCAAGATTCAACGGCGCTTCGATCGAGTTTTGGCATTCAGCCCAATGATTTTGTGATTGGATTTGTGGGTCGATTTGTCCCAGAGAAGGGATTGCATACACTGTTGGATGCAGTAGCAAGTTTGAATAACCGAAATCGATCGTTTAAGCTCCTATTTCTAGGGCGTGGAGAAATGAAGGCCGAGTTGCTGAACCGGGCGCAGGAATTGGGATTTGGCGATCGAATGGTCCAGTTGGATAGCGTAAAACATAATGAAGTGGCGCAGTACATTAGCGCGATGAATACATTGGTATTGCCGTCTGAAACAACGCTGAAGTTTAAAACGCTCACGTCTGTTGGCTGGCAAGAACAGTTTGGGCATGTCTTGATTGAGGCGATGGCGGCGCAGGTTCCTGTGATTGGTTCAGATTCAGGTGAGATTCCTAACGTCATTGCGGATACTGGACTAGTGTTCCCTGAGGGCGATGCAACGGCGCTGGCCCATCATCTTTGCCACCTGATTGACGATCAGACTTTTGCTGAAAATCTAGGACGACAAGGCTATCAGCGCTGCATTGCAAAATATACTAATCAAGCCTTAGCAAAAGAAACGTTGGAGTTTTATCGATCGCTTTAACCGTTGATTTTGCGGAACGGGAGTGGTTACGGGAACGGACAATCGTAATTCAGTTAATGCCCAATAAAAATCGGCTATCAGATCATCCGATGACGCGATCGATCTTGCAGCAGGTTTAAGCCCCCTAATCCCCAAGATACTGTCATAGAATTAAGGAAAGCGTGTCTCCTTTACCTAGAAAGCATTGATTAACAGAGGCTTAAATCTTTGACTCACTATAAACACTGTTTTCTTAGAGGGCATTCATGGTCATAACCATTGGCTTTTCAAACACCCGCTAAGAATGTAGTGGCTTTTTATTCGATCGATTTCCCTAGTTTTGTTAAGGATTTGCCTAACATCTGAATTGCACCTTTAAATCCTCTGTTAGCCATAGAAGCAGCATCGACGGTGTGCTCTCCCAGTTGGATTAACTTCTCGCTAATATCAGAACCTTTTGATTTACCTCCTTTAAGAAGATCCTTCAATTTTTTGAGTTCCTTAGCGATCGCCTTGAGGTCATCATTCTCACACTTGTGAAGCAATTCAGACCACTGATCTAGATCTCCCATTGATAACTTGGAGTCGATTTTATCGACATCTTGGTCCAGGCTTTCAACCAGTGAATTGAGTTCTTCAAGTTGATGTCGATCGTCTTCCTTTGTTAGAGACATCCCAACCTTAGATAGCTGTTTTCCGAGATGTTTTAAAGGATTTTT
>JAYVVL010000357.1:0-3272 GCA_043787035.1 Synechococcales cyanobacterium
AAGGCGTTCTCAGCCATGGATCATTAGAATAGCTGTTCATTATCATCAGCAAACCTCATATTTTAGACTTTAACTTATGGGTCACTGAGAAGAATAGGCTAATGGGGACATCACATTTCATGGCTGAAATGCGTAATAACTCAAGGAAAGCTGTTGGACAAACTGCTGAAGGAGTGGTTGAGCGATCAAATATTCTAGAAGATTTTAGAGGGTTCTAGGCGGAATCAAGCCGTTTTCTAGAGCAAACCGGACGAGTTCAGTTCGGCTGTTCGTGCCTGTTTTGGTGAAGAGTCGGCTGACGTATTTCTCCACGTTACGGACACTGGTTTCCAGACGACGGGCGATTTCTTTGTTCATCAGACCATCTACGACAAGTTCGAGGACGCTTTGTTCCCGAGGGGTAAAGTCAATCTTGATCGGGGTGATATTAGTCTGAAGAACATTTTTTTGGGTGAGGAGGGCTTTTATTTCCTTAATTTGACGGGCGAGTTCGGCGATATCGGGATTTTCAAGGTCTCCGGATCCGGCTTGAGCCGCTTTTTGACGCGTAAGAATGCTCTTGATGATGGAGACTAGTTCGTCGGGATCGAAGGGCTTAGGCAAGTAGGCATCGCAACCCGCATCGTAGCCTGAAATACGATCGCTCGTCATTCCGCGCGCGGTCAGAAAGATAACGGGAAGCGCCTGAAAGCGTGCATCTTCGCGCAGTTTTTTAAGGAGTTGGTAGCCATCGACTTGAGGCATCATGACATCGCTGATAACGAGGTCAGGGGTAAAACGTTGGACCATTTCCCAACCTTCATTGCCGTTGTTGGCGGTTTGGACCGTGAAGCCACTTTCTTCGAGGTATGCCTGAACGGCTTCACGAAGTCCGGGTTCGTCATCGACTAGTAATAATTGGGCTGTCATCGCTCATCGCCTTCCTAGAATCGAATATCTATCTGTTCACTCTATCGCAATCCATCCGTCGTACTCTGTCTAAATCTGAATCGGTTGCCGGAAGTGTCGGGATGGGGGCGATGTCATGAGCGTTGGTTTCAAGGTGTGATTGTTGTTGTCCGGTCCAACGCGCTCTAAGGCAAAGCAAGCCGATCGGCGTCGAAATAAAATCTTGCTGGCTGCGGTTAATCAAAGCGATGGGGAGTTCCTTCAACAGCCAACGGGCCGATCGATAAAGGTAATAGCTCAGTTTGGGCCTAGACTGGAGCGAAATTCCGTGAAGCTGGTGAAGGAATTGGTTGGATTTTCCGTAGCGACGCCACTGGCAGAGGAGTTCGGAGAGGGTAGATCGGTGATGATGCTTGACGATCGCGTCCTGGGCAAAGTGCCAAGTCACAGGCAGATTTTGTAAAATTCGCCAGCACATATCTGCGTCCCCGCCCGTGGTGAGGTGAGGGCGGAAGCCGCCGATGGCTTCAAAACAGTCCCGACGGATGGCGAGGTTGGCGGTTTGGCCGTAGGGCTTGAATGGATGAGCGAGGGTGTGGGTTTGGGATAGGGTGCCTTGGCGATCGGCGTAGCGCTCTAGCCAGTTGTGGCTTTCGAGGGCGATGACTTCCCCGGCAACCCAGCCAAGGCGAGTATCTTGGGTGAAGGGTTTGATCAGGTTAATAAGCCAGTCGGGTTCAGGGCGGCAGTCGGCATCGGTAAAGGCGAGGAAGGGCGACCGGGCCGATCGAATGCCTTCATTTCGGGCCGCGTAGGAGCTTTGAATGGTGGATTCTTGAAGGACTTTGAGGTTGATGGCTTGGGTCTCAAATGCCTGCAAGAGCGCGAAGGTGGCGTCGGTGCTGCCGTTGTCTACGATTAAGTACTCGACGCGATCGCGTGGATAGGTCTGGGCCGTCAAGCAGGCCAATAAACTGGCCAAATCCGCCTCACCGTTATAAATCGGAATGATGACGGAGAGATAGGGAATGGGATTGTGAACGGAATTGTTGTGTAAAGGGTGATTGTGAACGGGCTGGGCGGCGAGGTCAGTCATAGGTGCTTCGATCGGGAGTCGGGTGCTTCGGGGACCGTTCCAGAGATCCCTGCAAGAGATCTCTGGAGGCTTGTCTAGTCTTCCCCTCGGGTCAGATATTCCGCCACAAGCTTGACGATTCGATTGGACGCTTGACCATCACCAAAGGGACTAATGGCACATGCCATCTCTTGATACGCCGCCGCATCGCTGAGGAGTTTCCCGGCCTCAGCCAAAATCCGATCGGAGTCGGTTCCAATCAATTTCGCGGTTCCGGCCATCATGGCTTCAGGACGTTCGGTGTTTTCTCGAAGGACGAGGGCGGGCTTACCTAGGCTCGGTGCTTCTTCCTGAATGCCTCCGGAGTCTGTGAGCAGTAAGTACGATCGTTTCATAGCACCGACCAGTTCGGCATAGTCCAACGGCTCACAAAGAAAAACCCGTGGATGCGCTCCTAGCAGGGCCGTGAGGGGTTCTCGGACGGTGGGGTTGCGGTGCAAAGGCAATAGCAGCGCGGTATCGGGGTAGGCATCTAGGACCTTGAGAAATCCGTTGGCGATGTCCGTAAGCGGTGCGCCCCAATTTTCGCGGCGGTGGACGGTGGCGAGAATGACGCGGGATCTAGACCAGTCCAAGCCAGGGATGTTGCAGGTGGGATTGCGATCGGCAACTTGTAGCAGCGCATCAATAACCGTATTGCCCGTCTGATGAATTTCCCCCAGAACGCCTGATCTTTTCAGGTTGTCTACCGATAGACTCGTGGGGGCAAAGTGGAGCTGCGACACTTGAGACACCAAGCGACGATTCGCTTCCTCTGGGAAGGGATTAAAAATATCCTCAGTGCGGAGTCCAGCCTCAACATGGCCTACGGGGATTTTTTGATAAAACGCGGCCATGGCAGCAGCCAACGCGGTTGTAGTGTCGCCTTGGACCAACACGATCGCAGGTTTCAAGGTCTGAAACAACTCTTCTAATCCGCGCAAAGCGTTGCAGGTGATGTCGGTCAGACTTTGCTTCGGCTGCATAATCGCCAGATCATAATCAGCCTTTATATCAAAAAGCCGCATAACCTGATCGACCATTTCCCGATGCTGTCCTGTTAAAACGACCTGGGTTTCAAACTGGGTCGATCGTTTAAATGCCTGAATCACTGGGGCCATCTTAATAGCCTCAGGACGAGTTCCCACGGTAATACAGACTCGAATAGGAGGCGTTGACATATGGATTTTTGTTTAATATCGTCGTTTCAATCGTAAACGGACCTGAGTTTTATACCTACAACTCGATCGTTAGGTTGAATGCTTAAGGA
>JAYVVL010000358.1:0-3269 GCA_043787035.1 Synechococcales cyanobacterium
CTGCTTTTCTTTTTGGGCGATCGAAGTGGAGATCGGCTTCGATCGCCCAAAAAGAAAGTTCAGAGATAGTCAAAAGGTAGAGAGAGAATCTAGTGATGTGTGACAATATGTAGATCCAAATATAAAACTGCAGAAAAATATTATGAGTACTGCGATCGACAATTTTACTCAACAGCTTCATGATAATTTAGAAACCATTGAAACACGCACTAATCAATTTCGGAAAGATATTCAAGCTGTACCGAAGAGAACCCGAGCTGAAGTCCAGCTAAAGCTTGATGAAGCGAAGGAGGCACTAGATTCTAAAAAGAACGAATTTGATGAGTATCGTGCAAAGCTTCAGACTCAGTTCGATGCAAAGGAAGCGGATGTAATGTCAACGGTTGAACAGTGGAAGACGAGTCGTGAAGTTAAGAAACTTTCCCACCGTGCAGACAAAGCTGAAAGCTACGCGACCACGTCAACCTTCTTGGCGATGGCAATGATGCAAGAAGCTGAAAAGATAACGCTAGAGGCGATCGCAGCTAGGCTTGATGCTGAAATTTCAATGGAGCCAGCAAAGAAATAGTTGGTTAATATTAAGTCAAGTCAAATTTTCGACTTTCCTTATAAATCTGGAGATCTAAAACTTAGGCTAAAAAATTCAGCCTCTTTTCTACAATTAGGATTTGGGACGAGCTTGGTGTTAGTCGGCATGGCAACCGTTTTGCCTGCGATCGCAACAGCGCCCTTGCCGCCGCAACTGGTTGGCGCAATCCTGAATGGTAAACCTATTTCTGTCTTGTATGTGACGCGCACCGGGGACAAAGTTTTAGTGCGTTGTTATCCTGGTCAGAAACCGAGTCTCTCCATTCGCGAGAAACCTGACGGGATGAAAGAAGGAGATTTAATCTGTGGTAATTAGCACCAGTGACTGACTTGTTAAAAGAAAACTGACTGACAAAGAAATTTCGATAGCAATAGCAAGACTTCCAGGCTGGAAATAGCGAAAAAGTTTGATCCTTTAGTTTGATTTCAGTGATTTTGAATTAACCATCAAGGGAAAATATTATGAATCTTATTTGGACGGTCGTTGTTGTCCTTCTCGTTCTTTGGTTACTTGGGTTTTCCATTAACCTAGGGGGCGGATTAATTCATTTACTGCTAGTCTTAGCTTTAATCGGAATTGTCTACAACTTGTTAACAGGACGAAGTATCGGTTGATCAGAGTTGTAAATTGGGTCACGTCACTGGGAACGTAGAGTCTCACTAATATTAGTGAGGCTCTACGTTCCTTAGGAATGAGGACTTAATAACATCCATAATTTGCCCTAGCGATTTCAATCGCTGGGTGTTATTTAATTCTCGTTCTTTATGCAATTATTCCTTTCCTATACCTTTGGAACGCTCATCGCCTTATTGCCGATTACTAATCCGATCGGTGCCATTCCCATTTTCTATAGTTTAACCGTTCATAGTACGCCGAGCTATCGTCTAGAACAGGCGCGCAAAATTGCTATCAACGTCGTTGGAGTTCTCCTGACATTTTTGTTGATTGGCAAACTCATCCTTAGCTTTTTTGGGCTTTCGCTGGGTGTGTTGCGCATTGCAGGGGGACTAATTGTGGGACATACGGCATGGGAAATGGTTACTGCACAGCGACGGCTGACCCCTGTTGAGCAGCAGGATGCGGCAGATAAAGATGATATTTCATTTACGCCCATGACGGTACCGATTATTGGGGGTCCGGGGGCGATAGGCGTTGTTCTAGGGCTATCGACTCAGGCAAGCGATTGGAGCGATTATGTCGGCTGTGGTTTGGGTATTGGATTACTGGGCCTTATTGTTTATGGGTCACTTCGACTAGGAGAGCCGCTGGTCGAAAAGCTGGGTGCGACTGGGCTTGGGGCGCTAAATCGAATATTGGGTTTTTTAATTCTTTCGATCGCCGTCCAACTCGTCACCCATGGATTCTTTGATTTACTCAGAACTTCAGTCCCTAATCTTTTTCGATAATTTTTCCATTGTGACTTGTTCTTTGTAGGGTTCATTTTAAATTAACTCGGTAAATAGCACAGAGGACAGGATGAATTCAAGCATCAATCTCAAGATCGACACCGGATTGTCAACGCAAACGGCGATCGCGCACCTCAACCAAGACGGGCCTAATGAACTTCCGTCAGCGCAATCCCGAAGTTTGCTTGCGATCGCTTGGGGCACCATTCAAGATCCTATCTTTCTACTGCTGGTGGGCGGTGGGGTGATTTATTGGTTTTTGGGTGATCTTCAGGAAGCACTGATATTGCTGGGTTTCGTGCTTTTCCTGATGGGAATTAGCCTCTACCAAGAAGGGAAGACGGAACATGCCATTGCGGCCTTGCGCGATCTTTCTAGTCCGCGTGCCTTGGTGATTCGCGATGGGCAGCATCAAAGAATTGCGGGGCGGGATGTGGTGCGGGGTAATGTTTGTGTCTTGGCGGAGGGCGATCGGGTGCCAGCGGATGCGATCGTTTTGTCTTGCACCAATCTTTCCACCGATGAATCACTATTAACCGGAGAGTCACTACCTGTTCGTAAAATTGCAGCAGCTAACATGATTAAGATGGCGCGCCCAGGAGGTGATGGGTTGCCGTTTGTGTATTCTGGGACATTAGTAGTGCAGGGTCAGGGGATCATTGAAGTCCAAGCGATCGGGACTCAAACGGAGATGGGAAAGATTGGGAATGCGTTGCAAGGCGTGAAGTCAGAATCGACGCCGTTGCAACGGGAAATGAATCGCTTAGTAAATCGTTTATTTTGGATTGCATTATCGCTCTGTGTGGCGATCGTCGTGATCTATGGTTTTACGACAGGAGATTGGCTTAAAGGGATTCTGGCGGGGATCACCCTGGCCATGGCGATTCTGCCGAATGAATTTCCAGTGGTTGTGACCATATTTCTCGCTCTAGGTGCGTGGCGAATTTCACAGAACCATGTCCTAGCGCGGCGCGTGGCTGCTGTTGAAACGGTGGGTGCTGCGACGGTACTGTGTGCGGACAAAACCGGGACACTGACCCTGAATCAGATGGCGGTCCAACAACTCTGCGCCTATGATTCATTAGAAAATAGTCAGGTTTATGACCTCGCAGTGTATTCTCAAAAACCACTCCCTGAATCAGTTCATGAACTGTAAGTGTCTATTTTCTCAGAAAAAAGCCGTCAAAATATAGGCTCTCAGATAGAAGCCTGATACTGTTATTCAAGTCGTTTGTAGGATGAGCATTCAAACAATGAGCGGTGGCGGTAGATTA
>JAYVVL010000359.1:0-3263 GCA_043787035.1 Synechococcales cyanobacterium
TTTAATGGATTGTTTTCGTTGGGTTACGATTCGATCGATGGACAAATTAGTTGGAAAGATGCGGTAAAAGCGGGTTGGGTGTTTGCGAAAGCGATCGCCAAGCAGTATTAAATCCCCATTCCTAATAGATTTCAGGTTTACGCCGTTGCCTTTTTAGTAACTGAAATGATCGCCCTAGCGTTTCAACATCACCTGCTTTTCCTCCGTAGCGCCATTGTACATAGGCTTGAACGATGTTATTCACGACACTTTGCGCATGGGGTAATTTGCTTTGGACGACGCGGGAATATTCAAAGGGAGTCCAAGCGGTTTGACAGGGGACGCCTTGTTGCGTAAGCCAATCGCTCATCTGTTGGTAAAGCTGTTCCATAGCCGGGAGTTTCTGCAATCGTCGGACGTATCGCCAACGTTGCAGTTGTCCCCACAATAGCCACAGCCCAAACCCTACTCCCGTCAGCACCAAAGCCGCTGTTAGCCAACCCATTACGCCTTGCACGAGCAGCCCTAGGAACCAGCCGATCGCCTCACTCGCGCGTTGCCATACCCCACCAAAAAGTCTTTCAAAGAGTCCCATTACGGGAGACGGCAACCAGCTTGCCACCCAGTTCCAAAACTGTTTTAACACCGTGAAGGTTTGATCTTCCTCAATGGACGGCGGAATCAACGGATGTCCGGGAATCGGATCGAACCCAAACCAGCCATAGTTTTCAAAATACACTTCAGTCATGGCGTAGGCATCAGTGTTGCTAACTTCGTAAAGCCCCGTAAACGAATTGAATCGTCCCGGCATAAATCCTGTGACCAGTCGTGTGGACATCCCGATCGATCGGAGCATTGCCGTTAACGTTGTCGAAAAGTGATCAGGATAGCCGCCTTTGTATTTAGTGAGAAATGCTTCAGCGAGATCTTCGTCTTTGCCAAAAAAAGGCAGCTCAGGCTGAATAGTATAGCGCTGTTTGAGGGTTTGGGTCAGGTAGAGTGCGCGTTCGTAGTCGGAGGTGATGGGGCGAGGCGAAGTGGCCAAAAGCCGATCGCTTTCGCGGCGCAGGATTTTGGTTACAGACTCTGAGGGCAGGCTGGTGTAGGGTTTAGGTAAAGGTTTGGCAGGGGATTGGGACGGACGGAAGGTCTTGGGCGCGACGCTGCGGGCGGATTGGAGGGCCGTGCGATCGCGGTAAGGAACATCGGAAATGACGGTGTAGGTGAGGCCGTCGGCGAGGGGAACGGGCGATCGCATGGACCCTTGGCTATCGACAGCGATTTGTTGGGTGGGAAAAAAGAGTTCTTTGGGATCGGCGAGGGTGGGGATGAGGTTTGGCAAGTCGGCAATGATGTTGTAGGTCTGAATGACTTCTTTAGTCTTGACCTTGGCGCGATTGAGATTGACGGGGAGATAGAACTGCTGTGCCCATCCGCTGCGATTGATGGTTTGAGTTTTCTCGTTATCGCTCAGTTCCCAGCCCTGTCCCGTATAGCGATCGAATGCCTGCATCCGCCAAAACCCTTCCGCCTGCGATCGCACTCGCATGACGACCCGAGGCTTCAATTGACCGCGCAGATTTTGGTTAATCCGATCGCCGAAGCCGGAGTAAAACTCTTCATCAGCCTGACCTTGACCCGTAGACGGCGCTGTTCCCCGACGACGACCGGGACGATCACCCTGGGTCGAACTACTGCCGTAGCCGGAGTTTGCAATGGTCCGATTGTCAAATTTACCGGGGACGTCGATGGGTGCGCTCATGGGCAACGTGCGCAACTGGTATCCCGGCAGGCGAGGCATGAAGGCGAAAATTCCAAGACCTAGGGCAAGCGTCATTGCGAAAAGGGCTAGAAGCTTGAGACTATTTTGCTGAATGATTTGACGAGAGGGCAGATTTTTTAGCTTAAAACGAGACGTAATCCCGAGACGCGATCGATAGTCGAGAATCAAAACCGGAAGGGCGATCGCCAGAAAAATCAGCAGCATCCCCCCAAAGGCCATGGTTTGACTCAGGGTGCTGGCCACACCAAGTAAGATCAGCCCGATCATCATAGAGTAGCCCAGATCTTTGCGGCGAGGCAGATCGAAGCTGTGAAGCACTTGGATTTGGACCAACAGTCCGACTAATACGACCCGCAAATCATTCTGTTCCCGACGGGCTATGGCAACGACAAAAAAGAACATGAGCGCCACCAGCATTCCGATCGCCAGCAAAAACTGAGTCCCAATATTCCGCTTGGTCCGCTGCCGATAGCTCCAGAATGCCCCGAGAAAACTGACAGGAACGGCCCAAACCCAGAGGCTCGTTTCAGCGGCAATATCAGTCGCGACAATCCCCACCCCTACCAAAAGCTGCGCCAAAAACCGAAGCCAAACTGAATCTTCCGGCGGCTCAGAAGACTTCGATCGACTTTTCAGTTGCGCAGTGGTGTGTTTAAGTCGATCGCGTAGGGATGTCATAACAGGAATCGTTGCTGCAAGGTCTCCTTTAGTAGGATGCCTTAAAAACCTACATCCCGGTAGATGCAAACTGGAATGAGTGTCTAAGCCAACACTGATTTGAACGACTGACCCCACACCAGACGAACCGCACTAGACCCTAGGCACGATCGAAAAGGTGATGCGATCGTCGTGGCCAAGCTGCACCGTGAGATTAAGTCGTTGATTAGGCAGCAGGTCTGTGAGTTCGACGCTGAGAATTCCAGCTTCTGGCCGCTGGGCCAACGTCCGCACGCTCCCATTGCTTAAGGCCAGACTGCCGCCACAGGGCAACCTTCCTTGAATCCGTAACGTCGTGCTGTCGCCGCCCACTCGGTAGTCCAATTCCAGCGTCAATGCGCCAATTTCGGTAATCCACTGCTGAGTGCGAGGCTGGTTAGCGATGACGGGCAAGGTCAACGCAGACAATAACTCACGGGCCGCCAGGAGCGAAAGCACCATTTGCTGCGTGCGATTGGCTTCTTCGTAGGTACTTGGCATCTCAGAACCTAGATCGGCTAAGCGAGATTGAACCGTACTGTAGCCTTCGCGAACCGGCGACATCAGCACGACGCCCGCAAGCTGGTTAAGCTGAAGGAAGCAGTCAGGAAAAAATTCCTCCGCCACCTTGACCAGTTTTGCCCCTTCGAGCAGGCTGGTTTGGGCAATAGATTCGCAGGTCGTCAGGAACTGGCCTAAGACCGCATCGGGCAGGGCCACCGGGGTCATTAGACGGCGCAGTTGAGCCAGCCAAAGGGATTGGGCGGGGCGGAGGGTCGTCGCTCCTGCAAACGCAACGCTGGAA
>JAYVVL010000360.1:0-3257 GCA_043787035.1 Synechococcales cyanobacterium
AGGGCTGCATTGGTAAAAATGGGCAGTTCTTCAGCGGGATTGCCGTCGTAGTGGTCCCAGCCGTGCCAATCGGAATCATTCATTTCATGTTTAATAATCGGCGTTTTGCCGTCACAGATATCCGTGCGATCGGTGAGACAAATCATCGCCGTTTCGATCGCACGAATCAAATTACTGGTGAAACAAACATGGACTCGATAGCCGCTGAGTCGATCGGCAGCGATCGTTGCTTCGGCCCGCCCGCGCTCGCTCAAAGGCACATCTACCCACCCGGTAAATTTGTTTTGGGCATTCCAAAGGCTCTGACCGTGACGCAGCAAAATTAGGGTTGCCATGTTGTCCTCTCTATTTGGACTTATCCCGGTCAACGACCGTTAGATTGTACAGCTTAACTGAGACTGTGGAATCTGTGGTTTATCTGACTCTAGTCTCAATTCCAGAGATTTAACGGCTCAATTAAGATGCGATTACCCTGCACTTGTAGCCGCTCAGCCGGAACGTTAAAACCTTGATTCTCCGATCGCCCTTCAAACAACCGATAAAGCCCTACACTCCTGTCTCGATCGCATTGACGTCCGAAGTCGGGTGAGAGTGCTACGATCGAACTATCACGACTATCTTCCTCGCTAAATCATGTCTAAAATTGTCTTCGATAACCCCAAGTACAAATCCTTCGAGCTGCCTGGTGCGCGCCCGCAGTACAATCCCGATCGCTATGGCCAAGTGGCTCACATCGCCTTGGATTTGGCGTTGGATATTCCGAATCAAATCTGCGAAGGAACTTGCACCACAACTATTGTTCCCGTTCGCAATGGAATCACAAGCATTGTCCTAGATGCGGTTGAGATGCAAATAAAATCAGTACAGGTATTGGGGAAGGATCAAAACTTTAGCTATGACGGGCATCAATTACAGATCAGCTTGACGAACGCAACCGTGATTGGAAACGCGATCGATCTTTGCATTGCTTACAAACTCGATCGACCTCAGCGTGGAATCTACTTCATAACGCCCAATGAGCACTACCCAAACAAACCGACCCAAGTCTGGACCCAAGGCGAAGACGAAGATTCACGGTACTGGTTCCCCTGCTTCGACTACCCAGGACAGCTTGCAAGTTCCGAAATTCGGGTCACGATTCCCCAGGAAATGATAGCGATTTCTAATGGTGAATTAATTAGGACTGAAGAACACGGTCACTTAGCGACTTATCATTGGAAACAAACCGAAGTTCATCCGACGTATTTGATGACGCTGGCGGTGGGCGATTTTGCCGAAATCCGAGACGAGTGGAAGGGGAAGCCCATTACCTACTATGTTGAAAAAGGCCGCGAAGAATCCGCCAAGCTCACCTTGGGCAAAACTCCGCGCATGGTCGATTTCTTTAGCAATACCTACGGCTACCCCTACGCCTACCCAAAGTACGCCCAAGTTTGCATTGATGACTTCATCTTCGGCGGCATGGAAAACACCTCTACGACGCTACTCACCGATCGATGTCTGCTAGACGATCGCGCCGCCCTCGACAACCTGCGCAGCGAAACCCTAGTCGCTCACGAGCTTGCCCATCAATGGTTTGGCGACTTGACGGTGATAAAGCATTGGTCCCATGCCTGGGTCAAAGAAGGCGCAGCCACCTACGCTGAAGTGCTCTGGCTTAATCACGAATATGGTTCCGACTTAGCTCGGTACTACTGGCTTGGTCAAGCCCGAGAGTACCTTGACGAAGATTCCAACCGCTACCGTCGTCCGCTGGTGACTCATGTGTACCGTGAAGCGATCGAACTGTACGATCGGCACATCTACGAAAAAGGCTCTTGTGTTTATCACATGATCCGCACCGAGCTAGGCGATGAATTGTTTTTCAAAACGCTTTCGACCTTTCTTAACGACAACGCGCATAGAACTGTTGAAACGATCGATTTACTCCGTGCCATTGAGAAGACAACAGGCCGAAATCTAACGTTCTTATTTGACCAATATGTCTACCGAGGCGGTCATCCCGATTACAAAGTTGGGTACAGTTGGGACAATGATTCCAACCTTGCTAAAGTCTCAGTGACGCAAACGCAAGTCGCCGATGGAGAAACCGACGGATTGTTTGATCTTAAATTGCCGATCGCCTTTACTCGCGCAGGCACCGCCCAATCGTTCACAGTGCGAATTCACCAGCGCGATCAAGCCTTCTACTTCCCCCTCGCCGCCAAGCCGGATTACGTCAGCTTCGACGCAGGGAATAACTTTTTAAAAACCGTCGAACTAGACTATCCCCTTTCCGAACTCGCCGCACAACTCGTCCAAGACCCTGACCCGCTCTCTCGGCTCCACGCCGCCGCTGCACTGGGCAAAAAAGGCAATCTTGAAGCCCTAAACCGACTCAAGGATGCCTTAGCTCAAGAAAAATTCTGGGGCGTGCGGGTGGAAATCATTGAGGCGATCGCCGTCATCAAGCTCGACCAAACCATCCCAATTCTGATTGCAGCCCTGCAAGACCCCAGCCCCCACGTTCGCCGCGCCGTCATCCCCGCGTTGGCCCAACAGAAAACGCCCGCTGCCTACGATGCCGTCAAAGGTGTTGCAACCTCCGGCGATCCGAGCTATTACGCGGAATCGGGTGCGATCGCGGCTCTCGGAACCTTCGCAACGTCCGGTCTCTCTGATGCTCCCGAGGAGTCCGAAGTGCTAGCTATTTTGAAGTCGGTCCTCGAAACACGGGACGGCTGGAACCAAGTGGTCCGATCGGGTGCGATTAACGCCCTGAGCAAAATGAAAACCTCTACAGCCGCACTGGATCTATTAGTGGAATACACCCGCATCGGCATCCCCCAGCCGTTACGATTAGCCGCTATCCGGGGCCTAGGAGCGATTTCGACAGGTCAAGAAGCACCGCAACTGGAGCGCATTTTGAATCACTTAAAAGAACTGTCTCGCGATCACTTTTTCCTTGCGCAGCTAGCGGTCATTAGTGCGTTGGGAACCATGGAGACGCCAAGGGCTATTCCGTTTCTGAGCAGTTTTGTCTCACTTCCGGATGGACGAGTGCGGCGCAGTGCAGAAGAAGCGATCGCTCGGGTCCAGAAACGCGTGGGCACAGATGCGTCAGTGAAGCAGCTCCGCGAAGAACTCGATGAGCTGAAAAAAGATAACCAGTCTATGAAAAGTCGATTAGAGGCGATCGAAGCCAAGAAATAACGCCCTAAAAAACGATCGCACTTCCTTCAGCTCTAAAGCGTTGGAAAATGCGATCGTTTTACTAA
>JAYVVL010000361.1:0-9128 GCA_043787035.1 Synechococcales cyanobacterium
AGAGATCGCCTTCAAGATGAGGCAAAATATTTAAGTGATGCACACAAGATTGAAACTGAGACAAAAGTCAGAGGGCTTCTTCTGGAATATCAACAAAATCAAGTCGCGAGTCGGCAATTCACTGAAATGGAAAAAGGAATTATTATGCTAATGCTGAGAATGAATCCAAATGATCAGAGATGGCTTTTAGAGATGATGTACGATCGTTTTAGTAAGCTGTCTTGAACCCTAAAAGTTTAGCGATAATTTTAGGCAGCTAGATTTTGTTTGCCATAAATTACCTAATTGCCCCTTTTAGTCTCCGAATCCCGCGCACCGTAGATGATTCGGAGAATGTTCGATCGATCGATTAATCACTTCGACTGAGTGCCAAGACGGCTTCAAATGGATCAGCCACAAATCTAAAAATCTCCTCCCTGTAGTTTTCAAGTAAGTTGATTAGATCAGCACGAGTACAATTGCCAATCCGTAGCCAGACAATTTTAGGTGGGTATCCATAGAGAACACTGCGTTGATAAAAATCAGCGTCAGAAAACCCTTTTAGCCCGCAATCTCGAACATGCAGACTTTCCGGGAATTGCTGTGCAAGTAAACGGGGCAGCTTGGGGGATAGATTTTCATCGAACAGCAACTTCATGGGGCAATGTCGCTAAACGGCGATCGCGATCGGAGGCAAATGCAAAACAAGCTTGAATATCCGCAAGGGTTAAGTCTGGAAAATCATCTAACACTTCATCTATTGTCATTCCGCCACCTAGATAATCAAAAATATCGGTAACTGCGATGCGAGTTCCACGGATGCAAGGCTTACCACTCCGGATACCTGAATCAATAACGATGCGGTCTTGGTGAATCATGAGAATGACTGGAATAAAGGACTCGCACGATAGTTTGTATTATCTTAGCATCCCAACTAAAACAAGAAATACCGTTGTGCCATGGGTAGAACTGTTGCAGGTTCACAGGTTAACAACTCCCCATCAGCCCGGACTTCATAGGTTTCAGGATCGACTTCCATGTGAGGCATAGCGTCATTGAGCTTGAGGTCACGCTTGGTGAGTTGCCGAATGCCAGACACCGCCGCCGTTCGCTTCTGAAGACCGATCGCGCTAGGCAACCCTGAATCGATCGCATGTTTGGATAGAAACGTAATAGACGTGTCATGAATCGCACCGCCAAAACTACCAAACATCGGACGCATGTGGACAGGTTGTGGTGTGGGAATACTGGCATTTGCATCGCCCATTTGTGACCAGGCTATCATTCCGCCTTTGATTACCATTGCAGGCTTTACTCCGAACATCGCCGGGTTCCATAGACACAGATCGGCGAGTTTCCCAACTTCCACAGAACCGACGTGGTTTGCGATTCCATGGGCGATCGCAGGATTGATCGTGTATTTAGCAATGTAGCGTTTCACTCGATGATTATCACTGCGATCGCTGTCACCTGTGAGTGCGCCACGTTGAGATTTCATTTTGTGTGCCGTTTGCCAGGTACGGATGATCACTTCACCGATACGTCCCATGGCTTGAGAGTCCGATGAAATCATGCTAAAGGCACCGAGATCATGGAGAATATCCTCCGCCGCAATGGTTTCTCGGCGGATCCGGGATTCGGCAAAGGCTACGTCTTCTGGAATGCTGGGATCCAAATGGTGACAGACCATCAGCATGTCGAGATGTTCTTCTAGTGTGTTGACGGTGTAGGGACGAGTGGGATTCGTAGACGATGGCAGGACATTGGGCAGGCCGCAGACTCGAATGATATCGGGGGCATGACCGCCGCCTGCGCCTTCGGTATGATAGGTGTGAATAACGCGGTTTTTGAACGCGGCGATCGTATCTTCGACAAATCCAGCTTCGTTTAGGGTGTCGGTGTGAATAGCAACTTGGACGTCGTATTCATCGGCGACCGTGAGACAGGTGTCGATCGTCGCTGGAGTGGTGCCCCAGTCTTCGTGAAGCTTGAGTCCGATCGCACCTGCTTCAACTTGTTCTCGCAGCGCTTCAGGTTTGGCCGAGTTCCCTTTCCCAGTGAGTCCAAAATTCATCGGAAAAGCGTCGAGGGATCGCAACATTTTTGCAAGGTGCCATGGACCGGGTGTGCAGGTGGTGGCGCTGGTTCCAGCCGCAGGTCCTGTGCCGCCCCCAATCATTGTGGTAATGCCAGATGCAATGGCAACTTCAATCTGTTGGGGGCAGATAAAGTGAATGTGAGTGTCAATGCCGCCAGCGGTCAGGATTAGCCCTTCACCTGCGATCGCTTCAGTTCCCGGACCAATGATAATATCAACGCCATCTTGAACGTAAGGATTACCCGCTTTGCCAATGGCGCAGATGTTGCCATTTTTAATTCCGACATCAGCTTTGACAATGCCCCAGTAGTCAACAATGAGTGCATTAGTGATAACAGTATCGACAGCGCCTTCTGCATTGGTAATGGGAGATTGTCCCATTCCATCGCGAATGACTTTCCCGCCGCCAAATTTCACTTCTTCGCCGTAAGAGGTGTAATCGCGTTCGACTTCGATAAGCAAGTCAGTATCGGCCAAACGAACGCGATCGCCTGTGGTGGGTCCATAGGTTTCGGCGTAGGCGCGCCGGGTCATTCGGTAGCTCATGGGAAATCCTCGAATCTGGCTTTGTATAAGAATAAAAGATTTTGGCCTCTAATTTATTCTTCGATCGCTTCTAGATTTACAGAATCTATCAAAAACGTACCATTACTGAACCTCACGCCCCACGATCGTCCGGGATGACACGACACAATCGTTCCCGTTTCTCCGATCGCAACCAGGGTTCCAGGCCGCAGCATGGGTTTGGACTCAGCGGTTTTGACATAGGGCAGTGATGTCATCAAACGGACCGTCGCGCCGACCGTTAAGGGAGGTGTCGTCATGGTTAGCTCACATTCTAAATTCTCACTTCATCATTCTAAATTCGATCTAGACTCAAGAGCAGAACGTATTATTTAAATTATCTTTAAATTATTTATGTCAGTTGTGGTGTTTGGAAGTTTGAACATGGATCTGGTGACGCGGGTGAAGCGGTTGCCGAAGCCGGGGGAGACCCTGATGGGCAGCGCGTTTTTCACGACCGCCGGAGGGAAGGGTGCCAATCAGGCCGTGGCCGCAGCGAAGTTAGGAGCAGTCGTTAAAATGATCGGGCGAGTGGGAGATGATGCGTGGGGGACGGAGCTAGTCGCGGGGTTGACGGCGGTGGGGGTGGAGACGGATGGGATTACAACTGAACCGGGGGTGCATTCGGGTGTAGCGGTGATTACGGTGGCGGAGTCGGGAGAGAATCAGATTTTGGGCGTGTATGGGGCGAACGATCGGTTGGATGAGTCTGATGTTGAGCGATTGAAAACGCGATTGGTTGGGGCAAAGGTCTTGTTATTGCAACTGGAAGTGCCCGTGAAAGCCGTAAAACAGGCCGCGCAAGTGGCCCACGAGATGGGTGTGACCGTCGTGTTGGACCCGGCCCCGGTGCGGGAGGAGTCGATCGCCGCCTGTTATCCGTTTGTGGATTTCTTGATTCCGAATGAGACTGAGGCGAGCCAGTTGGTGGGATTTGAGGTGAGGGATGTGGAAACGGCAATGCAAGCGAGTTTAGTTTTACATCGTCAGGGGGTCCGAAACGTAATTATTAAGTTGGGTGTAAAAGGAGCAAGTTATTCGAAATTGCGATCGCCGATCGCTTCAACGGATTCACAATTGGAAACATTTTGGGTTCCCGCATTTCAAGTAAAGGCGATCGATGCAGTGGCGGCGGGGGATGCGTTTGCGGGGGCGTTTGCGGTTGCACTGTGCGAGGGAAAAACGGATGTGGATGCGGTACGCTGGGGATGTGCTGCTGGGGCGTTGGCCACGACGAAAGTGGGAGCGCAGGTGGCGATGAGCGATCGATCGAGTTTTGATGCGTTTTTAGAAGGTGTGGGATGAGTGTACGAATTTACGGCAATCGATTAATTGACACCCTTCCAGGCGATGAAATGCGTCCGACGACTTCAAAAGTTCGAGAGGCAATGTTTAATATTTGGCAAGGGACCATAGATGGGTGTCGGTGGCTGGACCTGTGCGCGGGAAGTGGAGCGATGGGTGCTGAAGCGCTTTGTCGTGGAGCGTTGGTTGCAGTGGGCATTGAAAAAAATCCAGACGCCTGCGATATCGCTCGAAAAAATTGGAAACGAGTCGCAAAAGACTCTCAAACTGCTTCAGTAATTCGAGGCAACGTGGTGAAGACTTTAGACAAACTCGCGGGGCAACAGTTCGATCGAATCTACTTCGATCCGCCCTACAAAGGGGACCTGTACAACCCTGTTTTAGCGGCGATCGTTGAATTTAAACTATTAGCAGACCATGGTGAATGCGCAGTCGAACATTCACCCGGACGAGCGATCGCCTGCGACGGACTAATCGTGTGCCGAGAGAAGAAGTACGGCAATACCGCAGTGACATTCTTCAGCGTAGAAGCAAGCCCCCTAGCTCCAAAGTCTGGGAGAACATGATTCCGAAAGCCCCCAGAATTGGGGGTTGGGGGCCTCCAATAAACTCATTCCTAGAAATCACCTAGTAACTATGATCGCTATTTCTGACGGATGACATCCCTAGCAATTGATTGGCTTCGTTCAGCCGATCGGCAATAAGTTGTCGCGAGTTGAAATTGATATCGAGATCAGCGAGAATTTCTTGAGCGCGTTGGCGGTAGAGAGCGCTAGTAACGAGATCGACTTGATCGATCGCGTGCAGGCGATCGTAGATAGTTTGAATGGCAGCGATCGACATAATAAATGATCTCCAGTTGAGGAATCTTTAATGCAGACGGTATCCAGATGCTACAGACAGTATCCAGATGCTACAGACAGTATATAACCTAATCAGCGAAGTCTTGATGTATAACCGGATACCTGATGAAGAACTTCTCCAGGTCATCTCATTCTGAAAAGGTCGATCGATTGTTGGTTTCGATCGTCTTTCTGTTGGATGTTGTGGGGGTCGATCGAAGGACAATCGAGGTGAAATATATGTTGAAGGCGTCGATCGAGGTACCAATGATGATGGATTGGCAGCAGTATATTGTGAGTGACCCGATGATTTGTCATGGGAAAGCTTGTATTCAGGGGACTCGAATTTTAGTTTCGGTTGTTTTGGATAATTTGGCGACAGGTTTGACAACGGAAGAGATTTTGGCAAGCTATCCGTCCGCGCGATCGGAACATCTTCAAGCGTCGATCGCCCATGCGGCAGAACTGGTTCGGGAGAGCATGGTTACGTTACCGATTTATCTTTCATGACTTCCTTGGCATCATGACGTCAATGGATTGATTTCCTTGTTTGCGATAGATATAGAAATCTTGGTCTAGTGTCAAAATTGAGCTATTAGGATAAAGTTCTAACATTCTTACTAAACAAGCATCCGCAAGCGACATTGGGACGGACTGATAGCGCTGCATGAGACGATCGATCGCATTCTGAATCACATTTGTTTCGAGAAGCCGCAAAATGCTGGATTCTCCATTCTGCAAATCCTGAAGCAAAAAACAAGCTTCGGTGATGACAGGCTCACAGACCAAAAGCGGCGGACACAGTTGTTTCCAGACTTCTCTTGCCCAGAGGTGGTGAGTATCCTTGCGGTTAATCAGCGCAACTAAAGCACCTGTATCAACGATCGCCCCAGATATCATGATTGTCCAAATCCTGCCATGTAAGCTTTGTTTGTAGAGAGGTCGGATGGACCTTCAACGCAACCGACCAGATCGCCTGCTGCTTCTAAGGCAGATTGTTCAGAAGAAGTGTCTATTTGGATTTGGCGTAGTTGACTGAGGAGTCCAGGGTTTGAACTTACAGTTGGAGACAATTGTTGGATGATCGCATAGATTTGTTGGAGTGTGGATTCGTCGAGATCGGAGAGCCTGGATTGAATGAGGTCGAGAGTAGTCATCGCGATCGCCTCTTGCTACAACGATAGAGATAGTTCATTTTAGCATTGCGTTCAGTTTGATGCTCATTCATCCGCATCGTGCTTCTCAATTCAACATTCTTAATTCTTAATTTCTCGAATGTTAAGTTCTATAGGTCGTTACGCGAGTACAGAGCAAAGCTAAAAGCAGCAACCCAAAAGTCCTGACCTCCAACAAACCTCAAAAAATACGGCAACTCTCCCACTGGAGAACTAGAAGGTGAAAAAATAAGTTGGTCTATAAAACTATTGTCCTCCTTCCAGCCCACTAATATCCAAAAATTATCCCACTTCTCCTTATCCTCTTTGATAGGAAATCTTCCTGGATTTCCACACATTTCCCAGAGCTTTTTCTGTACTGAGAACCCAAATCGACCATCACTGTATTTCACCCATAAACGATCGATTTTCTGCAAATCCCAACAGGGAAATTCCCTCAACATATCGGGACTAATCCGATCACCAAAATCTTTTCCCCAAGCTTGCATCATTATGTTGCATGTCGATCGGTCTGCATCCTGCCATTCACCTTCTTTCAGCAATCGCTCTAACTTCGCATACCTAAACTCCTGCAACTCGTCAATCCAAGCCCGATCGATCTTCTCTTGATTTGGATATCGCACCAAACAGTCATACGCCAAATACACGTTGTCAGCATCCAATCGACAAACCTGCTGGACCAACTGATGAAGCACGATCGGTTTCAACCGCGCACTCAACATCAAAATCGTCTCGCGCCATCCATCCGATCCAAACATCGGAATAATTTCATCCAAATTCTCCAGCCACAAGCATTCCAACATCGCCAAATAATTCCGAAAGCTCAAATGAGAAAAGGCAAACTCATCTGCTTCTGCTTCATACATCAACTCCGAAATCTGTACCACTTGATTCAGAAAATCTTCTGGATTCACACTTTCATCAATCTTCGCAAGCGGCGATCGAATCCAATCCAAAAGCTGATTTCTCTCGACTTGCACTACGGCATCCGATCGTAACATCTCCAGCGCCACCACCTGAAGCACCTGCTGCCGTTTTTGGGATGACTCCAGCACCATTGTCACCCGTTTTGCCAAGGGCCTTGCGCCAAGCTGCAAATCAAAGATCTCCTGATAAAGTCTGGTTTTCTGCGTCGGTAACGGTGCGCCATTTGCAAACTTATGAACTCGTGCAATCAAATTCAATTGCAATGGATTAGCGGACATTTTCTGAAGTTCCGACGATTCATCAATCTGAGCAATCAAATCAGCAGCCTTTTGTTCCGCATCATGTCGCGCCGCTGCCGTCATTTGATTCATCCGAAACAGCTTTTCCTGACTGATCGTCCATTTCCGAATGAACGCATCCCGTTCCCCCTTCTCAAATTCTCGCACCCGCAGCGTCGTCGGAATCTCAGCCGCATAATTTTTAAAATCGTCATAGCCACTCGGACGAGATGTGATCAAAAACACCGCATCCGGATACAAATTCGTCTGTGCGCTAATCCATTCCGCAACCTGTTTCCGCTGAGACTTCGACACTTCATCGTAGCCATCAAACATAATCAGCGCCTGCCCCGATTGCAGCCGATCGTACGCCCAATTCTGCGGCAACTTCAACTCCTTTCCGCCGCGCAACGATCGCGCATGTTGCGTCATCAGTTCCGGCAACGTCATCTCAGGATTCTCCGCAATGACATCGCGCCACTTTCGCAAATACAACAAAAACGGCAACAGCTTAGGCGATCGATGTTTCCGATGTCGTCCTTTTGCGTACTCATAAGCCACATGGCGCAACAACGTCGTCTTTCCCGATCCACCCTCTGCCAAAATCGACATCCACCGATAACTCGGAACCTTCCGCACCTGCGCCAAAAAATCCCAAATTTCAAAGGTCTGTTCCCGCTGCGATCGGTCTAACCGTCCTCCAAACTCTCCCATTGACAAATCCAAATTCAGCGGGACAAACACCTCATCAAGATTTACCTGCAAGATCCCTTCCGGTTGCTTAAAATCCTCAACATCAATCCCATAATATTCCTGACATCGTTCCCCCTGACGTTGTAAATACTGAGTATTACAACCCGACAGCTTCCATTTGATCGCTTCGATCGCCCCATCAATTCGACGATCGATCCAGTTTCCCGCTTTCCCAAACCGACGCTGATTCCCTTGATGCACAGGCCCTAACAAACTCGCGCCATAGCTAATCCCACCACCAATTGCAAGCGATGTGATCGCCTTCAAAATATCACTCTCCCTAAACAAGGACCAAAATGCTCCCAAACTTCCAGCAGACAACCCACCCGCCATTAATACAGGCACGATCATTTCTGCAAGCTTATCTTGAAGCTTTGGATTCGCGTTCGCAGGCTTGATTTCGGACGATTTATCTTGTTCTTCAGTCATGGCAGTAGGTAAAAACGATCGGACTTCCCTCAATCCTACACCAGCAAAAAACTACATTCCGGACCTTTGCAGCTTTTAGATCAACATTTGGGGCAACGATCGTTTTGAATAGGGATCTGGGGCGATCAATTGCTGTTTTTTGATTTGTGGTTGGGGGCTTTGGTCGATCGGATTGTTGAGATCTCAACTCGCGCAACTGAAGTCTAGCTTTCCACTGGAACGATCCAGTCTGCAAACTCCGTTGCAAAAGTTCCGTCTAGAATCGATCGCCGAATCTCCTGGGTAAATCGGACGAGTTCAGTAATGTTGTGAATGGATAGGAGTGTGTAGGCGAGTACTTCTTGCGCTCGAAATAAATGACCGAGATAAGCACGGCTAAAATTGGTGCAAGTGTAACAGGAACAGGTTGGATCGATCGGCCTGAAATCTTCGCGAAACTGGGTGTTTTTGATGTTCCATCGATGGGACCCTGTAATGGCATTTCCATGGCGAGCAAGCCGGGTCGGAATGACGCAATCAAAGACATCAATCCCCGCTGAAATTGCCCGTGCCATTTCGCGCTTGGTGCCGACGCCCATTAAGTAGCGCAGCTTATTGTTGGGAAGTTGCGGGGCCGTATGCTGCACCACGCGATCGATCATTTCGGGCGATTCCCCAACGCTGACGCCACCGATCGCATAACCGGGCAAATCTAAGGCAACGAGTTGTCTCGCCGACTCCGATCGCAGATCTAAAAATTCCCCGCCTTGGACGATGCCAAACAGCGCTTGGTCCTCGC
>JAYVVL010000362.1:0-22788 GCA_043787035.1 Synechococcales cyanobacterium
AAGGCGATCGGCAACACGTAATCCATTGCTGCCAATGCAAAACGTGAGATCGGGCGATCGGGCAGCTTTGTCTCTGAGGATGTGCTGGTATTCGACAAAATGCTGCTCGGCAGACAGGGGTTTAGAAATGCCGCTGGTACCGAGCAGCGATAAGCCTTCGACAATCCCAAAAGCGGCATTCGAGGTCCGATCGGCCAAAATACGTCCTTCTGGCAGAATAATCGTAATCTTGAGTGTTTGCTCCAGCGATAAAAGCGGCTCTAGGTTTGCCGCAAATAAACGTTTGGCATACTGGTAAATGGCAGGTTCGCCCTCGACGATCGATCGCCCTAGTCCTTCTCCGCCCTCTATAATCAGCGCATTGAGTCCATCCGGCGATCGGACCTGCATCTCCACCTGTGCCCAAATCGGCGTGTTGCGCGTCAGGTCTAAATTATCACCGGGATCGCTGAGGGTGATGCCCAGCGCACTATTCGGTCCAATCCGGGCCACCTGCTGAATCGGAATGTCTGCGGTGCCGCTGTCATCAAGGAGATTAAGGGACACCGATCGGAGGTTACTGGTGTGGGGCTTATTACTAATCGAATCATTCAGATGGGGATAGAGGTGCAGAAGTGCTGCTTTCGCCGCTGCAACTGCAAAAACCGGAAGGGTATATCCAAAGCGAGACATAGGTTGATAGGGTTAGGTAAAGGTTTTCTTTGCAAAGGCTTATTATTTTCACGCAAATCCTGTAAAGGTTTCCGGACCCAACTCGATTAATTTGAAGTTTGATCTTAGAGGGCGATGAGAAAACAGGCCCTGACCTACGACACTGACCATCTATCTTTTCCTATGCCACAATAATGGACATTAATAGACGTATCGTCAGATGGATCGTTTCACTTCCCAATTAACCCGTTACCCCCATGTCTACGCTTCCTACCGGATTGACCCATGACGAAGTACTGCGCCGCCGAGCGGCGGGACAGGGTAATAATGTCAAAATCAAAACTAGTCGATCGTACTGGGAAATTTTCCAGGAAAATCTAATCACCTTTATCAATATGGTGTTCTTTTCGCTCAGTGCGATCATGATTGCACTGAGGCGCTATGGCGATGCGATTTTAGTCGCCGTTGTGATTCTGACGGGCGTCATAATTGGCATTGTCCAAGAAATCTGGGCTAAGCAAAAATTAGACGAAATTGCCCTCCTTCAACGCCCCACCGCTAGCGTCATTCGGGAGGGGAAGGAGCTTGAAATTGTGCCCGATGACCTAGTGCTGGGCGATTTTATAGCCCTGCGATCGGGGGATCAAATCCTTGTCGATGGCATCATTGTAGGGGAAGGCAAAGTGGAGGTGGATGAGTCACTCCTGACAGGAGAATCTGATCTCATTGTCAAGACCGAAGGCGACCAGATGTTCTCGGGGACGACGTGCGTCAGTGGGATGGCCTACTTCGAGGCGACGCAGGTGGGAACTCACACCGTGGCCTACAAGCTGATTATAGGGGCGCGATCGTTTCGCAAAGTGCTGACGCCGTTGCAGCGAGAAATTAACTTTGTGATTCGGGCGCTGCTGATGGTGTCGTGCTTTTTGTGGCTGCTAGTCGGGATTAGCTTTTTCAGCCGCACCTATAGCTTTGCGGACATTGTGCAGCACGCAGCGGTGGTGGCGGGGCTGGTTCCGGCGGGGCTACTCATTGCGATTACAGTGGCCTACGGCACAGGCGCGGTGCGGATGTTGGGCCAAGACGTCCTCATTCAGCAGGCCAATGCGGTGGAGTCCCTAAGCCACGTAGATGTGCTGTGTGTCGATAAAACGGGAACGCTCACGGCCAATCAAATCAATCTTCACTCCGTCCATCCGATCGGCATTTCAGACTTGGACCTGCGCAAAATCATGGGCGACTATGCCCACAACACCACGGCCCCCAATAAAACCTCAGAAGCCCTAGCCATTGCGTGCCCCGGAACGCCAAAAACGGTCAACGCTGAGATTCCGTTTTCGTCCGCCCGGAAGTGGAGCGCGATCGCATTAAATCAACCGGATTCGATCGAGAATGCGAATAAAACTGCCTACATCTTGGGTGCGCCGGAGATGCTAGAAGACGCAATAGAGTACACGAAAGAGATGCGATCGGTTCTAGACGAGGGGACAGTGCAGGGCTTGCGGGTGCTGATGTTTGGCGAATGCGCTGCCACGGACTGGATGAACGACGAAGCCTGTACATTGCCGTTGATTAAACCCTTGGGGATTTTATATTTTAGCGATCAACTTCGGACTAACGTCGCCGAAACTCTGAGCCAATTCCGCGCCGCAGGCGTCGAACTCAAGGTGATTTCAGGCGACAATCCGGACACTGTGGCCTCGATCGCTAGACAGGCAGGACTGCCCATAGACGACGATCTCAAAATCGTCTCGGGCTTAGACTTGACGGCCATGGGTGAGGCTGAATTTCGGCAGACAGCCTTAAGTGCGACGATCTTTGGGCGGATTACGCCAGAACAGAAGGCGGCGCTGGTGAAGGCATTGCGGGATCAAAAACGATATGTCGCTATGATTGGAGATGGCGTCAATGATGTGCTGTCACTTAAACAAGCAAACCTCGGTATTGCCATGGAAAGCGGCAGTAAAGCAACTCGATCGGTGGCTGATATTGTGTTACTCAAGGACTCGTTTGCGTCTCTGCCGCAGGCGCTCTTGGAAGGGCAACGGATTCATAATGGCATTCGGGATTCGCTGGCGTTATTTCTAGTGCGAATTGGGTGCGTTACGATATTAATCTTTTCCATCGCGATGGTAACGGACAGCTTCCCACTGCTCAACAAACAAAGTGCCCTGCTTGCCCTTTACGGCGTCGGTTTACCCACAGCGGCGTTTCCCCTCTGGGCTATACCGGGTGTTGTCCAAAAACGTCGGAGCCTGATGCGATCGCTATTGCATTTTATTGTCCCGGCGACCATCACGATGACGATCGTCGCACTATTTGTTTATCTATTGTTTTTAGTGCGAGCCATTTTGGATCTCCCGCCCGGTGCGCGGATTTCTGCGGCTGACTATACGTTACCGCGTACAGCATTGGTCACCGTGTTGGTATTCTGTCACTTGCTACTATTGCCATTCTTGAAACCGCCGACACAATTTTTTGTCGGCGGCGGTGAGCCAGTTTGCAAAGATTGGCGCTATGGCATCAGCGCCATTGTCCTGACTGGACTTACCTTAATTACCCTACTCAATCCAGTTTTGAGGGATTTCTTCGAGCTGGCGACGCTGAGTGGTGCGGATATTGTCTTCCTCCTAGCGGTGGCGCTGGAGTGGGGCTTAATTTTGCGCGTCCTTTGGCGCAGTCGGTTTTTCGATCGGTTCCTAGGAATCGATCTAGGGTAGACATCAAGGATTGAATCCAATCCAATCCAATCCAATCCATCCTTTAAATCATCACCCAAGACACCCTCACTCAAGACACCATGACTCAGGACCCTTCTCATCCCGCACTAATCGTCCAACCGCCCAACGGAAAAACCGCAGCGCAGATTGAAAGCCCTGCTCAGAATACGATTGTTAATCCTTTGGTAAAATGGCTTGAAGTGGTTGGCGTGACCCTCGGTGGCGTGGGACTCATTGGCGCGGCGATTGTCGGACTCGGTCATAAGCTGCTGACGAACATGAATGAAACCCAGCGCGTCGAGAAAATCGCCCAGCGTGTCGTGTTCTATAAGTTTCCCCAAACCTCTGAAGGCACGGTCGGACTCAGCATCGGAGCCGAATCTTTTGCCGTCATCAGCGATCGCAAGCTCGATCCTCAACTTCGACTATTTGTTCAAAAATCTCCGGTCGATCGAACAGAACGGACGTCTGAATTTATGCGGGAAATGGGAGCGGCAGCGGCTTGGAGCGGCACTTGGGAAGACGGACTCAAAACCCAAACCGATGCGTTTACCTACTGCACCCATGAGACGGAGCTAGAGAGTCGCAAAGGAAACTGGATTGAAGCAGGACCAGGGGTGAAAGGGGTGAGTGTGCCTGGGATCGAGTATCGACTGTCTGTTGTGACCCAACGCTATGATAAAGAGTACGATCAGAGCATTCGCATTTTGGCCACGGGACCACGGGCGCAGCAGCAAGCTCAATCCCTCCTGCGATCGATTCAATGCCGAAGTTGATCGTTCGGGCGATCGGTGGAAATCATACACCCTAAAAATGCAACTCTAGTATTACCCACGTTAAGATTGGAATGGTTGAACCCTATATTTTTGGCTGATCGGTTCTAGTGGGGTATAGTCAAACCATTCCAAAAGCGTGAGAGGTTGGCGACCTAAGCTATGAAAATTTTGGTTTTGACTTGGGAATTTCCGCCTCGCATCGTCGGTGGGATTGCTCGTCACGTTGCTGAGCTTTATCCAGAACTGCACAAACTCAACCATGAGATTCACATCCTGACGGTACAGTCGGGTCACTTGCTAAGCTATGAAGTAGTAGAGGGTATTCACATCCATCGCATTACGGTGGGTGAAAGCAAAAGCTTTTTCCATTGGATTGGGCAGATGAACGAACGCATGGGCGTTTATGGCGGCGACTTAATCCAAACCCAAGATGCTGAGAGTCCGCAATTTGACCTGATTCATGCTCACGATTGGCTTGTGGGAGACGCGGCGATCGCCCTCAAGTACCGATTTAAGATCCCTCTAATTTCTACCATTCACGCGACCGAACATGGTCGGAACAACGGCATTTACACCGACATCCAATGCCACGTTCATTATCAGGAAAATCGGCTAGCCCATGAATCTTGGCATGTGATTGTATGTAGTCAATACATGAAGCGCGAGGTCAATCATTCACTCTACACGCCCGAGGACAAAATTGATGTCATTTACAACGGCATCCGCCCCGAAAAGAAACAAATTAGCCCCAGCTTCGATCTTGAGCGCTTTCGCAATCAGTTTGCTCGTGAGGATGAAAAAATTGTCTATTATGTTGGACGGATTACCTACGAAAAGGGGATTCGCAATCTGCTCCAAGCCGCCCCGCAGGTCATCTGGACGATGGGCGGGAAGGTAAAATTTGTGATTATTGGCGGTGGAAACACGGAGAGTTTGCAGCGGCTTACGTGGGATTTAGAGATTCAACAAAGCTGTCTGTTTACCGGATTTATGCCCGATTCAGACCTAGATCCTTTTCAAGCGATCGCAAGCTGTGCTGTCTTCCCCAGTCTTTATGAACCCTTTGGCATTGTGGCCTTAGAGAGTTTTGCAGCCCGCGTTCCAGTGGTCGTCTCGAATACGGGCGGAATGCCGGAAGTCGTAAAACATGGCCAGACCGGGATGATTGCTGAAGTGAACAATTCAGATTCTATTGCCCATAGCATTTTAGAAATTCTTAAAAACCCGGACTATGCTAACTATCTGGTCGAAAACGCTTATCAGGATTTGTTGCAGCGATTTAGCTGGGTCCAACTCGCACGTCAAACAGAACAAGTGTATCAGCAGGTCATTGAGGAACGATCGCACACGGATTGGTGAAAGACCTTTACAATAAAACCGTTAATGTGGTTTGTATAAACCCTGTGTAGACCTCTTATAAATCCTGTAGTCACCGCTATCATGTCTGCGCTCCATCGTCTTCCTCACTTTAGAAATGCGGCATTCTTTGAGCAATCAATGATGCATCGTTCCTATGCCAATGAAATTGGACAGCCCGGTCTGAGCAACGAGCGGCTAGAGTTTCTAGGAGATTGCGTCCTAAATTTTGTGACTGGAGATTTCTTGTATGAATATTTCCCGAGCAAAAATGAAGGGGACTTAACGACGTTGCGGGCGGCGATGGTGAATGAAGCTCAGGTCGCCGAGTTTGCGGTGGCACTGGATTTGGCCCAGTATTTAAAAATTGGAAAAGGCGCAAAACGCGATCGAGTTCATGAGCGATCGAGCGTTTTGAGCAGTACGTTTGAGGCATTGATTGGAGCCTATTATTTAGACTGTGAAGGCGAAATTGAAGCGATTCGGATTTACCTCGAACCCCTGTTTGAATCGGTCGTCGATCGCTTAGCGGAGACTGCGCCTCGGGTCAATTACAAAAGTTTGCTCCAGAATTATGCCCAAGTTGAACACCAGCAAATGCCCACCTATTCGATCGTCTCTTCCTCGGGACCTGATCATGCTAAAGCCTTTGTCTGTGAAGTGTTGATTCGTGGAATGCTCTATGGTCGGGGGACAGGACACAGTAAGCAAATTGCGGAAAAAGCAGCGGCTCAAGATGCATTACGGCAAATTGAGACACTAGAGTAGGAACACCTCCGTTAGGCTCGGAACAGGTTGGGCATCCTGAGGCAAAGATGAATCCAATCTGTTGCCGAACTCATTCGCCTGTTAATCGTGCTTTATGACGACTTTAATCTCAAACACCACCTACTGCTTTTGCACGTTGGCCCTAGGCCAAAACTATCGCAATCTTGCGCTCACGCTGGCCCAGGACTTAGCTCAATATGCGCCGTCTATTCAGATCCTTATTCTCACCGATCGACCCCAAGCCTTTCAACATTGTCCAAACGTGTTGGCCTTTGAGCATCAACAACAAACGCTGGGTTGCTATCACGATAAGCAGTTTGTATTGAAGCGATCGCTAAGTTTGTTTGAAGCCTGTATTTTTGTAGATGCGGATATGCGGATTCTGGCTGCGATTCCCGCTGGTTTAGTCTGGCAACCGGGCATTACTGCCAAGATTGTATGGGCCAATATTGTCAAGCACAATAAAAATGAATTTGAGATTGGGTTGCTGCGCAAAGTGTCACAGAAGTTGGGACTGAAGTTAGAAGACATCAGCTTTGTCCATGAATGTTTATTTGTGGTGGCGCGAGATCAGGGGAAAGAGCTGGAATTTTTAGACCAATGGGCCAAGATATCAGCCTACTTGGAGATGTGGGGACATTGCCGAGGGGAGGGCAGCACGATCGGGCTAGCAGCGGCCAAAGTGGGCTTAAGCATTCGCCGCGATGAGCTTGAATCCATCTGCTTCTTTAAAGATAAACTTGCGCCATCAACACAGATGTGTATGAGCGCTCAAAACCAGCGTGCCCAACTCTTAGAACAGCAAAAGGCATTGGAGTATCCCGATCGATCGATTTTTATTCGAGTCATTGGCAAGCTCAGAACGATCATTCACTA
Organism: Synechococcales cyanobacterium; assembly: GCA_043787035.1. Lineage (GTDB taxonomy): Bacteria > Cyanobacteriota > Cyanobacteriia > Leptolyngbyales > Leptolyngbyaceae > JAAFJU01. Next base: position 7,148 of record JAYVVL010000362.1, read on the forward strand.
TCAAAGGTGTCTGATGGGATTGCGGCTTAGGGCGCTCAAAAACATTGAATTCTATTATCGCTGATTTCCCTTGATTCATTCGATTCACCAGCAAAACGCTAAAGTAGAAATAACCTGCCTTAAGGAAACTTTACCCATGGTTGTCACCGTCAATCTTCAGCCGACGTTGGAGCTAACCAATGCTCAATTTGAGCAGATTTGTCATAATAACTGCAATCTAAAGTTTGAACGCAGTGCGCGAGGAAGTCTGGTCATCATGGCGTTAACGAGTGGCGAAACAGGTGAACGGAACGCCGAACTAAATGGACAACTTTGGATGTGGAATCGTCAGGCTCGGTTAGGACATCTTTACGATTCTTCGACGGGGTTTCGATTGCCTAATGGGGCGATTCGATCGCCTAATGCCGCTTGGGTGAGTCAATCTCGCTGGAATGCACTTACGCTGGATCAACGCAAGAAATGGGTGCCGTTGTGTCCTGATTTCATCGTGGAATTGAAGTCTCCTTCGGATGAAGTTGAAGATCTGCGCTTGAAGATGCAGGAATACGTCGAGAATGGCTTGCTCTTAGGTTGGTTAATTAACCCAGAGAAGCAGAGGGTAGAAGTCTACCGGGGGACGATGTCGATCGACATCCTCAACTCCCCCACCGAACTTTCAGCCGATGAGATTATGCCGGGGTTTGTGTTGAACTTAGCTGGGATTTTGGAGTTGAGAAAATAGGTCTGATTACCCTTCACAGAAATAACCGATCGATCGAACAACCAAAATTAAGCAATAACGGCGACGTCAATGGATCAGAACCAAACAGTGTTTCTACTAATTTCAGCATTATGGTTTGGCGTCGATATATTTCGACTTGTTGAACCTGCCAATTTAAAATCAAATAGTCCTGCACGCCTCGTTCTGCATAAAGTTTGAGCTTCATTTCCCGATCGCGACGTTCATTCTCAACATCAAAAGACAAAACTTCAATAATGAGTTCTGGTGCAATGGTTAAACGCCCTGATTCATCTAGTCCCATTGAAAGTCTATTTTTACTAATCCAAACCACGTCGGGAATCACGTTATCTGCATCACTAAAAATCAATCCCGGCGCTTGAACCGATTCCCCTAGTCCTGTTTCCAGTGACCAATTCCTAAGTTTGGCATGGGCATTGCCACAGGTTCGCTGATGTCCCCAATGCGGTGCCCGCTTCACGAGTAATTCTCGATCGATAATTTCATAACAATGACTGCTGTCCGGAAGCAGTCATTGTCAGAAGTGTTCCATCGGATTCGTTTTTTGGCAAGTGGTAAACCATAAAAACTGAAGCATTTAGATTGAATTTACCATAACGGATTAGTTTCAAAAATCCAGCCTTGGATATCAGGACCATTCATCACTGTTCCATGGGGCAAAAAACGGAAGAAGCATCATTCCCGGCAGCGCTGCCAATATCGTTATCAAAAAGAAATTTGCCCAGCCTGCTAATCCCTCATTGGCTGAAAACACGAGCCGCTGCGCAAATTCCCCACTGCTCGGACCCGCAATCACATCCCGGCCCACCGCCATCAAGCTCGACAACAGCGCAAACTGCGTGGCCGAAAAATTGGGATTACACAAGCTCATTAAAAAGCCCAAAAATCCAGCAGTCCCGAGTCCACCACAAAAATTCTCCACATTAATCGCCAACACTAGCGCCGTGTAGTCCTTACCAACGATCGCCAGCGCCCAATACCCCAAATTACTCACCGCCTGCAACCCACCAAAAATCCACAGCGATCGATTAACTCCTAATCGACTCAGCACCGCACCACCACACAACGTCCCCACGATCGTCGCCATCAATCCCATCCCCTGCCGAATCGTCCCAATATCCCCGTCACTAAATCCCAACCCCTTCGCCCCCAAAAATGGAATCGCCATCTTCGCGACCATCGCATCGCCTAATCGAAACAAAATAATGAAGAGCAGCGCCAATATCGCCCGTTGGACCCCCATTCGCTGAAAAAACTCCAGAAACGGCTGCACTACAGCATCGGTCAGCGTTGTTGGAGCTTGTTCATCCTGTTTTGGATTGGGTGCGAACAACGTTCCCAAAATGCCCACACCCATGAACAACGCCATCACCCCATAAACGGCTGCCCAACCCAGCCGATCGGCCAGATTAAACGCTAACCACCCCGTGGAAAGCATCGCAAGCCGGTATCCCAAAATCATCACTGAAGCCCCAGCCCCCACTTCCAAAGGGTGGAGCACATCCGATCGATAGGCGTCAATGGCAATATCCTGTGTCGCACTTAAGAACACCATGATAACCGCCACGATCGCAACACCGCTGAGTGCCGTGGTCTTAGCCGCCGCATCCAGCCCAACCATCGCCGACATCTGTCCGGCCAACGCAAAAACAACGCCCACCAGTGCAATCTGAGTCGCCAAAATCCAACCGCGCCGTCGTCCGAGCAGCGGCACTCTAAAACGATCGATCAGCGGCGACCAGAGAAACTTCAATGAATAAGGCAAGCTCACCAGACTCAGCCACCCGATCGTCTTTACATCAAAGCCAGATTGGGTCATCCAAGCCTTAAACGCATCATCCGCCAGCGCAAACGGCAAACCCGACGAAAAGCCCAGTAGTAACAGCGTCACCATCTTACGACTAGCAAAAACCTGAAGAAACGAGTGATTTGATTTCACGGGTGGCATAGTCCAAGCACAACAAGTTGCTATTATCTACTCGCAGCGGCCCTTTGTTCTCAACTTTATGATCAATCGTTGTGAAACATCACGGCGTGGACAGGTTTGGAACAATGTCGATCACCACGCGATCGTCGGCATTGGGTCCACCCTCGATCGTCACCTGCTCATTCGTTAAGCTGCCTTTTGCTGACTTGCCGACCAGATTCGTAATGGGATTTTTGGGGTCGGGATTTGGCTGACGATACACCACGCTTCCCGTCGCTTCAAATTCTTGTTTCTCTAAAAACCAGTTCAGCTTATCGGTTGCTATCGTCGAAGAATTTTTTTGACTCGTCCCGCGCACATTTCCAGTGAGAATTGCAACTTTGTCTTTGACCCAATACTCGCCCTTGTCAGCATTGACCGTCATCTGTTCACTTGCGCCATAGGCCTCAAGGGGTTTATTTGCAATGATAAACTGCTTCCCAATATCCCAGGCGAGTTCATCCCCGGTTAGCTTGACTTCGGGTTTGGCCAAGGTAACTTGAACGGTTTTGTTTAGCGTTGCGACTTTAGATTTGAGATTGTAGGAGCCTTTCTCAGCCGTTGCCCGATCGAGGAGATCGCCGTCTACTCTCCGTTCAATGACGATCGCTGCTACCGTTTCGAGCTGTTGCTTTTCAAGATCCCAATTGAGCTTCTCAGTGGTCATTTTCAACTTTGGTTCTTTCACCTGGGCGACGATTTCCCCCACCAATTCAGCCTGTTTCTTTTTACTAAAGTATTGGCCTTCGTTCCCCGTGACCGTCACCGTTTTGTGGGTAGCAATAAATTTATTTTTGAGTTTTAGCAGATTCGTTTGCGTCTGCCATTCCATCTCCTTTCCTTTTAATTCCACTTCATCTTTTACATTCACCGCAACAATATTATCGACGAGGGAAATCACTTTTCCATCACCCTTAATCGCGCCCTTATCCGCCGATATTTTGAACGCTACCTTCCCGTCTTGATATAACTCTCCCTTCAACGAGACGATCGTCCCTTCCCTTTTGTCTCGATTATAAACCGCCTGTTTTGCCTTGATTTTCCAAAGCAAATTTCCCTTCTCGTCGGCCTGCTCTAAGTCCACATCCGTCAGTTTTAAACTCGGATCAACGAGTGCAGCATCTCCGCCCGGTTTCCCAGTCTTCAAACTCGGATGGGGCCGAAACAGCCACATCAGTCCACCCACCATTCCGACGATCCCCAAGCCGATCGCAGCAATTTGTATGACTTTGGTGATCGGCTTCACGGCGGACTCCAAGGGAGAATTAGCAATTAGGAACGTAGCATTGGGAGTTAAGAGGTGAAGTGCTCACCCGTCTCAATTCTCAATTCAGCGTTGTCATTATACAGGGTCAGTCTCGACTCCAATCCCGATCGCAGAAAGAGGACGATAGGTGTAGGGACGTTGATTTTTTTGGATGTCTTCTTTAACCGTATCGAGGTCAATGTAGCGATCGGCGACATTGATCAAGCTGTCACTGGTCATGGAACGCAGGCTAACAACTTCCACGCGCACACCACGATAACTAACAGCATTAACGGCATAAGCGAGATCGCCATCGCCGCTGACAAGGATAGCGGTGTCATAGGAACCTACCAAAGACATCATATCAACGGCAATTTCAACATCTAAATTTGCTTTCTTGGACCCATCAGGGAGCTGGACCAAATCTTTTGAAATGACTCGATAGCCATTCCGACGCATCCAGAGTAGAAAGCCCTGTTGCTTTTCGTTGTTGCGATCGACTCCCGTATAGAAAAACGATCGGAGAAGGCGCGACCCACCCGTAAGACGAGAAAGCAGCTTAGCGTAGTCAATTTCGATGCCCAATTGCAGCGCTGCGTAAAACAGGTTAGACCCATCAATAAAGATGGCAACTCGTCCGCGATTCTCAAGAAATTGTTCGGTAGAAAAAAGGATTTCGCTATCGGATGATTGATTTAAATGACTGTTGCTATGATCTAACATGTGCTGAACCTCTGTATTATGACGGTATTATTGCGATGTATTATGGCTAGAGCGAAACATTTGTGAGCATCCAATAGAATAATCCAAGACGTTTTATCATTCTAAAAACCCAGCTCCTCAACGGAAGAGCTAGGCAGTTCGAGTTTCTGAAAGATTGGATGAGCAGAACCCAAAACTTGTCCGGAGACTAGTACTCCCCATGATGTGTGAGTCTGGAAATCTATCGACATATCTATTAAAGGAAATTCATCAAAGTTAATTGAATAGCCTAATTGACCATAAATGCTCGTACTAATTCTCGGAATAATAGGGGATAACAGATAAGCACAGAGCCGAACCGATTCTAGTACTGCATAAATGACGTGCTGCGCTGCAATTTGTTTCTCAGGGTCAGTTTTGCCAAGTTTATACAATGTCCATGGGGCCTGCTCGTTCACATAAACATTGCCGGCCATTAGGAGTTCTATCACTGACTCACATACTTCATGGAACATCAGGCGATCGTAAGCTTTGGTAACACGGTTGCCAAGACTAAGTCCTAGAATCTTTAAGGGATTGTCATCCGCGATCGCTGCCGCAGTAACATTCGGAACGAGTCCTGAAGCGTTTTTGATCACGAGAGGCAAAGTGCGGTTGAGTAAGTTTCCAAGCTTATCGGCAAGAGCATCATTAACACTATGAACGAATCGAGTTTCCTCGAAAGAACCATCTTGACCAAACTTAATTTCTTTCAAGAAAAAGAAGCGCATTGCATCTTCGCCGTATCTATCCAGTAGGGTATTCGGATCGATCGCATTACCACTGCTTTTCCCCATCTTAACGCCGTTATCCAGGAAAAAACCGTGGCCAAAAATACGTTTTGGTAAGGGTAAGTCTGCCGACATCAACATTGCAAGCCAATACACGGCATGAAACCGTAGAATATCTTTCCCGATAATGTGAGTGTGATGCGGATACCAACGTTTAATGGCATGGTCTAGGGTGGGTTCATCATCGTCTTCGAGCAGCGCTGTAATGTATCCTAGCAAGGCATCAAACCACACATAAATAATGTGCGTAGGATCCGTGGGGACTGGAAAACCCCAGTCAAAGTTGACCCGCGAAATCGAAAAGTCCCGCAAGCCTTGCTTCACGAAACTCATCACTTCATTACGGCGGGTGTCCGGCTGGATTAGGTCCGGTTGAGACTCATAGAGATCTTCGAGGCGCTTTTGGTAGTTTGACAATCGGAAAAAGTAGTTAGCTTCATCACGCCACTCAACTTCCTTCTTAACATGAATGTCGCAGTACTTGCCTGCAATCAAATCTTTCTCATCTTTAAATTCTTCGCAGGAGATGCAGTAATATCCCTTCTGCTGGCTTAAATAAATATCACCCTTATCCCAAACTCGCTGAAAAAATTCTTTTACAATCGCCGCGTGTTTCGGCTCCGTCGTCCGGATAAATCGGTCGAAGTGGATATCAAGGCGCTCCCAGAGATCCTTGAAGCTTTTCACTGTGATATCGCAATGCTCTTGAGGCGTACGACCTAGGCTTTCAGCCGTGCGCTGGATTTTCTGACCATGCTCATCGCTTCCGGTGATGAACCGCACATCGTAGCCTCTAAGCCGTTGAAATCGGGCGATCGCGTCTGCGGCGATCGTCGGATACGCGCTGCCAATGTGAGGAATGTCGTTGACATAAAACAATGGCGTTGTAATTGCAAACGGAATTTTTGTAGGTTCAGAAGTCATACGGCCCAACTAGCGTTTCCCCAGCAAAAGTATAATGAGCTAGAGACAATACTACCGCTAAGCAAGGAGAACTTAGAAACTTTTTCTAAAGATTAGATTATCTTTAGATAATCTAATCTTTAGATCACGATCGTCAACACCGCAGTTTTAGAATGTTGACGATCGCAATCCCGCCTTAACAGAATACAGGGGTGATTTTAATTTTCTAAATCACCTTTCTGAATTGCTATTGTGGAAGCCTTTATAGATACTTTCTATGCTCGGGGTTATCCTGCAACTGTTTCAAAACGGCTTTTATCTCCTGGGTTCGCTCTTTTTTGGCGATTAGCGTCACCTTTCCGTCCCGCACAACGACGGTATCGTCTAAGCCGATCGTCACAATCAGCTCGTCGTCCTGGGTTGAGTACAAAATCGATCCCGTTGTGTCGAGACCGACATGTTGCGCTAGTTCAACATTGGGCAAATCCGACTGCATCAGCCGCTCAATGGCTCCCCAATCGCCCAAGTCGTCCCACGCAAAAATCACAGGGATTACCACGGCCTTTTGGGTTTGTTCCATCAGTGCATAATCGATACTCTTTTTGGGAAGCGTTGGATAGGCGGCTACTCCCTGGGTTTCAAGTGGCTCCAGAATTTCGGGTGCATACTGCCGCAGTTCTGCGATCGCCACCTTCGCCTGAAACACAAACATCCCGGCGTTCCAACTATAGCGACCGGTCGCTAAAAATTCTTCCGCTGTCGCCCGATCGGGTTTTTCGGCAAATCGATCGACCCGGTAGGCTGGCAAGCTTGATGCCACGTCCAGCTTTGCGCCTTGCTCGATGTAACCATATCCCACAGACGGAAACGTCGGCGTGATTCCCAAAGTGACAATCGATTGGGTCATGACGGCCACTTCTTGAGCCGCTTTCAGCGTCGCAACAAATTTTTCCGGTTCCGCAATCCAATGATCAGCCGGGAAAAATCCAATGACGGCCTCATCGCCCACGCGTTTTGCAACTTCCAACGTACTCCAGGCCACCGCCGGAGCCGTATCCCGGCCTTCAGGTTCGATTAGCAGGTTCGCTTCAGGGAGTTCGGGGAGCTGTTCTCGGACCCCATCGGCGAGGTGTGATGCAGTCACGACCCAGAGATTCTCCCAGCCTTGGGAGGCCGCAAGTAAACGATCGGCGGTGGTTTGCAGGAGACTTCTGCCGCTCCCGTCAAGGCTCAGGAACTGCTTCGGGCGATGCTTTCGGCTCAGGGGCCAAAACCGTTCACCCTTGCCGCCGGCCAAAATAATCGAAATAAGGGGTAAAGATTGAGAAGAAGATGGAGACATAAGATCTATTCAGAATTTGTTTAGAAATGAGTGAAACGGTTAACGTTACGCTGTAGGAAATCTTAGGTCTATACCGATCGAACCCGCTTCGTCCGGATCGATCGAGTGAAATGATCCCTCTGAGCTTACGGACGATCGCTTATCCTTGTATAGTCACATTGGACAATTTCACATTAGGAACGCGCACAACTGCTGCGCTACAGGTAGCGAACTATTTTGTCATTCCTATTTTAGTCTTCCCCACCTGACGTTCATCGAGTCATTGCAATTCCCTTACCTCCGCCTCACATTGCCTCACACTGCCCATGCCAAACTCTTTTTTTCACGTCATGTCACATTGGGTGTCGCAATTGAGCCAAAGTTCGATTGGTTCACGATTATTAAGTGGCGGGATGTTGGTTTCGGTCGCCCTTGTAAGCAGCACGATCGGATCGTTTGTTGCGGTGACGGTGCCACTACCCGGTGCTGTGTCACCTCGCGAGGGCCAAAAATTATGGGGCGACCTCCTCAAAAATGGATTTCGCTATCAGGTTACGCGGCCCGTCAATGTGCTGATTCTTGGAATCGATCGCGTCGTAGATTCGACCGCGACAGTCGATGCCATCTTTACCGGAAACAGCGATTCTATGCTGCTCATCCACGTCAACCCGAAACTAAAAGGCGTTAACGTCCTGTCCATTCCGCGAGACACCCAAGTCGAAATCTCCAATATTGGAGCCACTAAAATCAATCAAGCTAATGTTATTGGCGGTCCGGCCCTAGCAGGTAAAGTTGTCACAGACGCGCTTAATGGCGTTCAAATCGATCGCTATATTCGGTTCAGCACCGATGCCTTCCGAGAACTCATCGATCAAGTTGGCGGCGTACGTGTCTATGTGCCGATGGATATGGCGTATGAAGACAAAGCCCAGAAACTCTCGATCAATCTTAAACAAGGCTGGCAAACTCTTAACGGCGATCAAGCTGAACAATTTGCCCGGTTCCGCAACGACGGGTTGGGGGATATCGGACGGGTACAAAGGCAGCAGACCCTCCTAAAATCTCTCAAAGAACAGATGGCCAGTCCCTTTGTGGTGCCTCGAATCCCAGGAATTTTGCAAATGATGCAGAAATATGTGGATACGAATCTCAGCTTTGAGGAAATGGCCGCTATCCTCAACTACGGACTTGGACTTGACCAGAAAGCCGTCAAAATGGTTCTACTACCGGGACGTTTTAGTGATCCTAAAGAGTTTCGGGAAAGCTACTGGATCATGAACGATCGAAAGCGCGATCGGATTATGAAAGACTTCTTCGAGATCGCCGACCCTAATGTAGAGGCCGAAGTCGCCCCGCTTCGCATTGCTATCCAAAATGCGTCTAGCCAACCCAAAGCTGCCGAAGCGCTCCAAGAAAAATTAATCAAAGCGGGCTATAACAATACCTACATCACCGATCCATGGTCTGAGACACAGACGCAAACGCAGATTATCTTGCAAAGCGGCGAACCAGACGCGGTGGACACTATTCAGCAGACGATCGGCATTGGAATACTAGAAACGAGTTCCACAGGCGATCTCGATTCAGACCTTACCATTCGGATTGGCAATGATTTTCAGGTGCGACCCTAAGATTCAGGTCCCTAAAAATTCACCCGACTCGTCAACTCCACCAACGTTGGATGCAAGGTCCAAAACACCGCCACAAAAGCCGCAACGCCCACGTAAGCCGGACGCATGAACTCTGACCAGACCAACGTCTGCCGTCCATCTAGCATCGCCCGAAACGGAATCACAGACGTCCGAGCTTTCACGCGTTCAAAAGCCTCGCCATAGCGTGCTTTCATCCGCCGATCGCCATGCCACACGGCAAACAAATGGTGTGCAATCAACCCCCCGCACGTCACCACCATAAAGCTCGTCCCAAGCCACAGCATATGAGCAAAACACCACATCACCTGCCCAACCATTTGCGGATGCCGACTAATCCGAATCACCCCTGTTTCAAACAGATGCACCTCCGGCTTCTTGATTGCCGCCACTTCTAAAAGATTAAAAGTCGCTGGATACAGCAACAAAAACGACAACGCAGAGAAGCTCCACACAACAAGCTCCACTCCCGGAATCCCATGCAAATCCCATAAAACTTTGCCATCATAGCGATGATTAAAAAAGTAGATGATTAACGGCACCGCTAGCCCTAAGCTCGACAGCGCAAACACCACCCGGTAAGCCCGCGCTCCAATCTTCAATTCACCCCAAACCCGCAAACCTGCCAGCCCACTGTGAACCACAGCAAAACACAACAAAAACCCTAAAATTACAGCATGACTCGGAACGAGCCACTCGGGCAACAGACGTAACCATTGATCAGGCCAAGCAAAAGAAACCATGTCGTCAATAAAACTATAGAGGAAAGAAAACTTACAAATCGACACACTATAGATCAGTATGTATCGGCGCTTTAGGCGCTGTGATTCAGTCTACCGCATGTAATTTCTCGGCGTCTGATCGATTTTTAGCAGAAGGTGAGGCAAAATAGGTAAATGGCAAAGTTTCATGGCTCGATTCCGAATTCAATCGAAAGAAATTTGACTGAAGGTGGGTCCGATCGTGATAAAAAGCCGTGGATCAGATCATGGATAAAGTCGGGCAAAGGAAATTCTCTGATGGTGAATCAAGTTATGGCAGTACGGCAAGCCGGGATGATCCGATCGGCGGGTGTTCTTACCCCGGAAAAAACCTCGCAAACCGTTCGCAAGCCTTATCCTAACTATAAGGTGATCGTTCTAAACGACGATGAAAACACCTTTGAACATGTCGTAGCCACCCTCGTGCGCTACATCCCAGGCATGGTTGCAGATCATGCCTGGAAGCTTGCAGACCAGGTTCACCAAAACGGACAGGCGATCGTCTGGACGGGTCCAATGGAGCAAGCTGAGCTTTATCACATGCAGCTCACCCTAGAAGGACTGACCATGGCTCCGTTAGAGGCAAGCTAGTGTTCGCTATTGATGACCGATCGCGGCTTTTAAGTCATTGGAAGCTTTAGATTACGGCCTGCTTTTAAATCACTGAAATCCCATTTTTCTAGGAGTAGCTCATCCCATGACGCAAGCAAAAACTGTTCCGATGTCCCCCGCCCGCCTTGTCATGAATCATTCCACTCATATTCCTGGATTGATTGCGGTCCTAGAAAAACTGACCCATAACACTGCGATTCAGACCATCACTCCTGGCGTCATCTGTGCCGTACGTGCTCACGTTCCTCATCTGCGTCTTCGAGTCTCCGTCCCTATCCGAGGCGGCTTTAAAATCATCGCTCGATCGGCCAAAATAGCTCAAGAAGTCTTCATTCTAACGACGCTCCCCCAAGCCGAACTCGAAGGCTCAATAGCCCGTATTCTTAATCCCAAACTATAAATCTTATCCCCTCTCTTCCAAGACAGGAGATAAGGGCGTCTTATACTTCTTCCGTTTGATTTTGTTGTGCAATTTGATTCAAGGGCAAGCTCAGCCCACAAGAGAACGTTAATAACGCACTGCCAAAAGCTGTGAGCTTCACACCCATCAGCACCACCATCCAATCCTGCGGAATCCATCGTACTAGCGCGATCGTCGTACAATGCATCATCCAATACCCAAACGCCATCGAAAACAGCATCCACTGCGTTTGATCAAGGTCCTTATCCCGAAGGTCTTCGTTGTAGTAGAGCGCAAACAAGCCCAAGGCACTCCCGAAAAATGAAACGATCGTCATGGAGTGCATGAAAGCACTATGGGTTATACAAGTTTGGATCATGGTATTCGCTCAGATTCTCTAGGATGGTAACAGGTGATCTAGTCCAGTCAATAGAGTTAGCTTTTGTCAAACTCCAATCAGTCTAAAAGCAAAACCCTGACAGATCCCCAAAATACTTACAAAGAGAAACGAATTGCGCCTCTTCTTTTAAGAGATTGCAATAAGTCCGTCCAAAACTCTGCTTAACTGTAAAGTCTTATGTTGAAATATAGCGATTTATGGATCTCCCGTTCATTTATCATCCCCAATACAGCGTGCCTCTTCCTTCGACCCATCGATTTCCTATGGCGAAGTTTCGGATGCTTCACGATCAGCTCCTTAAAGACGGCATTGCCACTCCCGAACAGTTTCACAGCCCAACTCGTGCGCCCCAAGCCTGGATCGAAACGGTCCACGACTCAGCCTACGTAAGTGCCTATTGCGACGGAACGTTAGACGCTAAGGCACTGCGTCGTATCGGGTTGCCCTGGTCACCTGAACTGGTTCACCGAACCTGCATTGCGGTTGGGGGCACGGTCCTTACGGCCAAACTCGCTCTTCAGTCAGGACTCGCTTGCAACACCGCAGGCGGTACTCACCATGCGTTTCCAAGCTATGGCTCTGGATTTTGTATCTTTAATGATTTGGCTATTACCCCTCGAATTTTGCAGCGCGAAGGACTCGCCCAAAAAATTCTGATTATCGACTTAGACGTTCATCAAGGCGATGGGACGGCCTGGATTTTTAAAGATGACCCGTCTGTCTTTACGTTTTCGATGCACTGCGAAATTAATTTTCCTGGTACCAAACAAACGAGTGATCTCGACATTGGACTGCCCCAAGGCATGGGCGATGACGCGTATCTCCAAACCCTCGATCGCTATCTTCCCGACCTACTGAACCAAGTCAAGCCTGACCTTGTGCTGTACGACGCAGGCGTGGACCTCCATGTGGGCGATAAGTTGGGCAAGTTGGCTCTCACCGACAGTGGAGTTTATCGCCGAGACATGCAGGTGATCAGTGCCTGTCTTAGTGCAGGCTATCCGATCGCAACGGTCATCGGCGGCGGCTACTGCGAAGACTTTAGCGCCCTAGTGTATCGCCATTCCTTAGTCCATCGGGCGGCTAGCGAAGCTTACCGCCATTACCGTCTCTAACCCAGTTTGCGCGGCGAACCGGGCCTAAACCGACGCTTCGACGACCATCTCAGGCGACTCAAACTTGTACCCAACGCCTCGAACCGTTTGGATCAAGGCGGGCTGACTGGTATCTATTTCAATCTTTTTGCGAATCTGACCGATATGCACATCCACAACGCGCTGATCGCCCACGTACTCGTAGTCCCACACCTGTTGGATGAGGTCCGATCGACGCCACACCCGACCCGGATTACCCGCCAAGAAATGGAGCAAATCAAACTCCAGCGCAGTCAACGGAATCAAGTCATCATTGAGTTTCACTTCGCGCCGAACCGGGTCAATGACCAGATTGCTAAACACCAAGCATTGCTGTTCTGCCGTCGTGACCGTGCGCTGACGCTTCAAAATTGCACCAATTCGGGCACCGAGTTCGACTAGACTAAAGGGTTTGGTAATGTAGTCATCCGCGCCTTGAGTGAAGGCCCGAACCTTATCAGACTCATCAGTCCGGCTCGTCAACATCAGAATAAAAACGCCCGTTCGACTCTGCATCTCTTGACAAAGCGTGTAGCCATTCGCATCGGGCAGATTCACATCCAAGATGACCAAATCAGGATTGAAGCTCTCAAACGTTGCGAGGGCGCTCTTGCCGTCCTCAGCCGACTCCACTTGGTAGTCCTGCTTGCTGAGAAATCGATGGATTAAATTTCGAATTGCAGTTTCGTCATCGACGACTAGAATCTTGGCTTGAGCCATAACCAATAACCTTAACGTTTAAATATCTTATGAAAATCGAAAAAACACTACCCAGACTGATTCTAGGCTCAAAGTTGTTTTTTAGCTATTATTTTTTTAGCTATTATTATGGTGCCAGAATTATCTAATTAACGAAACCTCATCCAGATCCGATTATTTTGTGACCCAATATGAATTGTGGGTAAAACGGACATGCCTTACCTTGCCAAGAACGTATCACCTATGATGAGAAGGCTTATTCACTCAGCCGTCAAAACGCTAGAGTGACTCCCAAAGAAACGGGTCTACCCTATAATTGATAGGAAAGTCAATCGGCTTACAACAACTATGAGTCATCACAGTCCCTACGAGACATTAGGCGTAACCGAATTGGCGAGCTTTGAGGAGATTCAAAGCGTTCGCGATCGCCTTCTCAAAGAACATACGGACGATCCGAGGCGATCGGCGCAGATAGAAGCGGCCTATGACGCGGTGCTAATGCAGCGGCTAAAGCTCCGGCAAGAAGGCAAAATCAAGGTGCCAGATGACATCCGATTTGCGGAAAAAACGCCGTCTAACCTGTCTAGGATGCCCAAGCTTTCCATGCCAAGCCTTCCAACGGCCTTTGCGGCGTCTGATTTCTTGGCGAAGCCGGAGACAGCGGATCTGACGATTCCGACGCTAGTCGCGATCGCGTTAGCGGTTGTTGCTGCTGTTTCTCCCACGACTGAGGTCTTTAATCTCATTGCGCTCCTTGCGACGGGTGGCACAATCTATGGAATTTATCGAAAGAATCGTCATCTGGGAGCTGCGGTGCTGGCCGGGTTCGGGGGTGTGGTGCTGGGCTACCTCTTGGGCGTCATTATTTTGAGTTTGCTCCCGGCTGGGGCTTTTGGGACCATTCCAGGTGGTGCCTTGAGTGGGGATGTAGTGCGGACTTGGGGAATTTGCCTAGTGCTGTGGCTGCTGACGTTGTTTGTAAAGTAGTTCAATCGAATCCCTGACAAACCGGGCAAATGCCATTTGCCCCTACCGGATCCTGCATCACCGATCGCAATTGCAACGAACGGTAATGCGGATAATTTTAGTCTTGGAAATTGGCTAGAGCGATCGATTAGCCTCCTTCGTTCCAAATTCGGGCAGCATCTTGGAGGGCACGATCGACTTCTTTTTGTCCGAGCATGGCGGATTGAAGACTTTCGTAGAGGGTTTTTTGGAGACGTTTGAGATCTTTCATGGCGGGAACTAGGACCTCAGCGCTTTCAAGCTGACGAGCACTGACAAGACGTGCCCGATCGACGGCGCTGGGGTTTTCGGGAAGCTGGCTGAACTGAGGATCGCTAAGTGCAGCTTGGGTCGAGGGTAAAACGTTGGCGGCTTTGGCAAAGGTGAGCTGATGCTCATTGTTGGCGACAAAAAGCGCAAACTGTAGCGCGGCTTCGGGCTGATCGGTGTCTTTTGGAATCACTAGATTCATAACGGCCACGTTACGCTTTCCCGTTTCTGCCGTAATTTGAGGCACGGCGATCGTGGCTTCGGCGATCGTAGGTGCATTCTTCAAGAGGGTTTTCAGAAAATCCGGGTTGGCGGATACAAGGCCCGTTTCGCCACGCTGATACAGATCCAACCCATAGCGATAGCCTTCCGTCAGCACTTCCTTCGGGACTAAATTCTCCTGGTACAACCTTACCCAATCACCAAATACCTGTCGGCCCAGCGGCGTATCGAAAGCGGCTTTGCGATCGCCATCAACCAAGCTCATCCCCCGCTGCACCATGGATTCCAGAATCTCGCCAGAATCCGTCGGCACCACGGTGGTAAAAAACGCATATTTTCCCGTTTTAGCCTTCATCTGCCGAGCCGCTGCCATCAACCCCGCAAAATCTCCGGGCGGCCTATCAAATCCAGCTTTTGTCCACAGGTCTCGGTTATACAAAGCAATCCGTGTTGTCAAGTACCATGGAATCCCGAAGGTGCGGCCATCAATGGTGCTAGCGTCCCAGATCTTTGGCAGATACTGCTGCTGCTGAACTAGCGGGATTCGATCGCTTAGATCTAGCCAAGCCCCCTTACTCGCCAACTGCGACGCAAACCCCGGATTGAGGTTCACCACATCAGGTGCCGTTTTGGCCGCAACAGCGGTGAGAATCTTGCTTTCCATTCCAGACCAGGGCACGTCTACCCAATCAATGCGTACGGTCGGATGTTCGATTTCAAACTGACTAATCAGCCGATCGAAGTACTCGGTATATTGCGGCTGCAATTGCATCGTCCAAAATT
>JAYVVL010000363.1:0-57078 GCA_043787035.1 Synechococcales cyanobacterium
AATTAGGGTAATCTCAGTCATGAGGGATTTTTGGGTTGTGTAGTTACTCCTATGAATCCCTCTCCTAAAAACTTTCAACCCTTTTGTCTTGTACTAAGATAAAAATCATCATCCCCAAATACCTGACTCAAATCCAACCGCACCACCTGACGCGGCATCTCCAGCCGACTCTTCGCAGACCGCTCAATCTCCCGCAACAGCGAAGACTTCCCCGACTCCGCCACTCCGATCAGCGCCACACTACTCCCCGCATTCAACAACTCAAACACCCGACTCACCAACCCCTCACGCGGAAAAAACAACCCCGCCCATCCACCGGACCTGTCAACGGCTCAAACGGATTGGGCGCAATAACAGCTCCACCCCTCCCAATCAAACTCGGCGCAACCGCTTTCCCCGCAACCGTCCCCAGCGTACTCTCCAGCCGATCGAACCGCTCATTCATCTGCCGTAACGTTTCAACCGCCACGATCGTCACATCTTGAATCATCAAACTCTGATCCTTCAGCTCAGAACTAATCTGCACCAAAATCTGCGTCTCAAAAATCTCCCGCACCGCCCCATTTTGCTGCATCTCCGCCGCAAAACACATGCCCAACCGATCGAACAACCCATCCGCCGCCTGCTTCGATCGCGTCACATAAATCTGCGGAGCATCCGCTGGAATCGAAGCCCACAACCAATCGCGCACCAACCCCATCACCCCATCAGAGCCTCCCACCCCACCCAACAACACCTCCACCTCCGCCAAATCCCCCAACACAACACTCATCGCCGCGCCACTCTTCAACTCCCCCTTCCAAGCCTTCAAATTCCGCTGCAACCAAGTGATCTCATTGGGAAACTGTTGATAAACCGCAACGCCCCGATAGTGCTGCACCGAATCATTTGCCAACAACGTCTCCAGACAATCCTGAGCGATCGACATCTGCGCCAACAGCAACGACTTCCGCACCGCCTACTGCAACGTCTCCGCCTCACCATTATTCCGTTTCAGCGCGCCGATCGTCCCCTTACACAGCGCCACAAACCCCGCGTCCACCCGGTTCCCGACGATGCCACCGATCGTACTTCCCACCAACGCATCAACCGAGACAGCCTTCCCCGCCGCCACCAAAATTGCCCAGATCAGTTCCATGATCGCCGTCCTCTCGAATCACTCCTCCGTAGAATAATCCATTTATTCCCTCATAGCTAGACAAACCCGATCGACGGCACGGAAGCAACACATCCGACACCTCACGCATCACACTTGGCATCGAATACTTATGGACACTCCGATCGCTTCACCATCTGTCACAAAACCTGACTCAAATCGGTTGTTCCTCGACTAAGAAAATCATCTTTTAAACCGTGATCAATCGCGCAAGAGCACGCTAACTTAACCTCTAACAGAACAAGATTTAACTCTTCCATTGAAGAGTTTTTTTTGAGCTATCGTCCTAGATCACGTTTAAGACGTTGGAGTTCTTCTTCCGCTTCCCAATTTGCAAACTCTTTTTCTAACGGATCTAAATTACGGGGAGCCGTCTGAGTACTCCAACTGTTGGCCCAAGGATTGGCGGTGGAGCCTGAGGGATTGGTGGCGGCTCGTTGCGATCGGGCTTGTTCGAGTTTAATTTTTAGTTCCTGACGACTGATTTTGATCTTCTGACAGAGGTCTTCGCTTTGAGTAATGCGATCGCGCAGCAATTCCATTTGGCCCCAGAGCTGATTCCCTTCACGAAGAAGTTTAGCCTCGTGATCCTGTGCAGGTTTCACCAGATCAAGCCGACGAGCCGTTTTTGCTTTTTCAATTCGCGTATGCCAAAGTTTGATTTCCTGCGCGGTGGTCCGAATCTGAGATTCCACTCCCTGCAATCGCGATTTTAGATCCACAATGAGTCGATCGGATTCGCGTTCCTGTTCAAATAGTTTCTCATCTAGCGCTTGTAGTTCTAAATGAGGGTTGTTTTTTAGAAATTCATCAATACGCGTTTCCAGAAATTGACTCACGTCATCAAAAAGTCCCATCCGATTGCTCCCAAAATTAAACGCTATATTTTCTCTATTTTAGGATCTCTCGATCGTTTTGCGCTTAAGATCTCGTCGGCAGTAAGGCCAATAGACGGAAAAGTAGGAGAAACGACATTGCTTCCCCCTTGAGACACCTGATCATCATAGGCACCCTCAAAGAGCGTACAAACAGTGACACAGCCTTTGATCGGATCAATAATCCAGTATTCGGGAATATCTAAAACAGCGTACTCACTCCGTTTAGCACGGTAATCGTCTGAAGCGGTGGACGGACTCACAACTTCAATCACGAGTAATGGAAACGGTTCATTAAGCCGAATCACCGCTTCGCGATTATCCATGTCTTCCCATTGTTCGGTCAGGAGAACCACGATGTCTGGAATCCGACAGGTGTCCCATCGCGTTCCTCTTGGAGACTGAATGCCGATTTTCATATCGGTTGCTGTCCACAAAAGGTTCGATCGCTTAATTTCGCCGTTCAGTTCATCACGGATAAACTCAGTCACTCTGCCATGCTTCCCAGTACCAAGGCTCATTGAGATTAATTCTCCACTCACCAATTCATAACAGGTATCAGCCCCGTCGTTGTAAGTCAGATAGTCTTCTAACGTCAGTCGTTGTAGGTCTTGGACCAAAAGACGATCGGTTGCGAGAGTCATCGTTCGTTCACCACGTGTAAGGGACTCGGTTGATCAGCGTCACAAATCAATGGTATGTATCTTTAGCATATCGGGTAAGAGGGCATCATGGGCAGCTTTGACAGCATGATTTCAGGGAGCTGGCAGGATTGGAGCTTTGTGGTAGGCTACGTGGGGCTTTTGGCGTTTGTGATTGGGGTGACATTGTGGAAAAGTGGTCGATCGGATTAGGCGCTCAGTTCATGAAACGGCGGTTTGCACAGGGGATGGCGACTGATGTTTCACCCGACGCGATCGCTTGAACATACGCATCTGTTCCAATATGAGTCAGGCGCTTCAATTTCATAAATTGGGATACACCGTTGTTCTTTTTGACTATCGGGGCTTTGGGCCAAGCGGCGGAGATTTTCCAATAGAAACGCAGGTTTACGAAGATGGGCAAACCGCCTGGACTTATCTGACTCAAACCCGAAAAGTCGCTCCTTCAAAGATTGTGATTTATGGCCATTCGATCGGTGGCGGCGGGCATGACAACCACATGGCTGAACCCAACCTTCAAAAAGTTCATCAATTCGGTGATCCTGTTAAAGTAAGTATAATCATTTTAAAATTCTGTACCTATTTGGGAATTCCTTATGTCTTTTGACAGCTTCAAATCGATCGCAGAAGTCTTAACTGAATATCAGATTACCAGTACAAGCGATCGATTTCTAGCCTCTTTAGAGTTTCCCATCCCAGATAGTTTTAGGAACGACTTAGCCTTCTACCAAGCAGAGTTGGCGTTTGATGAATCCGAATCGGCATTATGTGAAATGATCCTTTTCCCAATTCTTTCCACAGTCTATCGGCAACATTATCAGAAGCTATCGCTGTGGAGCCACAAAGCCATTACCTATGACGATCGGCTGACTGGAATTCCAGATTACATCTTAGCCAAGCGATCGCCCTTGGGAAAAGTCGTGTTGGATCAACCTTATTTTGTTACAGTAGAGGCAAAGAAGGATGACTTTATTAAAGGTTGGGGCAATGTTTAGCCCAAATGGTGGCCATTCAAAAAATGAACGATCGTCCAGAACAACCCGTCTATGGAATCGTAACCAATGGTCAGTTATGGCAGTTTGGGAAATTGATCAATCAGAGCTTTGTGAAGGAAATTCAGGGTCACGCGCTGTACGATTTAGATGCATTGATGTCGGCCCTAAATTTCCTAGTTCAGCGGTGTGAAGATCTGATTTAGGAATGAGTCTAATTGTTTCGCTTCAATCGCCAAATCTCCTATACTGAAGAAGCCACCTGACCTCCATCCCACAGCGCTGATGCAGAAGTTCAAGATCTCCAATTTATAGTCAGCGGACATTGAGACGATCGTAACGCTGCAAGAAACGAGCGGCACCTTTTTTGTCTGGGAAGATATTAGCCTAATCGAGCTGACTAAAGCAGAATATTACGACGTCAATCTTCTCCAAAAACAATTGCAAAACACCCAAGTTCATCTATTTGATGAAGCAACGATTTGGGCCAGAGCGACCTATCCACTTTTACTACTAGCTGAGCAAGGTAACATTCAAGTTTGGGCAGAAGTCGCCTTGCGCGCCCAATATCCCCAATTTGATCTAGAAGGCATCGCCGATGGGGTCATTGGCCGAAGTGGCATCGGGCGCATCACAACACCTTATCTCATCATGACCCTAACAAAACGATGAATAGAAGCCCAAAACCCAATTTTTCGGCTTTATGGTGAACTTCTCGCCGCCGCTTGGATGAATTGGCAACAGAATAAACATGAGCCACAGGGAATTTTTGGGTACTACACGATCGCAGACAGTTGGACCTTCTTGCGTGCCGAAATCAGCCACATCAAGAGCGATCGTCCCCACCTCCAAGTTGAGTGTTCAAGAGAGTATAGTGAATGCCTCGAAACAGCCATTATTCTCAAATTACTCAAGCAAATCGTAGCGAAACAGATCCTCAATACTCCGATCTAAGTCAAAGAATCAGCACACAATTGCCCATAGAATTAGTCCACCCAACTCTCAAATTTCTACGTCAACTTCGCAAAGATCATCCGACCTGCACTCGTTTGTAATGCACTCGTTACAACCACCTGCACCGCCTTCCCCATCGCCGACTTTCCATCATCCACCACGACCATCGTCCCATCCTGCAAATACCCAACCCCCTGCGTCGGCTCCTTTCCACTCTTCAAAATCTTCAGATCAATCAGATCCCCCGGGATATAGGTCGGACGAATGGCTTGCGCCAAATCATTGATATTCAACACCAGCACATCTTGAACCGTCGCCACTTTATTGAGGTTGTAGTCTGTTGTCAGGAGCATTCCACTAATATCACTTACCAGCCGTACCAGCTTCTCATCCACCGTCCCCATATCCGCATAGTCCGCCGGATGAATCACCACCCGATCGGGAAAATCCGATCGCATCGAATTCAAAATATCTAGCCCCCGACGCCCCCGACTTCGCTTCATATCATTTCCAGCATCCGCCAACACCTGCAACTCCATCAACACAAACTGCGGCACCAACAACTGCCCCTCAATAAATCCCGTCCGCATCAGCGCATCAATCCGCCCATCAATAATCACACTCGTATCCAACACCTTCGCCATCGCCCGTTTGAGCGTGCCATCTGCTAGCATCAGCGACTCCGTACTCTCCGGATTAATCAACCGCAGCAGACTCGGACCCTGGGTATCCGCCAGCGTCACACCCAAATACGAAAACAGCACGCTCCCAAGCACTGCCGTCAACGGCTTAATAAAGGTAAATTCGCTTGGAATCGGCAACAGAAAAATAGGAGCCAGCAACAGATTCGCAATCAGCAGTCCTAACACCAACCCACCCGATCGGGTCAATAGGTTCACCGCAGGCATTGCCTTCACCTTGCGCTCCAGCCGCCGATAATTCGTCTGGGCCAACAATCCCATAGACGCTCCAATCAACGCCCCGAAGGGTGAAACCACCAATCGCAATGACTCTAGACTACTAACCCTCGCCAAAACTTCAGGTGGGAGCACCTCTATTCCGCGATACCCGATCCCCGCGCCAGCCACAATAAAAATGAGAACAATCAAAGCATCAAGCATAAAACCAGCAGCGCACAGGCAACTAAAAAGGACGGTGCAGGAACTTAACCATAACCCGCTCTCGCATATTATATCCCGCCACACAAAACGCTAATGTATTTTGATATTGCGTAATTCCCGCCACCCTATCCTCAACGCCCCTCCTCACTTCTCAACTCCCCATTCTCACGTCGCCCCATGCCCCAATCCGCTTATATCCACATCCCCTTTTGCCGTCGCCGCTGCTACTACTGCGACTTTCCGATCACCCCCATCGGCGATCGCGCCCTCCCCGAAAACTCCTCCATGATCGCAGAATACACCGATCATCTCCTCCAAGAAATCCGCCATTTCTCCCCCCTAAATCCCGCGCCCTCCCTAAATCCCGCGCCCTTAAAAACCCTCTTCTTCGGCGGCGGCACCCCTTCCCTGCTCCCTACAAGCCAGATCGATCGCATCCTCCGCACCCTCGAAACCTACTACGGATTTGCGCCCGACATCGAAATCTCCATGGAAATCGACCCTGGCACCTTCGATCTCCCTCGCCTCCTCGCTTGGAAAGCCTTAGGGATCAACCGCTACAGCCTTGGTATCCAAAGCATCCACGATTCGCATTTAGAAACCCTAGGCCGATCGCACCGTCACACTGACAATCTCCACGCCATCGATCATCTCCACGCCGCCAATCTGGGCAACTTTAGCCTAGACCTAATTTCCGGCATTCCCGGCCTGACCTTTGAGCAATGGGATAGCAGTCTCACCTGGGCGATCGCCACCCAAGCCACGCACTTATCGACCTACGACCTAACAATAGAACCGGGCACCGTCTTCGGCAAACAGCACGACAAAGGTCAGCTCAAAAACCTCCCCCCCGAAGAAACCAGCGCCCAAATGTACCGCCATGCTAGCAACCGCCTCGCCGCCGCCGGCTATGCCCACTACGAAATTTCCAACCATGCCCAAGCGGGCTATGAATCCCAGCACAACCTAACCTACTGGCGTACCCAACCCTTCTACGGCTTCGGTATGGGAGCCACCAGCTTTCTACAGCAACAGCGCATCAACCGCCCCCGCACCCGCAACGCCTACTATCTCTGGCTCCGCGACCTCCCCCCCCGTACGGGCGCACATCCTGCGCCCAATCCCTCTCCTCTCCCCTCTTCCCCAAACGATCGTCTCCTCGAAACCCTAATGATGGGCCTCCGCCTCCAAGAAGGAATCTCCCTCCTCGCTCTAAATGCCGAATATGGCCCTACCCTAATCACCCAAGTCATCACCATCCTTCACCGCTACCAAAAACAAGGCTGGACTGAAATCAGCCACGATCGCATCCGCCTCACCTGCCCCGAAGGCTTTCTCTTCTCCAACATCATCCTCATCGCTCTCTTCCAAGCCCTCGACACCGAACCCTAATTCATTACAAACCTATCGATCAAGCTAGAAGACCATCCCTCGATCGAGAGTCGTCACCCCATTACAAACCCGTCACAATTTTGTAATACAGTCCTTCACACACCTTCACATCACCCAAGGGATTATCATGACTAATCTCCACTACGACATTATTATCATCGGGACTGGAGCAGGCGGAGGAACCCTTGCCCATCGACTCGCCCCCAGCGGCAAAAAGATTCTTCTCCTAGAGCGCGGAGGCTTTCTACCTCAAGAAAAAGAAAATTGGGATCCCGTTGAGGTCACTAAAAACGATCGTTATTTTAATGCTGAAGCTTGGGAAGACAAAGATGGAAAGAAACTTCAACCTGCTGCTGGATATTGGGTAGGTGGCAACACAAAATTTTATGGCGGCACATTATTTCGGGCACGGGAAGCAGAATTTAATACCGTGATGCATCGAGGAGGTCTCTCTCCCGCATGGGATCTTAAATATGCAGATTTTGAACCCTACTACACCCAAGCCGAAGCACTCTACACCGTCCATGGAAAGCGGGGCCTTGATCCCACCGAACCCTGGACCACCACAGACTATCCTTACCGCGCACTCAGTCACGAACCCCGAATTCAAACCCTTCACAATGACCTAAAAAATCAGGGTTTACATCCATTTTATTTACCGATGGCCATCAAACTTAACGAAGCACAACCGTTGCTAAGTGAATGTATTCGTTGCGGAACCTGTGATGGACATCCCTGCCTAATTCATGCCAAAGCCGATGCTGAAGTAATGGCCGTACGTCCAGCCATTCAACATTCAAACGTCACCCTGATAACAGGCGCAAAGGTTCTACGGCTACATACCAATGCAACGGGACGAACGATTACAAAAGTAGAAACCGAAATTGGAGATGATATTCAAATGTTTCAGGCAGACCTAGTAGTGGTGGCCTGTGGCGCAATTAATTCGGCAGCATTGCTACTCCGATCGAGCAATGATCACCATCCTAATGGATTAGCTAACCGTTCAGACCAAGTGGGACGCAATTTTATGAAGCACAATTGCGGGGTCGTCGTCGGCGTAATGCAATCCACAAACCCAACCGTATTTCAAAAAACCCTTGGGATCAATGATTTCTATTGGGGTGAACCAGAATTCCCCTATCCCATGGGGCAAATCCAACTCTCGGGCAAAGTCAATCAAGCCATGCTAGAAAATGAAGTTCCCGTCACAATCGATCCCGATCTTTCGCCGACCAAAGCAGCCCAGAATTCCGTTGATTGGTGGCTCATGGGTGAAGATTTACCCAATCCTAAGAATCGAGTCCGTCTAAAGAGAGAGAGACTTTCGCTTGAGTACACCGACAATAATAATGAATCATTTAATAGATTAGTTCATCGCTGGATCGAGGTTCTTAAATCCATTGATTCAATATTCCAACCCGAGTTTGTGAGCAGCACTAATATCCATCGATCGCGTTACTACAGCAGCAATTTTCCATTGCGTTGGGTAGCTCATCAATGTGGGACTTGTCGCTTCGGAATCGACCCCGAAAGCTCTGTTTTAGATCTTCATTGTCGGACTCATGATATCGATAATCTTTACGTCGTTGACGGCAGTTTCTTTCCATCCAATATCGGTTCAAATCCGACCCTAACTATTGTTGCAAATGCGTTGAGAGTCGGAGATCATTTGCTCGATCGGCTTGCTATTGTCAACACAAACCCGCACTAGTCCAATCATTTATCAACCCAATGGGAAATTTTAATATGGCAGATTTAATCGGAAAAGTAGCGATCGTTACAGGTGGATCGCGGGGAATAGGGCGGGGGATTGCTGAGCGATTAGGACGAGATGGTGCCTACGTGGTAGTCAATTATTCGGATAGCGAACAGGATGCAAATGAAGTCGTAGATGCAATCTCTGACGCAGGCGGTAAAAGTGTCTCTATTCAAGGAGATTTAAGCAAGGTATCCGATATTCAAACCTTATTTTCTAAGACAGTTGACTATTTCGGCAAGCTCGATATTCTAGTTAACAATGCCGGAGTTTCTGGGGCGCACGAATCGATCGAGAACATAACATTGGAAAACTACGAAAAGGTCTTTAATTTAAATGTTCGTGGCGTTTTGTTTTCTTTAAAAGAAGCTGCAAAATACATGGGAAAGGGTGGGAGAATCGTGAATATATCATCCACCACCACGTTGTATCCGAGTACTGAAATGGCCGTTTATGCTTCCAGTAAGGCAGCCGTCAAACTCCTAACTCAAGTGATGTCCCAGGAAATGGGCGATCGAGACATCACAGTCAATACCGTTACCCCCGGTCCAACGGTGCCGGGAATGTTTAGCTGTTTATCGCCTGAATACCAGCAGCAAGCCGCCGCGAGTTCCCCATTCAATCGTTTGGGCACTCCCCAAGATATTGCTGACGTAGTGTCGTTTTTGGTGAGCGAAGAGGCACGGTGGATATCTGGTCAAGAAATTTGTGCCAATGGCGGCGCAAAGATGTAATTAAATTCAAACCCTTTTAAGAGAACTAACATGACTACAGAATTTCGCCCAACAGCCGATCAAATTACCACCCAAACGCTACCTTATCCAGCTAGTCAAGCGGATATGATTACGCAGCCAGACAGTGATTTATCAAACTATAAGCCAGCCAATAAACTGAAGGGAAAAGTCGCTATTATTACTGGCGGAGATTCAGGTATTGGTCGCGCGGTTGCCATTGCTTATGCAATGGAAGGTGCTGATGTTGCAATTATGTATAATGTCAACGATGAAGATGCCAACATCACTCGATCGATGGTCGAAGAAAAAGGACAACAGTGTCTCACGATTAAAGCTGATGTGCGAGATTTTAAACAATGCGAGAAAGCCATTTCTCAAACCGTTGATAAATTTGGCAAGTTAAACATCTTAGTCAACAATGCTGCCTATCAAAAAGTAGAGTTTAAAATCGAAGACATCTCAGAAGATCAGTTTCGACGAACGATGGAAACCAACGTATTTGGCTATTTTTATATGCTGAAAGCGGCCTTGCCTCATTTACATGAAAATGATGTTGTGATCAATACCAGCAGTATCTTAGGTCTGATTGGCAAAGAGTTTCTAATCGACTATTCTGCTAGTAAAGGCGCTATTAATGCCATGACAAAAGCCCTTGCTCAAAACCTCGGCGATCGAAAAATTCGGGTCAATGCCGTGGCCCCTGGGCCAGTATGGACACCTGGAATTGTGGGCAGTATGACCACTGAACAAGTAGATAAATTTGATAGTGGTAATGCCATGAAACGAGCGGGTCAACCTGAAGAAATTGCACCAACTTATGTCTACTTTGCATGTGAAGACAGCAGTTTTGTCACAGGTGCTATTTTGGAAATAACTGGTGGGCAGGTTTCAAGTACGTAGTTCATTAAATTACTATATCAAAACTGAAAAGCACCCCTTGAATCAAACCGTGGGATAAGTATTATGCCAACAATATCCGTTGCATCGGTGAGCCTAACAGTCAGTGATATAGAGCGATCGAGCGATTTCTATACGACCATCCTAGAATTCGTAAAAGTTGGCGATCGAGAGGTTGTTGGCCAAGACATCGATCGGTTTTATGGGTTGAATGGTATTCATTTGCGGTTAGTTACGCTGCAATTGGGGGAGCAAACTATTGAGCTAACTGAGTTTGTAACGCCTAAAGGTAGGCCGATTCCTCCCAACTTGCGGAGTATCGACCGAGCGTTCCAGCACATTGCTATTGTGGTGAGCGATATGGCGCAAGCGTATCAGCAGTTAGAGCGCTACGATGGTCCCTATGGAATATTATCCAAGATCTCTGGTAGTCCCCAAACTTTACCCAACTGGAATCGAGTTGCGGGCGGTATTCAAGCCTTCTATTTTAAGGATCCAGACGGTCATAACTTGGAACTCATTCACTTTCCGGATGGTAAGGGGAAAGCTGCGTGGCATCAATCTACGTCATCGCTATTTTTAGGGATTGATCACACTGCGATCGTGATCGCAAACACAGCGGTTAGTCGGGCTTTTTACTGTGATTTATTAGGTCTTAGGTTACAGCAGGAAAGTCGCAATTTAGGCTTAGAACAAGAGCGGTTGAGTGACGTTGCAAAAGTATGCGTTCACGTTAGCAGTTTGAGCGCATCTTCAGGGTTAGGCATTGAGTTATTAGATTACATGGAACCCCACGAGGGGCATCCCATCCCGATTGATACTTGCGCAAATGATCTATGGTTTTGGCAAACAACAATAGTTGTCGAAGATCTCGCGGCTCAGATTCAGCGTTTACACGCCTACGAGTCCCCCTTAACAAACATAAAAGGAATTGAGGTTCCATCATTGGGACTTAAGCAGAGTTTGCTAGTTCGAGATCCCGATGGCCATACGGTGCGGCTTACTGAGCGATAGGTTGGCATCTAAATTCGCACATACAATGCTTATCAAAAATTTAATTCAGAATTTGATTGAGAATATTTGAAAACTTTTAATGAGTCTACTGTCTCTATTGATTAAACCTAAATACGTAATTTAGTAGAGGATTGAGCCAGAAGAACATTTTATGCTTATACAGATGATCTTTACTTAAATTAAAAGTATTGATATTTCGTTTAGCTTGTGTTCAATACGTTTCAAAACATCACTTATGAAACTTAAATCGATCGATCAACAAGTTGCAGCTTTGGTAGGAGCCTCTAGCGGGATTGGACGAGAGACTGCACTTCAATTTGCTAAGCGGCGGGCAAAGTTAGTGGTATCTGCTCGTAGTGAATCAGGACTTAATTCATTAGTCTCCGAAATACAAAAGCTTGGGGGAGAAGCGATCGCGGTTTTAGCGGATGTTTCTATCTATGAACAAGTCCAGAATATCGCCCACAAAACTGCCGAACAATATGGACGATTAGACACCTGGGTTCGTGCCGCAGGAACTGCCGTTATTGCGCCCTTTGAACAGGTTACTTCTGATGAGTTTAAGCGAGCTATAGGCGTTAATCTCATGGGACAGGTGTATGGAGCAATGGTGGCATTGCCCCATCTAAGGCGTGAAGGACGCGGAGCGCTGATTCATTTGTCGTCCGTTGAAGCACGTCAATCACTGCCACTTCAAAGTGCTTATTCTGCATCTAAACATGCGGTTGAGGGCTTTTTGGATTCACTACGAATAGAGTTACAGCAGGAAGGTTTACCAATTAGTGTGACGAATGTAATGCCTGCGGTTATTAACACACCTTTTTATAACAAAGCGCGGACAAAAATAGGCGTCAAACCAACGGGTGTCCCGCCTTATTATCAACCTAGTCTAGTGGCTGAGGCAATCTTGCATGTAGCCGAGAACCCCACTCGCGATGTTTTTGTTGGAGACATTGGACGAGTTTTGGACGCATTGCATCGACTTTCTCCAGACTTAAGTGATGCACTTGTCGGAAAAATTTCCATTCAAGGGCAGCGTACTAGCGTCATCAAATCTGAAAGTGATCCTAACAATTTATTTGAACCGATCGAAGGATACGACACAACGACTGGAGATTTCAGCGATAAGACCATTCCTAGTTTCTTAGAGTGGTTTGATTTTCATCCAGATGCTAAATGGGGAGTAGCCGCAGGCGTAGGAGCACTACTTTTGTTAGCTACTAATCTTCTAAAGGATGCAGAATATTAGTAATCTTGTTTGCCTTGAATATAAGGGTATCAAGCGTCCAAAACAAGTTTTCAACTCAGAATAAATCATTATCAAAAGGTTAACTAAAATGGAAATGAAACTAGTCGGAAATGCTCAAAATACGCAGCCGAGAACGTCTAGTGAAGTCGAGAATTGGCGATCGTTGATTATGAATGGGACCCTAATTTTACACGGGTTAGGTGAAGGGCATTTGCGAAGGATTTTACTAACTATGGAGGAAGGTAGTTTCACCCAAACGGGTTCTATTGGTGAGAAAAGCTTGCAAGATACTATGATTGAGGCTACTGGAGTAAATCAGCGGTTGCGAGTCGAGAAAACTGTAACAATTCAGAATAAGTCGCCTGAACAACTCTATAACTTCTGGCACAATTTTGAAAATCTTCCTACCTTTATGCATCATTTGAAATCGGTTAATACGATTACCCCAATCCGATCGCACTGGGTCGCTAAAATCCCACTAGGAAATACTATAGAGTGGGACGCGCAGATTGTTACCGACCTGAAAGACACGCTTATTACCTGGATTTCTGTGGAAGGGGCTGAGATTGATAATTCTGGATTGGTTCGCTTCAAGGCTGCACCTGAAGGGCGAGGCACTGAAGTTAAAGTTGTCTTAGAATACAATCCGCCCGGTGGTGCATTGAGTGCCACGATCGCTAAGTTGTTTGGTGAGGAGCCAGAGCAGCAACTTAGCAGTGATTTACGTCGGTTTAAAATGCTGATGGAAACAGGCGAAATTGCCACAATTGAAGGGCAATCCTGCGGACGTCAGAGCTAGTTTTCCCAATGCTAATAGTCAATGATTAACCCTACATAAAAGGAAGAATTTACAATGAGAGCAGTATGTTGGCAAGGGACTCATGATGTCCAAGTAGAAACAGTGCCCGATCCCAAAATTTTAAATCCCCGCGATGCAATTATCAAAGTCACCATGACTGCCATTTGTGGGTCTGATTTACATTTGTACAATGGCCTTAATCCAACCATGAAGAAAGGTGACATCCTAGGTCATGAATTCATGGGTGAAGTTGTTGAACTAGGGAGTAGTGTCAAAAATATTCAACTCGGCGATCGGGTTGTTGTTCCTTTTCCAATTTCTTGTGGCTCATGTTTTTTCTGTAGCCGAAGCTTTTCTTCATTGTGTGATAACTCCATTCCCAGTGCGACGCTAGTCGAAAAAGTTCTGGGTTATGCTCCTTCGGGTTTGTTTGGTTATTCTCACATCACGGGAGGATATGCGGGCGGTCAAGCTGAATATGTCCGTGTCCCGTTTGCGGATGTGGGCTTATTCAAAATTCCAGAAGGATTGACTGATGAGCAAGTTGTATTCCTGAGTGACATTTTCCCGACGGGTTATATGGGAGCCGAAAACTGCCAAATTCAGCTTGGTGATACGGTTGCAATTTGGGGTTGTGGACCCATTGGACAATTTGCGATTCGCAGCGCCTATTTGCTCGGAGCCGATCGAGTGATTGCGATCGATCGAGTCCCTGAACGGTTACACATGGCGAAACAAGGCGGAGCAGAAATTTTGAATTATGAAGATTTCGACATTGGTGAAGCCTTAAAAGAAATGACGGGTGGACGGGGACCTGATTCAGTCATGGATGCCGTAGGAACAGAAGCACATGGTAGTGGTTTAGAAGGGTTTTACGATCAAGTAATGCAAGCCGTCAAGCTCGAAACCGATAGTCCTAGTGTGCTAAGACAGGCGATCGTGGCCTGTCGCAAAGGAGGAACAGTTTCGGTTCCTGGTGTGTATGCGGGGTTAGTGGATAAGATTCCGATGGGTGCTTTTATGAACAAGGGTTTGACGATGAAAACAGGTCAAACTAATGTTCATCGATACTTACACAAGTTACTCGATCGAATCCAAAAGGGCGATATCGATCCGTCTTTTGTGATTACTCATAGTCTCCCGTTAGAACAAGCCCCTAAAGGCTATGAAATTTTTGAACAAAAAAAGGCTGGCTGTATAAAAGTTGTACTTAAACCCGGTCAACTAGCTTAAGTGATTTCTAGGAATAAGTTTACCGGAGGCCCCAACCCCAATTCTGGGGACTTCGGAAATTCATGTTCCCCCAGAATTGGGGGCTAGGGAGTCGATCGATTCTAGATTCTTACTGCGGATCGATTTTTCTCAGCTCAGTCCCCGTGAAATAATGCTTCACGATCGTCGCATATCCCTGATTTTGTTCCGCCAACGCCTTCGCGCCGTACTGACTCAAGCCGAGACCATGGCCGAACCCATTCCCGCGAATCTCGAATGAACTAAACGCCTGATTTTTAGCGCCACTCTTCGTCTGACCCAACTGCGGCACGATCAAAATCTTCGCGCTGCGTAAGTTCAACTCATCACGCAAAAAACTCGTCTTCACCCGCTTCCGCGAGGAGCCACTGAAAAACTCCAATTCTTTGTAGCTCTTGCCCAGCGTCATCGCTCCAACAGGTTCGACCTTATCAATTGGACCCATTCCAACCAAATTTCCTAACGCCGATCGGCCAATGGTCTTTGTCCATGATGCCACCGGAGAACTCGTATCATAATCCTTAACCGCTTTCAAGTACGGCACTTGACTGCCCCACACGTCTTCCACATTCTCTGTCGCCCCCCCGTCCGGACCACCTGACGATGAGTGAAACAACGCCTCAATAATTTGCCCGCGATAGGTCAACACTTGCCCTGCCGTCGCTGCAACTGCCGCCTGGGTTCCTGCCGACTCGTCCTGAACCCCGCGATACACTTGGCACCGCGCCGTATCGCACAGGTCAAAATTTTTATTTCCATCACGGTTCCGACGATACAGTGCATAGGACCGAGCCGCAACCGCCTGTGCCTTCAATGCCTCCTGATGCCAACCGCCGTTCATCTCGCCTCCTAGGACGCTCGCGAGATACACCTCCAAATCTACATAATTCACTGCCGTCAGTCCGCCTCCCGTGGGAACCAGCATCGTTTTGCCGCGATACCACCGATCGCCAATCCACACGACCCCATTCGCATCCTTCGGCTCAATCACAATCCGGCTGGCGCTCCACTTATCAAGATTTACACCCGACCCACCACTGACTGCCGTAAAGCCATTCATTCCCTGGATTTCCCCTAACACCTGTCCCGCCCCATTCTTCACCAGCGCATTCACAGAGCTTCCCACCCGCACACTTCCCACATTTTCTTCAATCGCAACTCGCAAATCCAAAGATCCCGCGATCGCACTCGTCAACGTCGAAACTTGGACCGAAACAATCGCCGCAGTGATCGTGAAGAGCGATCGAGAAAAAGACTTAAAATGAGAAAGCATAGTGATAAAAATTAGAAATAGGACTAAGAACTCTTCGCTTTACATCGGGCAATCGTACGAATCTGGAGACCTCCGCGTAATAGATACGAAAGGAACAGATACGAAAGAAACGACTAACCCGTTGCTAGGATAGACGAAATACATCCAAAATATTCACCCTCCACGGTGATTCCCCAAAATCCTTACTCACACCTCATCGATCGACTTCACTTATCAGCCGCATAACATTTCGGAGAACGAAGCAGTGGAAATCACATTTTTAGGCACCAGCTCAGGCGTCCCCACCCGATCGCGCAATGTTTCCAGCGTTGCCCTTCGTCTCCCCCAGCGCTCCGAAATTTGGCTCTTCGATTGCGGCGAAGGCACCCAACAGCAATTTCTCCGTAGCGATTTGAGCGCCAGCCAAATCCGCCGTATTTTCATCACCCACATGCACGGCGACCACACCTTTGGACTCATGGGCTTGCTCGCCAGTTGCGGACTCGCCGGCACCGTCAGCGAAATGGACATCTACGGTCCCCCCGAACTCAAAGAATATCTAACCAGTGCCCTGCGTCACTCCCAAACTCATCTTGCCTATCCCCTTCGTATTCATACCGTCAAACCCGGATTTGTCATGGACGACGGCGAATTTCGCGTAGACTGCGCCCTGCTCAAACACCGCGTCACCGCCCACGCCTACCGCATCACCGAACGCGATCGCCCCGGCACCTTCGACGTCGAAAAAGCCAAAGCAGAGGGTATCCCCTTCGGCCCCCTTTACGGCAAACTCAAAAATGGCCAAACTGTCACTCTTCCCGACGGACGCACCGTAGACGGCACTGATTTTGTCGGACCCACCGAAAACGGACGCAGCATGGTCTACTGCACCGACACGGTATTTTGCGATCGAGCGGTCGAACTCTCCCGCGACGCCGACGTCTTAATCCACGAAGCCACCTTTGCCCACGCCGAATCCGAAATGGCCTTTTCCCGCCAGCACTCCACCACCACCATGGCCGCCCAAACCGCTCATCTTGCAGGCGTCCGGCAACTCATCATGACCCACTTCAGCCCTCGCTACGCACCCGGCAACGGCGGTACCGAATGGAAAGACCTCCTCCTCGAAGCCAAAGCTATCTTTCCAAACACCCTAATGGCCAAAGACTTCCTCACCTACGAAATTCCCCGCCGCCGCGAAAAATCCCCTCCCAAAATCTAAATCCCCAATCCCCGCCGCCCGCCCCAAAAAGCCTCAGAACCCAAACCTAAAAAACAAAAATTCTCCAGCTCCAGATCCAAAACCGCCCTCAAATACCTCAAAATCGAAAACCTAATCGACTGGACGATCGATGCCCCACCCACCCCCGCAACCCCCTTCTTCAAACAACGCCTCGATCGCCTCGAACACTGCTTCGACCTCCAAAGCTACGAACGCTCCCGAGAACTCCTAATAGACGCCTTCTGCGAAGAAGCCCCAATCATCTGTGAAAACCTCAAAATTTGGAAAGGCGCGGCCCTAGAAAGTCAAGACCTGATTGGCTAAGCTGACTACCTACTCACCCAACGACGCGTCTACGTCGAAGCTCCACTCCTGTGTGTCGTCAAAGCTAAAAAAGACGATTTTGAGCAAGGAGCTGCCCAATGCCTCGTCGAAATGAAAGCCTGCCAATGGAATAACCAGCAAGCCAGCTCAATGCTTAACCGCCCGATCGACATTTACGGCATCGTCACCAACGGCGAAGGCTGGAAATTTTACTGCCTTACCACCGAAAACCAGGTCTTAGAAACCCACCTCTACTCCCTCCAAGATCTCGATCGAATCCTCAGCACCCTGCATCACGTCTTCCACTGCTGCCAAAAAAATCTCGCCAAAAAACCAATCTAAAACCCTCGCGAGATCGGATCCGCCACACCCGATCGATCGTCCATCGCCACCCCACCGGGCAACACCCAATCTTGGGTCAACCTAATCTCCAGAACCTGTCCAGGCTGCACCGCCGTCACCTTAGGCGTCGTCGCATAGGTAATCGCGGCCCCCGCCGCCGCCCCGCCAATCATATTTCCGCCCGTCAAACCCCCAATAATGATTCCCGCCAACGCCCCAATCCCCGAATTCTGCAACAAGCTCCCCTGTTTCGGATTCCGACTTCCCCCCAGATCCCCCGACTCCGCCACCAGCGTCACCCTCTGACCCTGAATCGCAATAGCACTTGCCACAAAGCGACTATTCATCACCCCACCCTCAAACCGCCCATAAATCGTCGTCCCCTCCGGCGCAATCACGAGTCCCGATCGATCGCGAATCGTCGTCTGAAGCACCAACATCTCTTGCCTTGCTTCCCCATTCTTCACCGCCACCGACGAAATCCCCGTATACCGAACCTTCAGCACCGTCCCGATCGGCAACATCAACCCATTGTTAACGCTTAGATTTACACCATTGGTCAATCTAGGAGGCATTTCCGGTGGCAACGACGTCACACCTCCAGTCTCACCCAACGGCTGCCCAAACTGAATCAACCCCGGCACTACCGACGCTGGACTATTAGCGATCGCCTGTCTTTCCACAGCCTGCACCCCCGAACCACTCGGACGGTAGTTCTCCGTCTGCACAACTTGAGTCTGCACAACTTGAGTCTGCGGTTGCATGATTGGCGAAACAGACGGACTCAGACTCGGCATAGGACTCACCCTCGGCACAGTCGGCACAATATACGGCACCCGATCGGGCAACGGCATCACACCAACGTTGGGCGTCACAGCAGGCAACACGTTTGGCATTGCAGCAGGCATCACGCTGGGAATTACATTAGGCATGGCACTGGGTAGGCCACTAGGAATCACGCTGGGCACCGCCGCAGGAGTCACCCAAAGGCTCCCTAGAGGCGGGACCGAAACAGTCGGCACGCCTGATCCAATACCCGGAACAATAGCCGGGATCCCATCCGGAATCGGCATCGCACTCACGACACTAGACGGATTCCCTTGAACCTTTTGACGCTCACCCTTCGGCAGTCCCATCTCAAGACTCGGCACCGTGATCGGAGGCATCGCCATCGCAGGCACCTCTAGAACCGCAGGCGTCGTTTGTAACAAATCCGATGGCCTAGTGGCGATCGTCCCAGCCGTTTCAAGCTTCGTCACCGCAGGCAAATTCACCGCAGGCTTGATCTCAACAGGATTCACTAGCACCAACTGCGGCACCGCGATCGGAATCACCTCCGACACGGGCTTAGCTGGGGCCTTGATCTCAGCAGGCTTAATTTCAGCAGGTTTAGTCGCAACAGGCTTAGTCTCAACAGGCTTCACCCTCGCGCTCAACATCACCGATGCCATCCCTGGCGGCAATTCACCCGCCGTCGGCACCACCGCAGGCTCCGAAGATTGATTGAACCGCCCCGGCAAATTTGTCTCCCCCGAAATCGGTGAAACAGACGGAATCACTGGAACGATCGCATTTCCTGAAACAACCTCATTTCCTGAAACAACCACACCTGACGGATTTTCCGCTGTCCCCGTCGAACTCATCCCCGCCAACAGTGGACGAACCGACCACACATCACTCACAGATCGCAGCCCGTCTCCCACCCGATCGATCGCCACCTGCCCCTTCAAAAACACCGCATCCGCCGCCATAAACAGCGTCACCCGAACTAGTCCAGGCTGCAACTGATCCACCGTAATCTTTTTCACCGGACCCGACGCATAGGACGTTTCAGCCAGCGCATTGCCCACCTGCGTATCCTGCAAATCGACCACAATCCGCGCGGGTTGCGCCATCAAGAAATGCCGAGGCTTCACCCCATCCGCCACCTCAAACTTTAATTGTCCACTCGCCGGATCATAATTCCATCCATCAATGGAAGTTGCCCGTGCCCCTATTGCACCTACTATCACCGCTGCGATCGCCACAACCACTGCACTCGTCGAACGCAATGGATTCAAGTGCAATGGATTCAAATTATTCAGCTTCAAATTATTCAGCCGCAACAAGAGACGCAGTAGCATAGGGCAAAATCTCGCCTAACGATCGCTACCACGATAACTGCAACTTCAGAAAGCGCACGTTTATTTACACACTTATCTCAAATGTGCAACTCCCAAAAAACATTCTTTCCCATCACTTCACCGACTTCAGCGTCGAAAAGAACTCAATAGTCGCCACAATCAGCGGATACAACACCCCACCCAGCCCAATCCATCCCCCGATTTGCCCCAAAATCGAACCCAATAGCTTCGAGTCCCGCGCCGCCGTTCGATCGCTCGACAGCACCACAAACCGCGAACTAAGCGTAATCAAAATTGCCCCACCGATACCCAGCGGAATACTTAATGCAAACCAAGCCTTCAGCTTCACCCCCGGATTAATCACCCCCAAAGCCGGGAAAAACAACAGCCCCACAAACTCCGCCACCACCCACAGCGTCAACGCACTCACAAAATCCTTCCGCTGAAGCTCATCCAAAGAAAAACGACTCATGACGCCCCCGACTCCCAAAACTTTTAGAATTTCTTAAACCGATCGCCCACCCTCAAGTCCCGATCGTTCAACTAGCATAGAGGAATACCATAAATACAGAACGCAAACCATGACACTCCACGACCTCTTCACCCTCTGCCTCATGCTCAGCCCCGGTCTACTCCTCTCTGTTCTCGTCATGGCCACTTTTGCCGCAGGCGGTTAACCCCCAAACCCTGGCGTTCAGCATGTAGCAACATGCGCTAAGATACACAAAAGTTAACAAACCAATATTGAGGGCCATCCCATGCTAAATCACCTTCTCGCCTTAAACCCTGCCGTCCACCAAGAAATTTACCTTCACTACTTCAATGGTGTTTACGGCATCGGAGCATTAGCCGCAGGCGTCATCGGCGTCATCGCCTGGTACAACTCGAAGCGCCCCGTCGGTTGGGAAGATCGCGATCGCCCCAGCTTCATCCCCACCATCAAAACCCCACCCGAAGATTAAACTCCCCACCCCAAACATACAAAAACAAAATCCCCCGATCGCCCAAAGAATCGAGGGATTTTTAACACGCAAAAAACAACCCGTCCTGCCATCAAACCCGCCTCAACCTCACCATAAAAAAACCATCCATATCCTGCCGATGCGGCACCACCCTCACCCATCCATCCACCTCCATCAGCGGAAAAACCGGATTACCTTCCTCAACCCGATCGATCGCCCACCCCGGATGCGCGGCCAAAAACGATTTCACCACCCCCTCATTCTCAGCCGGATGCAACGTACAGGTCGAATACACCAACCGTCCCCCCGGCTTCACCCACCGTGCCGCACTAGCCAAAATCTCCCCCTGAAGCACCACCAGCGTCTCAATACTCTCCGGAGACTGCCGCCACCGCGCATCCGCATGACGATTCAGCGTCCCCAACCCTGAACAAGGCGCATCCACCAACACCCGATCGCACATCCCGTCCCACGTCCGCACCTCTCTCGCATCCCCCTCCAGCATCTCAATCGACGTAATCCCCATCCGATCGACATTCTGCTGTACCTTCTTCAACCGCGATCCCGTCTTATCCAGCGCAATCACCCGTCCCACATCCCCCATCAACTCCGCCAAATGCACCGACTTCCCCCCCGGAGCCGCACACAAATCCGCCACAACCTCCCCTGGCTGCGGGTCTACGAGATATCCCACTAACTGCGCACTCGCATCCTGCACCATCCACTCCCCCGCCGCAAAACCGGGCATCTCCTGTATCGGCCCTGGGCTATGGGACAACCTCAAGCCCATCGGTACCCCCGGAATCCTACTCACCACCACATCCAACGTCCCCAGTATCTGCTCCAATGACTCGAATGACCCACGCCTCCCATTCACTCGCAAATCCAAATGCGGCGGTTGATTCATCCATTCACACAACAACTCCGTCTCCTCGACCCCAAACTGCCCCACCCATAGCGCCACCAACCAATCAGGAAAGCTATACCCCACCCCCAACCGCCCCACCACATCCAACGTAGGATGCATTAAGCGAAGCAACGCATCATTCTTCCGAACGCCAACGCCATCCCCATAATTGTCCCCAACGCCATCGCCCCCATCATTCTCATCCCCTCCATCATCCCCAGCGCCAACCTCCAACTTCCGCACCAACCGCCGCAACAGCCCATTCACAAACCCCGCTAACCCCGCCAACCCATTCCCCTTCGCCAACTCCACCGTCGTATCCACCGCTGCCGAACTCGGAATATGGTCCAAAAACAAAATTTGATACAACCCCACATGCAGCACCACCCGCAGATTCGGAGGCTGCCCCAACGCCGACTTCTTCGCCAACGCATCAATCACCGCATCGAGGGTCCGCATCCGCCGCACCGCCCCATACACCACCTCCGTAAACAACCGCCGATCGCGTGACTCCAGCGGATTTTGCCCTAACAACCGATCGACCACCACATCCGCATACCCGCCCTGATGCACCTGCCGCAACGCATTCACCGCCAACTGACGAGCACTCAACGTCCCAGAGCTTTTGTTAGACCTTTTAGCAGAACCTTTATCACTCTTCACAGATTGGCCCAAAACTCATCACCGCCCATTCAGAAAAAATTAATCTACTCAGCGTAAGTCCCGATTTTAAAAAATACCGGGATAAAATGATACGGCGATCAGACGCTTTCTCTCACCTAAAAGGAGAATTTTAACCGTACAGCAGATCAGCTAACCTGACAGTATCCGTAGAATTGAATCTACTGAATTTATAAAACCGATCGAACTCAACCCTCAATTTCAAGGAAAACGCCCATGCCCTGGTTTGTCAAAATTGAAGAAGGCATCGTTGATAAACAGACCTTCGACCAATACGTCCCGGCGCACGTCGCCTTCGTCAAAGATCTCATCACCCAAGGCCATCATGCCAAAACAGGTCATTGGAGCCAACAAGGGGGTGGAATGCTCCTCTTCCAAGCCGACTCAATGGATCACGCAAAATTAATTATCTCTCAAGATCCTCTTGTCCTAAACCACTGCGTCAACTACAAACTTTACGAATGGTGCATCGTTGTCCAAGAAGAGGCAGAACTGCAAAAATCTTCATAAAATGCAGAAGACCCGGAGTCCACGCCTGCACCGAGCATCCCGTATTGCTGCTACCTTCCGGTCCTGACAAAATTTGGGCGTCGAAGCTGCATGGGTCCGAGTCAGCCACTACAATAGCACGTAAACCTATCTTGTCCAGCATCAATCTGGACTAAACTTCAATCGATCGCCCTCTATCATCAACGTAATCATTGACATATACCTTTACCGAGAACCTCCATGGGACTTAGCGATCTTGTTCAAAAAGCCGTCTATCTTGGCATTGGTGTTGCCGCCTACGCCGGAGAAAAAGCCGGAACCAAACTCAACGAACTCCCAGCCCAACTTCAGAAGCTAGCTGACGAATTTGTCGATCGAGGCGAAATGACCGCCGAAGAAGCCAAACGCTTCGTAGACGACCTCATCCAAAAGGCCCAAAAAGAATCCGACGCCCAGCAATCTAGGACCCCAGCAGCCCCTAATACTCCAACCACTCGCCCTGGGTCTCCTCGCCGGATCGAAATCGACGACGCCCCCACCCAAGTCCCCACGGACAAAATCGAAACTCCACCGACCCAATCACCCACCGATCCCATCACCAACATGCGCCGTCAAATCGACGACCTCCAAGCCGAACTCCGCCGCCTCCGAAAAGACTAGCCCCACATCCCGTCCCCACATCCCGTAAGGGCGCGGGATGCGCGCCCTCTTCCCACCCACCGACACCCACCGATCGCTCTACCGCCTCTCCCGCCCACGCCCGGAATAATCGTCAAACCACCCCTTCCGCCAAAACACCACCAACAGCGAAACCGCAATCCCTGCCATCATCCCTATACAAATCACATACCCCCACTCCCAATTCAGCTCCGGCATATTCCAGCGGGACTTTTCAGTATTAAAATTCATCCCGTACACCCCCGCAATAAACGTCAGCGGAATAAACACACTCGACATCACCGTCAAAAACTTCATAATCTCATTCATCCGATTTCCCACCGACGACAGATACACATCCATCAAGCTCGACGCAACCTCCCGGTACATCTCCACCATATCCAGCACCTGAATCGCGTGGTCATAGCAATCCCGCAAATACACCCTCACCTCATCCCCAATCAACCCATTCCCATCCCGAATCAACGAATTAATTACATCCCGCTGCGGCCAAATCGCTCGCCGCAACGTAATCAACTCCCGCTTCATCGAATGAATCCTCTCCAACGTCTGCGGCGACGGATTCCTCACCACCTCATCCTCAAGTAACTCCAACCGCTCCCCATACACCTCTAACACCGGAAAAAACCCATCCACGATCGAATCTAGGAGCGCATACAACAAATAATCCGCCCCCAACTTCCGAATCGCCCCCTTCCCCGCCTTAATCCGCTCTCTCACCCCCTCAAAGCAGTCATAATCCGGCTCCTCCTGAACCGACAGCAAATAGTGCTCTCCCAAGACAAAACTCACCTGCTCCGTCAAAAAATCCTGCTCGCCCCACGAATTTTGATCCCCCGAATGCTCCAAATGATGATTGAGCGTCCCCCGCAACGTCACCATTCGCGCAATTACTAAAATTTGATCCTCCATCTCCTCCACCTTCGGACGCTGCGGCACATTCACAATATCCTCCAGCAGCAACGGATGCAGCCGAAACACCTCCCCCATCGCCTCCAAGGTCGGTGCGTGACCCAACCCCTTCACATCCACCCACGTCACCGAATCCTGATCGAGATACGCCGCCACGTCCCGAGGACTCACACAACTCACCCGATCGCATCTATTCACACCATAATCCGTCAACGCAATCTCAGGCGCAGCCGCATCTGGCGCAATCTGCAGCACCCCCGGACCCACATTTCCATGCTCCCCAAAATACTCCGATCGCGACCCCGATCGCCCCTTCCTCCCCCGTAGCCCTTTCGCTTTTGGACCCTTACCCTTACGCCCTCGATCGGCCCACCCCTTCTGTAACGCCATAGCCTATCCTTTAGAGTGAAAAACTCCCTAACCATATCAAGATCTACCTCCCCATGCCCGACAGCATTCCCGACATCACCCGCCCCGGTCTCATCAGCAAAATACTCGCCCCCGCCATCCGGCTCTGGCTCAAAACCCAAACGGACCATCTCGACACCCTTACGCTCGAAATCCAAGCCAGCGATCGCAGCGTCCTCAGCGGTAAAATTCCTAAAATCAACCTCACCGCCCAAGCCGCCATTTACCAAGGCATCCACCTGAGCGCCCTCAACCTCATCGGCTCCAACATCCACCTCAACCTCTCCCAAATCCTCCGAGGTAAACCCCTCCACCTCCTCGCCCCCATCCCCCTCGATCTCAACATCCAACTCACCGAAGCCGACCTTAACGCCTCTCTCAACGCCCCCCTTCTTCAACCCGCCATCACCCAATTCATCCAACTCCTCCTCCAATCAACCCAAGACAACACGACCCCGCTCAATCTCCAAAATCTTGCCTGCCGCCTCGAAGACAACACCCTCACCCTTTGGGGCAATCTCATCAGCGAAACTAGCGAAATCTCCCAACTCGCACTCCGCACCCAGCTTCACCTCACCACACCCAACCAACTCACCCTAGTCGCCCCTACTTGGCTTCCCCATGCCAACGCTAAACGGGGAATGCTCATCTCTGATCTAGAAGGCCATACCTTTGACCTCGGACCCGACACCCGCTTCAGTCAGCTTCACATTAGCCCCACTCACATCGCTGCGGCCCTCACCCTTACCGTCCTCCCCTAAGCCATCCTTTCTAAACCGTCTTCCCTCTAGGTCTCTTTTATTCAGAAGTCAGCACTCTTAACAAGAGTAACGTTAGATTTTGTTACGTGAAGAACTGTATCTTACGGTCAGTGCTTATATTATTTGTTGTAGGCAATGGCTTCGATTAGTGGAATTTAATGGATAAAATTATTCGTTTTAGAGTCGATTTAGTGAATTCTATTCACAATTTCAAATTTCATTCGATCGAGATTTTATTGTTCCGTTGATCGATTTACTTTTTTAAATCCTAATCACTAGATGCTCTCTGACCCGATCGTGCGTGGGGTTAGACCTTCAAGTCCGACTTAAAGATTTGACTTAAAGATTTAACTGACGCGCTCAATTGTCCACTGTTCATCACCCTTATCAGAAAACCCCTCATAACATCATCTCCATCCCACGATATTCCCCCTGACAAGAGAACGCTTCAACCGATCTCCAGCCTTAAAACCGGATCCAGGCTCAGAGCGTCGTTGTAGGTTCACTTTCTAAGGAGAAGACTGTCTATGCAGTTAGGCCAACCGATCGATGGCAGTTCAAACGATCGTGACATCACGCCTAGTTTAGGAAGTGCCCCATTTTTAGCTGACCCATTCACCCCTCGCCGCGATCGAATCGCCATTTTGATTGATGGAGCCAGTCTATTTTATGCCGCTCTCCAGCTCCAAATCGAAATCGACTACCTCAGACTTCTAGGTTACCTCACCACCAATCGACAGCTCCTTCGAGCCTATTTTTACACCGGAAACGATCGCACCAACGAGCGCCAACAAGGCTTTCTCTTCTGGATGCGACGCAACGGCTACCGCGTCGTCACCAAAGATCTAGCCACCTGTCAAGACGGTAGTCACAGAGCCAGCCTAGACGTCGAAATCGCCATAGACATGCTCACCCTGGGGACTTACTGCGACACTCTAATCCTGATCAGTGGTACGGGAGACCTCAATTCTGCGATCAATGCTCTTTCCTACAAAGGTGTCAAAATCGAAATCATTAGCCTCCGATCGAGCACCTGCGAACACCTGATCAACCTCGCCGATCGATTTATCGACCTCGCCGAAATCCAAGACCAAATCCGCAAAATTCCCCCACAAAACACCCCAAATACCCCACTTATCCCCAATCAACGCCCGATCGACCCCACCACCAACGTCACAAAATAAAACACCAACGGAGCCGTAAACAAATAGCTGTCGGTGCGATCGAGAATCCCACCATGCCCCGGAATCAGATCCCCCGAATCCTTCACTCCCGCATCCCGCTTCATCAATGATTCCGTCAGATCCCCCAGTAAACTCACCACCCCAATCATCAACCCAAACACCGCACCTGAAAGCCCAAACCAGCCCCAGCCTAACGCCCGCGCGCCCAAAACACCCACAATCACACTCCCCAATACCCCAAAAAAAGCCCCTTCCCACGTCTTCTTCGGACTAATCTCT
The DNA here is from genome assembly GCA_043787035.1 of Synechococcales cyanobacterium. Classification (GTDB taxonomy): domain Bacteria; phylum Cyanobacteriota; class Cyanobacteriia; order Leptolyngbyales; family Leptolyngbyaceae; genus JAAFJU01. The sequence continues at coordinate 27,380 of JAYVVL010000363.1, forward strand.
GACAGCGGCGTCCGCCCCACCATCCGGCCCATCACATAGGCTCCAATATCTGCCGCCCAAATACATCCAAACGCCAACAGCGTCACCACCAAACCCTGGGGCAATCCCACCCAAAACGGCTTTTCCACCCCAAAAAACCACGAGCCATCCAGCGGCAAATTAATCACCAATCCCTGCCCAAGCCCGCGCAACCTCACCCAAAAACTCGGCAAATAGCCCGTATAAAATAATCCCATCACCGACGCCGACAAATCCGCGATCGTCGCCAACTTCGGTCGAAACAGCAGATAAAAACAAATTAGCGTCCCCGACACCGACAAAATCGCATCCGTCAACTCAGGCCGACCATAACTCGCCAACACCAACACCTGACTCACCAACATCGTCGTCTTCACCGCAGGCAGCATCCCCTTCGCCCGCACCATCTTGAAATACTCCAATTGCCCCAAATACACCAGAATCCCGATCGCCAGTGTGAAATACCAGCCCCCCAAGACCAACATCAACAGCGCCAGCACAATAGCCACCACCCCACTGACAATCCGCGTCCAAGTCTTAGAACCCACCACCCTCACACCCCAAAATAAATCAAAACCAAATCCTGAGAAAACTCTATCATCCTCCACCCCTCCCCGTAAGGGCGCGCGCAACCCTCTCCTCTCCTCTCCAACCCCTCCCACACGCTCTACCCCAACTTCTCCCCACTCAGCACAAAAATCGGATCCATCGCTGCAAAGACCTCACTTAGCCCCCGCTTCTCCAACCGATTAATCCCCGACTGCACCACCTCCACATTTCGTACCTGCAACTCTGACAAACACTCCGAAATCTGATACAAACTCTCCAAACTCGCCGCCGTCGCCACCAGCCGCCCACCGCTCTTCAGCCGTCCCCACAGCGCTGTCAAAATCGGCTTAATAGGCCGTCCCCCCTCCAGACAAATACGATCGGGACTCTCCCCCATCTCCCCAATACAATCCGGCGCAACGCCCTCAAGCACCCGCACATTTCCTACCCCAAAGCGATCGCAATTTCGCCGAATCAAACTTGCCACCTCCGCATCCCGCTCCACCGCCACAATCTTGCCATTCGGGCACAGCAACCCCGCCTCCACCGGAATCGTCCCTGTCCCTGCCCCCACATCCCACAGCACCGAGTCACCCTTCAACCGCAAATATGACAGCAGCAGCAATCTGACCTCCCGCTGACTCATCGGAATCCCCGGCAAACTCTCAAAATACTCATCCGGAATCCCCGGCGTCACATAGGACCAAATCGCAGAAGGCATAGTACTAGGAATAGAGAATGAAGAATTGAGAGGGATAACTACGGACCCGAAAAGACGGCATCTTCCACATCCTGCCGACTCAGCGAATATTTAAACGATCGCGTCACATCTACCCCTTCCCCCACATATTTCACCAACACCTGCTCCGTCTCCAACCAAAGCTCCGCCCGCCACATCGCCCTCGAAACTGTCCAGTGATCGAGCTGACTGCGGTCCTGCTCACACCCCTGGTTTCTGAGCCACGTCTCCAACTGCCCCAGCGAATGACTATAAAGCGGCATATCCGCCGACAACAACTGCATTACCATACCTGAATCTACTCCACAGTCCAAATAAACCTACCCTCATCCTACCTCCAAGTCCAGTCATCCCGTAAGGGCGCGATTTCCGCGCCCACCACCCGCACCTATCGTCCCCACAAAAAAGCCACCAACCCCAAGCACCCCAAAAACGTTACCCCAAACATAAAAATCGCAAACAGCTCCCCCGACGAAAACGATCGATCCTCCGGGTCCAAATACGCCGAAAAACTCAGATCATCCTGCCACTTCTCACCCAAATCCGCCCGTCGCCGCTCCTCCTGCATCACCGTCGGCAGCCCCCGCACCACATACACTGACGACACCCCAATCATCAAATCGTATTGCAGACGACGTTCAGGATGACTCAGCGTCGCGTAAGCTTCATTCAACAATTGGAACTCTACCTGCGCAACAGATACTTCCAGCGCCGTTGTATCCGGATGACACCGCAAACTCAGCTCACGATATATCCGTCGAATCTCTCCCACCGAAGCCGAAGGATGGAGTCCAAGCCTGACATAGTACGTTTCCTCCCCTGTATCCTTCATGCGTTCCTCCGCTCTAGATAACTCTCAAATTATTGCCTGATTATTACTGACATAGTGTAGCAATGAGTAAACGACCCAATATCAGCCGTGTATCCACTGACAAAATTTAACCCAACCCCAACATCACGATTACCTTTCCTTGACGTTCGTCCTCTAGAGTCAAAATACGAGACACGAACAACAGCTTCAAGATTGACTCCAAAAGGTAGCTAGATCCTATGATTTTCACTCCCTCGATCGTACGTTCCGACCTAACCATCCTAAAGGCTCTACTTGAAGGACGCTATCACGGACGAAGACTTCAAACCTTCCGGAAAGGCCAGAATGTCCCCCTCCACGACCAAGACATCTGGCTCGTCTATCGTGGCGTCGTTCAGCTCACCACGCTCTACCCTAGCGGTGACGAAGCGATCGTCGGACTCGTGTCCCCCCTCATGCCCTTCGGAACTCCCCTCAGCACTTTACATCCCTACAGCGCCAGCACTCTCACCGAAGCTGACCTAATGCGTCTCCCCTGGAGCGAAGTCAATCAGTCCCCCGAACTCATGGAATGCCTGCTGGGCCAGATGGTCCGACGCCTTCAACAGAGCGAAGCCTTCAGCGCCATCGCAAGCCATCGCCGCGTCGAAGATCGCCTGATCGAATTCCTTAACTTGCTTAAGCGCGAACTCTCCCAGCCCACTCCCCAAGGACATAGGCTTACCATCCGCCTGACGCACCAACACTTCGCAAACGCGATCGGGACCACCCGCGTAACGGTCACTCGGCTCTTGGGTCAACTCCGCGATCGCCACCTTCTCGACTTCGACACCACCCGCCACATCCTCCTCCCATAACCCAATCCAAAATCAACCCCAAACAAAACCCCTCGGATTCTTTTGAAATCCGAGGGGTTTTAATAGATGCCAACGTAGGATGAGTTAAGCGAAGCAACGCATCACTCTTCCCAAATTCAACCGCTCCCAAATTAAGCCGCCAAATTAGCCGCTACAAAATCCCAATTCACCAATTTATCCAAGTAGTTTGCGATATACCCAGGACGCGCATTCCGGAAATCAATGTAATACGCATGTTCCCAGACATCCAAAGTCAAAAGAGGCTTCTGACCCTTCGTCAACGGATTATCCGCATTCCCCGTCTTCGTGATCTTCAGAGAACCCGCCTCCTCAACCAACCAAGCCCAACCGCTCCCAAACTGCGTCGTCGCAGCAGCAGTGAACTCCGTCTTAAAAGCATCGTAGCTCCCAAAAGCCGCCACAATCTTAGCCAGCAAATCGCCAGTCGGAGCACCGCCCCCACCCGCTTTCAGACTGCTCCAGAAAAACGAGTGATTCCAGACCTGAGCCGCATTGTTAAAAATGCCTGCTTGATCGGCGTTCCCCGCCGTCATCTTAATCACCTCTTCCAAGGACTTTCCAGCAAACTCAGCCTTTCCCTCAATCAGCTTATTCAAATTATCAACATAAGCCTTGTGATGCTTACCATAGTGAAACTCAAAGGTCTCAGCCTTCATCCCATAGGACTCCAACGCATCTGGAGCAAAAGGTAACGGTGTTTGTTCAAATGCCATGATAATCTGCTCTCTATATAAAATTCGATCGGGACCAACCGCAATCGAACTGGAATCAAGCGCACTCACAACGTAGCCATATCCAGTTCAACTTACCGTCTTCGTAGATCTTAACAGATGGCTCATGATCTTTGTAGTCTGGTCACCGTAATACTGGCGAACAAAGAATTAAGGGTGAATTAAAGCGAGGTCCCCATCGCCATCTGACCCATCCGAAGCTTAGAACCGGGTGCAGGCTTCAAAATCACCGCATTGATCGGCACGATGCCCGACTCATCACTCCCCAAACAGGTCGCCGCCCGGTAGGACAGGTCCAGAATCCGCAAATGTTCATCCACATAAGGACCGCGATCGTTAATCCGAACAATCACACTCTTGCCATTCTTACGGCTCGTCACTCGCACATAGGTATCAAAAGGCAACGTTCGGGACGCCGCCGTCAGATCGTACTGGTTATAAACCTCACCTGTGGCCGTAATCCGACCGTGAAAATAAGGGCCATACCAAGACGCCACGCCATTAATGACGTCCGACGTATCCTCTAATTCATACATTTTCGCCTGAGCCTGGGCCAATTCCAGCTCCAATTGTCCCAACGCCACCCGCATGTGATTCGTCCACTCGATCGCCAACAGTTCGGCATTGCGATCGAGTGCCTGAGCCAACTCCGGATTCACCCCATAAAGCACCTGATCACCCAGCTTCACTGCCGGATTCTCCCTATCAAAGCCCGGTCTAAGCTGCGAAAAATCCACATCCGGAGTCTTCAACGCCTGCCGAACCGCCTTAGAAAACTGATTGGCCTCACCCTTCGTCGGGAACTCAGCTACCTTACAGCCCTTCAGCAATACCTGAAAACGACCACCATTAGCCTGCGTTTTTGGCGCACTGTCCGTCTTCGGAGAACATTGCCAAGAGTCTGAACGCAAATCTGCGATCGATCGACCGCCTAAATCAGACCCCGAACCGGACTTAGCGGCCATAACAGTTGGGACCGTAAAGAGACTGTCGCTAGCCTCATCAAACCAAGAGCGAGTCTTCGGCTGAAACAAATTCCCCATAAGCTTCCCAGACGGCATCTCCAGAGACGAAGACTGCCAAACCAGCGTTTCATCCATAGAGACTTGAAGAAACTGGAATGCCGGAAAGATAAACCTTTCAACCACTTTTCCCCGCCCTAAAGACGGACCGATCGGCTCATTTCCAGCCCCAGAGGAACCCAAAAACAACGGTGAAGGCCATAAAGACACAACAGGAAAATCAGACGTCAATGCAAGAACGGGTAAAGCTTCCGCAAAGAAATAGCCCAGAACTAGGCCAACACGTAACAATTTCAAGGTGAGCATGTGATGCTAAAACAAGAATGTAAGATGCACTACAGTTTTCAAACCTTTTAAGTATAAAGATGAGGTGAAGAAAATCTATCTACCATAAGGAAGTATTGAGTCCAAGAAGAAAGTGAGCGAATTGGCTCATTAAGCCTCAAAATCCAGACTATTCAAGTGCTTCAAATCCAGGTTCAGCAGGATACTACTTCTCGATCGAAGGTATTAACGTCAGGAAACTATGACATTTTGCCTCAACAAGTCAGCTTAATCGTGACAATCTTGGGTCATATTTCACTCAAACTCATCTTTATAGTCAAAGGTATAGAAGCGCCTAACGTCCCTTCAAGTTGTATCCTCTCAGCTTAGACACCAGCTATCTGGCTAGATTAATCTAGCCAGAGGGTAGAGATTTTAGATCTCTGGCTTCGGCCTAGACTATGAGCGTCTGAAGTAGCGTAGATACTGGGTTATGAAAATGAAAAAGATGTGCTTTTCCTTAGTGGATGTTTTTTCTAGCGTTCGATATTCGGGAAACCCTCTGGCCGTATTTATAAATGTAGGCAATTTGGATCTAGCTCAGATGCAGGCGATCGCCCGTGAAATCAACTTCTCCGAAACCACCTTCGTCCGATCGCTCTGGCCCAATCCTCATCAGGGCTACGACGTTCGCATCTTCTCTCCCACCACAGAACTCCCCTTCGCCGGACATCCTACCCTTGGAACAGCGTTTGTCATCCGGGAGCAATTGCGATCGCAGGGGCAAGATTTGGCCAATCGCTTAATCCTGAACCTAGCCGTGGGAGCCATTCCAGTGGAAGTCTCCGCAGACGATGTGTTTTGGATGAAGCAAAATGCCGCGACGATCGGTCCGGTTTTAGATTATTCAATGAAGGTCGCCGCCGCACTGGGCTTGGATCTTAGCGATATTCACGAGACATGGCCTATTCGGGAAGTTTCAACCGGGTTGCCCTTTTTGATGGTGCCGCTGCGGGGATTATCGGCGCTGGGTCGGAGTCGGATGGTGAGCGATCGATTTTTGGCCCTGATGGCTCAGACAACGGCAAAGGGACTATTTATGTTTTGCGAAGAGACGCGGGACAGTGCGCATCAGTTTGCGGCTCGAATGTTTGCACCGGAGTTGGGGATTATGGAAGATCCGGCCACCGGAAGCGCCAACGGGTGTTTTGCGGGTTATTGGGGCGCATTGGAACGCGAAGTCGATGCGATCGTGGAGCAGGGCTATGAAATGGGTCGTCCATCGCAGGTTCGGATCCGGGGACGTCTAGAAAATGGTGCCATTCAGGTCTCGGTAGGCGGTGAAGTGGTCGCGATCGCCCAGGGACTTTGGGGATAGATTGCTTCTTTTCCCTAATCCATCACCCCAAACTCCAACACCGGATTTTGCGATCCTCCAAACCTCAAGCGCATTCCGGCCTTCAGTTCTACCTCCTCATGATTAATCTTCCGCCATCCCCCAGCCTCCTCCACCCACGTTCCATAGCGCGACAAATCCTTCAAGAAAAACCGACTTCCCACCCCCCCAAACCCGCCTCGACAGAACAGATCTGCATGACGCCGCGATACCCCTGCCTCTCGTAGCACCACATCATTTTCCTCACTCAAGCCCACCTGCATCAACCCGCCCCTTAACGCCCACATCACCCCCGAACCCTCCAGCCGTAACCCCATCACCCCGCCCCGCAAAATCCCAAACTGCGTCGGATTCATGGGAATCTGCGTCAACCCCGCTCTCAAAGGCTCCACCAGCACCCCATCAAACTCCGGATGCATATATAGCACCGGAAGCGTCCAAGCCTGCTGGTTAAACTTAAACACCGACAGCAAGCTCTGCCGCGCCAGCATCACCGATCGATCAATAGACAACCGTTCTGCCAACCCCTGCGCAAACACCCGCACAAACGCTAACGCCTCCTCATCTGCAATGGAGTCCCGCATGGCCAACACCGCCGGAACTCCGTGGTGCAACAACACCTCCGCCAAACTGCTCCTCGGAATCGCCCGCCCCGATCGCTGATCCGGCAGCGCCCCCCAACAGGCATTAAACACCGCCAACTTCACGGGCGATCGTACCAGCACCCCCGCTAGCTCCGTCCCACTCATTCCCCCATCTTCGCGTAGTAGCAGCATTCCTCCATCGGGAGCCGGGATACCGTGCCCTGCGTAGAAAAATACGTTATAGCGACCCTCCTCTAGCTTTCGCACTAGCTCTCTTGCCGTCGGCTGCACTAATGTATCTACAAAACATCCCGCCGTCGTCGCAAACCGCCCTACATTTTCCAGAACCCCCCGCAGCGCCGCCGCCTCTTGCTCCAACTTCAGCACCCCGCCTCCCCCCGCAACGCCTAAATTCTCTGCCGGAAGATCCCCTGCGATCGTCGCCTCTCGTCCCAGCACCACCAACACATTCACCATTTGCTCCGATCGCATTTTCCGAAGCGGACCCACATCGCTCGTCGTCCGACTAAACAAAATTTCCCGCCCCAACGAAATCGCCGGAACCCCAGCCTGTGGCTGCATAATCTCCCACGGCACCCCAATCAAATCCGGATCTCGCACATCCAACCGCATCCTCAAAGGCACTCCCCGCCCCATAGCAATCCCCTGACACTGACTCAATCCTCGCAGCACCGCCCCCGAAAACAGCCATTCCCACAGACCCATCCCCAGCGACTGCATCAGCCGCACACTATAAGGCCCCCCCTCCATTCCCGCACCCATCATCCCTCCGCTCTGTAAGGGCGTCGTTTCCCGCGCCTCCTCTTCTTCTGCTCCCTTCTCCTCTATTCTCCCTACCCCCGCCACCCCCGCCAAAAACGGCACCATTGGAACCGATCGCACCGCAAACATCTCCTGCCAAGCCCCCCAACAATACGCCAACCCCTCATCCCACAAAACATCCTCCAACACATACCCCGCCAAAAACGGCGCATCAATCACATGAACCGCAAAATGGTTAGCCCCCACCAACCGGAGCCGATCGATCGCCAAATTCAAATCAGGAATCTCAGCCGCCATAATCTCACACCCTAAAAACACCCCAAGCCCAACTCATCCCTACTTCACCGAACACCTTCCCGCACGATCCGCACCAGCCAACTCCAACCGCTCCAGCACCGTTCGTTCCACATGCCACCCCTCCAGAATCCCTGAAGTTTTCGTTCCTGAAACCTCTGAAGAACTCCTCACCCCCGAACTCTCCGCACCAGCCCCCGAACAGACCCGCAACTTCACCCAAGTCGCCTCATCCCCCCCTGCAACCCGTCGCTCCGTCACCTGCATAATCGTCCCCCCACTAACATCTCCCACCGTAGCCCCCGGAACCTCCTCCGTCTGCCCAACCGGAACGAGGGGCCGAGCCAACAGCGTCAACCCCATGCCGCGAACCTGAACCACCTCTCCCACCTTTAGATCCAGTAGACTCACCTTCGGAGAAACCACCTCCCCCAATCGCCCCTTCTCCGCAGACCCAGTTCCCACTCCAATTACTGAAGACCCCTTGGAAGTGGGCCAGAACCGCATCCCCAAAAAGCCTGCCACAATGCCCACCACCCCACACATTAAAAACAACCCTACCCATCGCCCGATTCCAATCTTAATCGGCGTCCCCGTTGGAGCTGTCCTCACGCTTCGTCGTGGTGCCTTCAGTCGTCGGGTCCGATCGCCAATTAATAACCGACCGCCACTCAAGAACCGACCCACCGCCGATCGCTCTCGCTTCGGGTCATTTCCTACCTGATGGTAAATTAAGCCCACCGTTACATTGTCATGACCATTCCGAGCATTTGCAATCTCCACTAACCCCTGACAAGCCACCGCCAAACTAACCGAACCCTCCAGCACCGGAAGCAATTCTTGGACCCAAGACTCATCCACCCGGTCAAAATCACTTAATCCATCAGAACACAATAGAAAAATACAATCCTCATCCACAAACCACGATCGCACCGTCGGATGTAATAACGAAGACGCCACCATCCCCATCGCCTGCGTCAACGCACCTGCACCCGATCGGCCCACTGCATCTCTATATAATGAATAGCCCAATCTCACTTCCCGCGACGCCATATCGTCATCACAGGTCAACTGATAACACCCTGACCTCGTAATCCGATACACCCGACTGTCCCCCACATGCGCCACATGCACTCGCCGACCATCTACCCGAACAAGGACCACCGTAGTTCCCATCCGTTGTCGTTCAGTTCGCCCTTCCGCGTCATTGCGATCGCAAATCGCATCGTTTCCAGCCTGAATCCCAGCCTTCAAAACACCCACAACGTCGCCACTTTGACGCCTAGAAGCGCCCGAATTAATCATCCGTTCCAACGTCACGATCGCCAAATTTGACGCCACGTTTCCGTCCTCATGACCGCCGATACCGTCACACACAATCATTAAGGGCTTCACCTCTTGAATTCCTTCAAATCGAGCTGAAAATATTCCCTTATCAGATGGAAAACAGGCATCTTCATTTCGATTTCGATTCGGTCCTTGGTCGGTCAACGTACAGATTTCAATAACTTGTGATCCATCCGAGTAGTGGATCATTTCTTGATCCAGCCATTCGCAAACTAAATAACTATGATCATCACTCGGCTGCTGGATCAATCGAGTCATGATGTTCTTAAGCTGTGTAGTCACCGCAGATTGCTCTAGGGTTCCATAGTCTATAAATAGCTTCAGCAGATCGGTTATCGATCGTCTTTCTCCTCGTGAAGATTCAATTTCTAGGACTTTCACTAGATCTCCGTCTACGCGAATTAAGTCAGACTGAAATAGCGTCTGTTCTGCGTCAAACCGGGTCAGCCCTTCCCACAACATCAACACTTGATAAGTCCAGCTTAACCGTCGGAAATTAGAGGCACTGACCCACATCTCCTTAAGGCTAGGCATGACCTTGCCAGCCTGTGACTCATCTGCAAAACTGGAAACCGCCGGAAAAATAGCCCCTTCTTCCAACAAAATCAGTTCTCGCCCCTTCCAATCCACAACGCCGTAGACCTTTGGCATCGTAGGCGCAGAGACACTAAGTTTCAAATAGGCTTCCACTTCCAGGGAAATATCCTTTGGCATCGTCGGAAGAATGCCTGGATGACAATCTAGCAAAATGCCCTCTCCCATTTTTGCGTACCGATCGTCGATTAAGTCTCCGATCGTCAATTCCTCAAACTTTCCGTCCACTGCCCACAGGAAACGCCGGGGTAAAACGGTCTGACAGGCTCCGCAGTAAAGGGCTGTCAAATCATTGCTGTGCCTACAAAATGGATTCGGGCAAGAGAGAGTTAACGCTTTCATAAAAATCAGCAATGGCCTTGGTTTCGACTTCACACATCATGCGCGAAAAATCCTCAACCCCATCATGAACCATATTGCAGAACATGCGTCTGAATTTTCCTCATCCTTTCCGATCGCTCTACCTCCCGAGTAGAATAAGTCGATAAGCATAAATACTTACTCTACCGATCGACGCTAAATCTATGACTGATCGCGCACTTCGTCCTACCCGATTCCAATCAACGCTTCTGTCAGACCGAGAATTACAAGTCCTTGAACTTGTTGCGTCAGGTTTAACGAATCAAGATATCGCCGAAAATCTCGATATCAGCAAGCGAACTGTCGATAGCCACATCAGCAACATTTTAACCAAAACCGACACCAACAATCGGGTTTCTCTAGTCCGATGGGCACTTCAGTGGGGAAAAGTTTGTCTCGACCAAGTCAACTGCTGTACCCTCCCCCCCTATACTCCCCTCTAGTAAGGACGCGCTTCCCGCACCCCTGCCTCTCATAACTCCCTCCCTCACCTTCAAGGACACCCCAACCCTCATGGCAACGATTCAAGCATCCCGTGGAACCCGAGATATCCTCCCCACTGAACTTTCCCACTGGCAGCAGATCGAAACCACCGCTCGTCACATCCTGAATCTTGCCCAAGTCCAAGAAATCCGTACCCCCCTCTTCGAGCAAACTGATCTTTTCGCCCGAGGCATTGGCGAAGCGACCGATGTGGTCAGCAAAGAAATGTACACCTTCATCGATCGCGGCGATCGGTCCCTAACCCTTCGTCCTGAAGGCACCGCTGGAGTCGTTCGCGCCTACATCGAACACAATCTCCAAGCTCAAGGCAGTCTTCAGCGTCTGTGGTACACCGGACCTATGTTTCGCTACGAACGGCCCCAAGCTGGACGTCAACGTCAGTTCCATCAGCTAGGACTTGAATTTTTGGGGTGCGCTGACCCTCGCGCCGATGTAGAGGCGATCGCCATTGCCACCGACATCCTTCGTGCTATTGGTCTAACGGATCTGAAATTCGACCTCAATAGTATCGGCGACAAAACCGATCGCACCGCCTATCGCGAAGCTCTCATCACCTACCTTATGCCTTACAAGGCTGACCTAGATCCTGATTCCCAAGATCGTCTAACTCGTAACCCTCTCCGAATTCTTGATAGCAAAAACGCAAAAACGCAGGACATCCTAAACAGCGCCCCCAGCATCCTTGACCATCTGAGCGTTGAGTCCAAAACCCGTTTCGATCGAGTCCAACAGCTTCTCACCGACCTCAACATCGAAACCCAAATCAATTCCCGCCTAGTGCGAGGACTCGACTACTACAGTCACACCGTCTTTGAAATTCACTCAGAAAATCTGGGTGCCCAAGCCACCGTCTGCGCAGGTGGCCGCTACGATGGACTTGTAACTGAACTCGGTGGACCCGATACCCCTAGTTTTGGCTGGGCCATGGGGCTAGAACGCCTCGTGATTTTGTTGGAAAAACTAAATCCTGCACTGAGTCCCACGATCGATTTCTACCTCGTCTCACGGGGTGAAAAAGCGGAAGGTCAAGCCCTGAAAATCGCCCAACAGCTCCGCCAAGCTGGATTTAAAACCGAACTCGATCTCAGCGGCAGCGCCTTCGGTAAACAATTCAAACGCGCCGATCGATCGCTTGCTGCGGCCTGCCTGATTCTCGGCGACACTGAAGCCGACAACCGCACCCTCCAAATCAAATGGCTTTCCGACGGTAGCCAATCGGAACTTACCCAAGCTGAATTGTCCCAACACTTCAGCATCTGGCAAAATCGCCTAGCCGCCCGCGTCTAATCTCTAGCCCTAATGCCCAAAACGCACCAACAACTCTTCCCTCGACAACTCCATGACTGCCCGCGCCCGATCGATCGCACTTAAATCCAAGAGATTCGGAGTCACTCTCCGAATCTCTTGATCCAACGTCCCAAATTTCACCATTAGCAGGCCCTCTACGTCCTCTTGATGTCCCTCTTGACGCGTTCTTCGATGCCATTCCTCGTACACGGCGTCAATATTCTGTTCTAGCTCTTGATCTTCCTTACTTGTATTCCGACGATTTTTAAGCATTACGTTTAGCTTGGATAATTTTCCTAAAACAAAGGTTTTCATCGGCTGCTCAGGTAATTCTAGCAACTCATTGCTCGCCCTGAGCTGCACCGAACCTCTTCCTAACAATCTCAACAGTAACGTTTCTGGCGTTTCTGGCAACTGATGCACAACGATGATCGCCGTCCGAAACGTTTCACCCAGAAAGAAAAATCCTTTTTCCCAGCCCCTCTTCGGTAACGCATGACAGTCCTGTAAAGATTTCTCCGAAGCCGTCGGAACAATCAGCCATAGTCTGGGCAGTCCCTTCCGATCGACCTTCTTTCTCTCCCGTTTTGCAACTCGCTTCCAATCCGATCGCACCCGACAGAGCTTCTCAAAACAAGAAACGATTTCATCCTCGGGCATTGGATTCCTAAAAACCTCAATCGATGCAGGATTTAGGGTTATCTTGCCTAGAACGCCCAATTCTGTAAGCAATCATCCTTCCTGTGGAACGACCCAAACATCTGCCTGTTGGGCCTCTCCCGGCGGCAACTCAAAGCTCACCTCCACCTCTTGCGCAAACGGAGACAAAATTCCCTTCAGATACTGTTTCGCAAATTGATCGTGCGGTTTTTTGTCATAAATTCACCTGACCCGATCGCACCATCGGCGTCAGACCCAGCTTCTGGTAGTGCGGATTTTCTAAACTTAACCGTCCCCGTAACCGCAGATCTAACTTTGTACGCTCGACCACTCGAAACCCCAACGCCTTGTAGAACCCGATCGCATCGGGCAAACTCGCTAAATACACCGGATACCGAGCCTCCGCGATCGCCGTCCGAACTAACGCCTGTCCAAACCCCAAACCCCGCCACTCCTCCCCCACAAACACGTCATATAGCTCCGACGTCTTTTCACTCTCATAGAGCTTTGCGCAAGCGATTACGTGTTGGCCCTCTTTTCCACCCTGGGAATCGTCCACTACCACTACCCAATACTCCGACCAACTCATCAACGGATTCCATAGGACTAATCCTCCTAATACCCCCGCAATGATCAGACCGACCGTCGCAACCATCACCAACCCTTGGGCTAGCACCCATCCTAGCCAGCTCGCGACCAGCCCCATGATTACCCACGTTCCAATCGTCGGCCCTGCCTGCGGAAACGACCATCGGGTTCCCTGGCGTAAGGTCCAGCCTAACTCCTTAATCAGTCCCCTCATCGCCCGCGAATCGCGCGCTGTTGCCCGTCGTAACATCGCTCCCCTGGCTAACTGCACGGCCTTACTCCTACTCCCGCTTGCCTCAACACCATGAACTTTCCTAAACCTTCAAGTGAACTTTTCTAAAGCGATCGCCTCTAACCGTCGAACCGATCAAGCTCGCATCATATGATTGAAGTCGAATTTCTCTGTTCTGCACAGAATCTGAAAGGAATTATCACGCATGACACTTGTTAAAGCTTATAACGGCGATCCATTCGTGGGTCATCTTTCCACCCCAGTCAGCGACTCCGATTTTACCAGAGCGTTCATTGGCAACCTTCCTGCGTACCGCAAAGGACTTTCTCCCTTGCTGCGTGGGCTTGAAATCGGGATGGCCCACGGCTATTTCCTCGTTGGACCCTGGACCTTGCTCGGTCCTTTGCGGAATACCGAAATGGCTTCGATGGCTGGACTAATTGGGGCGATCGGCCTCATTATCATTGCCACCATTTGCCTATCGTCCTACGGAAGTGTCACTTTCCAAAGTGACGACTCCAACAAAAACAACGATCTCCAAAGCGCTCAAGGGTGGAGCAAGTTCACAGGTGGCTTCTTTATCGGAGCAACAGGTGGCGCATTCTTTGCTTATCTAATCCTCACCAATCTGCCATTGCTCAATGGCATGTTGCAAGGTGGTTTAGGTTAATCCCGAATTTCCCTGCTGGTTACAGCGCGTGAAACAGAGCGCAAAAATTTAAAAAGGACCGATCGTCATTGCGCGATCGGTCCTTTTTAAAGGCGCGTGAGGTAAACTAGCGAAATTCATCTGTAGGGCGGCATCATCACCATGGCTGGGCAAAACAACTGGGAATTTTTATTACAGCAGGAGGGCGATCGCTCCTGGCTTCCCCTTGAATCGCCCGATGTTGAAATTCTTGAGGGTCGGTATCGCGTCTTGATTCGGACTGCTGCAATTAACACCAAAATTGGCATCCAAATCACCCACGAAGCCACCGAAGAATTGCCCCCCAAGCGTCGGACGCAGACTCGATCGGGCCGCACAAGCGCTGATGGGTTGATGGTGATTATTCCCTTTACCCTGCTCCATCCGGGAATCTGGGAGATGTCCTGCACCCCCAACGACCTCACCAACGATCTCCTCGGATACGCAGGCCACTATTCCATTCAGCTCCATGTGCTCCCTAAAGAATCGGACCTCGCCGGGGAATGGGAACCTGATTGGTCTCAGCCCGCTTCAGAAGAGTCCGCAACCGAGACTTCAAATGCGATCGCTCAAGACACCGTTCAACCGATCGCTGTTCAACCGAGTCCTGATCCAATTTCGCCCCTCGATCTAATTAAGGCCCCGATCGCAGATCCGATTGCAGATCCAATTGCAGATCGCAATCCCCCTCTCACTCTCAGCCTCACCGCCCAAACCTACGATATCCAGCCGGGACAAACCCTCATCCTCAGCGGCAGTCTTATCTCATCCGAACCGTCCTTGCTGCCGATCGAACTGAAAACCTGCACCTTCACCACCACCGTCCGCGATCCTCAATCCGGCGACCCCATTGTCACGACGGCCATCACGTTTACCACTCTTCTCCTCCCCTACGACTTCCAAATTGGCGTTGTTCTCCCCACAACGCTTACTGGACAGCTCTTTCTCGGTGAGATAATTCTTACTCAGGGCGCTGAAGATTTGCCCCGAGCCACCCAATCCTTCACGCTGTTAGCAGACCTCGATCGCCTGCTCTCCGCTCTTCCAGAAACCCTCAAATCCACCACGCGGCCCAATGTCACCGATGCTTTGCCTGTGCCACCCGCTGACCCCGCTGGTCCTGAATTTAACGATGCATTCCTCGGAATGATCAATCAAACCACTGCTCCGAGAGAATTTCGGACCCCTTCTTCTCAGCTTCCTCCTAAGCTTTACCAACCCGATCGCGATCGCAGCGATCGGCCTCCCCTCGCCCTCCCGACCTTCCTCAGAACCCCCGCCCCTGAGACGGATTTGAATGTTTTATTTGACGATGAGACTTGGCATGATCCGGCAGAACCTCTGTCTCCTTTCGATTTGCCTAACGAAGATTGGCCTAATGAAGATTTGCTGGATGAAGACTTACTAGAGGGTGGCGATCGGCTCGAAGAAGACCGACTGCTCTCTGAAGTGCCTGCATTGGAGGGGCTGCCGCAAAACCTAGACGATGCCCTGCCGCAGGATCTGTACAACACCACAGCCCCCCTCGATCTCAATGATCCCGATGATCAGAAAACCATTGACATTACGGCTGAACGCCTTCCCCTTTCGCCTTCTGGACCCCCACCCGAGCTATCCCTCAACCCCTTCGCCACCCTTCGTCCGCTCCCCACTGAGACCGTCGTCCTCAATGACGCTCCCGTGTTCACGACCCCGTACAGCCTGAGTGAGAGCGCCCCTATGACCATTCCCGCCGCCGACCCCATCCCCACTCCTCGACTTGAAATCGAAGCGGTCACCGAAGTCATTGCTGGACAGTCCCTCGCCATTAAGCTCAAGCTTCCCAACCTCCAGCCCAAGCTCTACGTCAAACTCTGGATCAACGATCGCGCTACCCGGACGCTGCTCGATGGCCCTCGCTACCTCATCGACTTTTTGCCTAGCACTGAACCGGACACCCTCGAAGCGACCACAACCCTCACGGTTCCCCTCGGTAGCCTCGAAATTCAAATCGAAGCGATCACGATCGAGACGACCACCCAGCGCGAAAGCTACAAAGCCAGCGCCCCTCTCAGCGTCATTCCGCCCAATCTTCCCGAATTCTCTCTGGATGATATCAAATTCTAGACTTCCACACCCGTGGAAGTCCACGCCTCAAGATTCAGCTTTTCGTCACATTCAATCATTCTTCTTCTGGGTCATTTTCTATGTCTCAGAACTTCTTTAAGGCGGCCAAGGTGACGCCACTGGACAAATGGCCCACGATGCCCAACACTTCCTTTTCATTCACGAGCGATCGAGCGACATCTTTCCCAGTATTGGCGTTATCGTTATCGACGACGACCGCGTAGACAATCTTATTTCCATTCAAGCCGCCGTTGTCATTAATTTCCTGCTGTGATTGTGCCACGCCACGCAGGATTTCTTTAGACATACCTAGATCGCTTTCGCCAGGAATCACAACTGTGAGTTTGAAATATCTTCCAGCTAAGGCGATCGCGTTGTTCAAATAGATTCGTGCCTCTGGGTCATTGGCTTCTATTTTTAGGGTTCACGGTTGGCTCACTATGAGTGCATCGTTTGGGGCACATGGTTTAGGTGAATTAGAAAAACCGGATTGTTAAGGGATAGCGAAAACTCTGACCTTTACTGGCCGCGATCGCTCCAAGAATAGGGGCGAGCAAACCAAGTAGTAGGAAAAATGGAATCAAAATAAATCCGACTAAGAGGAAACAGAGAATAATAACGACAACGCTGTAAATGCAGTAAGAAATCAGGAAATTTACAATTTCCTTGCCATTCTCATCAACAAATGAGTTATGGTCCCGACCGTATACCCACATCGCTATTGGAATCACCATTCCGCCGTAGGGCACAAGGTATCCTCCAAACTGTGACAAATGCATTACGGTAGTGTAAATGCTGGGCGTCATGCCGAACAAATCGGGAATGGTGGGATTCTCGGGAGACTTTAAAGCGCTATCTTGTTTGAGCAATCGTTCCTTTGCCGCTCGGAATTCTTCCCGATTTAGTGCGCCTTCTTCATAGAGTTGGTTGAGTTTGGCGAGTTCGTCGGAGAGCATAGTGAGATCCTTCGGGGACTGTAAATCCAATGACTGTTGGAGTGCTACAAACGCGATCGATCGAATTCCTGATTTCCACACATTAAAACTTCGTGTTAAAACTCCCGACTCGTCAGCAGAGCGTTTCCCGTCAAATCGCTCTGCTCTGAATATAAAGGGTTTAGACCGAAACCGGGTGTTTTGCGAACAGCTTCAAAATCCGATCGGCCATTAGATCCGGCGTCAACTGGTGATCCACCTTCGACTCCTCTGCCGTCGCATGTTCCACTAAGACATCCCCAATCCCAATGCGCACCACGGGCACCAGAATCTCAGCGTCCAGCAGCGACTCCGCAATAGCACTTCCAAAGCCGCCCATGCGACACCCTTCTTCCATCGTCACCACCCGGCCAATGTTTGACGCCAAGGGATGAATCAACGCCTGATCCAATGGCTTACAGAAGCGGGCATTCACTACTGTCGCCTGGACGCCGTGCTCACTAAGGATTTCTGCCGTTTGCATGGCGGGATACACCATGGACCCATAGGCGCAAATCAGCACATCATCTCCTTGCCGCAAGAGTTCGCCCTTGCCGATTTCTAGAGCCTCCCAGCCTTCTTCCATCAGGGGTGCGCCGTAGCCATTGCCCCGTGGATATCGCATGGCGATCGGACCCGTATGCCCAATGCCCGTCACGACCATGCGTTGCAGTTCGGCTTCGTCTTTCGGAGCCATAATTGTCATGTTGGGAATCATCCGCAGGTAGGCAATGTCGTACATCCCTTGGTGTGTGGGACCATCGACGCCCACGATTCCGGCCCGGTCCATGCAGAAAAAGACGGGGAGGTTTTGGATGCAGACATCGTGGATAATCTGATCAAAGGCCCGTTGCAAAAACGTCGAGTAAATTGTCGCGACCGGACGCATTCCCTGAGTCGCCAAACCTGCCGCCAGTGTGATGGCATGTTGCTCTGCGATGCCCACATCAATGTATTGGTCAGGCACTCGTTTTTGGAAGATGTCCAGCCCTGTTCCGGTAGACATGGCAGCTGTAATTCCGATGATGCGTCGATCGTGTTCGGCTAGCGTAGACAGCGTATCTCCAAAGACTTTCGAGTAGCTCGGAGGCTTGGGTTTGCTGGAGGGATTAGATTTGCCTGTAGTGAGATTAAACGGGTTTTGGGCGTGGTAGCTGACTTGATCTTTTTCGGCGATCGCATAGCCTTTGCCCTTGGTCGTTGCCACATGGACAATTACAGGACCCGTATGCTTATGTGCCTCTTTGAAGGTCGCGATCAGATCGACCAAATTGTGACCATCCACCGGACCCATATACGTGAAGCCCAGTTCCTCAAACACTGCACCCACTTTCGGCACCGCCAACCGTTTCATGCCTTCCTTTACCCGGCTGAGTTCCGGCGAGAAGGGCAAGTTCTTTACCTGATCTTCGATGTTGTCACTAAGGAACTGCATCGGGGCACTGAGACGGAGTTTGTTCAGATACCGAGGAATCGCCCCAACGTTGGGTGAAATCGACATTTCATTGTCATTCAAGACCACGAGGAGATTGGTCTTGGGCAAATGCCCGGCGTGATTGATCGCTTCGAGTGCCATGCCGCCCGTCAGTGATCCATCGCCAATGACCGCCACGCATTTATGGTTTTCCCCTTTCGCATCGCGGGCGAGGGCCATCCCTAAGGCAGCAGAGATACTCGTCGAGGCATGGCCTGCTCCGAAGTGGTCAAATCGACTTTCTTCCAGGTTGAGATAACCCGACAGACCGCCCTTTTGACGAATGGTGCTGAACTGGTGATAGCGTCCGGTGATGAGCTTGTGGGGATAGGCTTGGTGACCCACATCCCAGACCACTTTGTCGGTGTCGAGATCGAGAGTTTGATACAGCGCCAGCGTGAGTTCGACCACGCCGAGACCCGGTCCTAGGTGTCCCCCAGTGGCCGAAACGGTCTGAAGGTGTTTGTCACGAATCTGTCGAGCAATATCTTGTAGCTCCTTGATAGACAGTCCGTGTAACTGATTAGGATGGGTCAGTTCACTCAGATGCATGGCATATCCTTTTGATTAGCTCGTTTGATGAATTCTATCTCTCAACTGTAGTTCATCAGAGGGCGAGATATGGGCTAGAACGACGCATTTCTAAACCCTAGGACCCCGATCGCATTAAGATGTGCAAATATACATACTATTTTAGTGAGGTCGATGATGGGTTTACCGATAATCAAGTCTATGGTTAAAGCAAGTACCCTAGCGGGGTTAGGGTCTGTTGCACTACTGGGTCTTAGCAACGTTTTGCCTGCTCAAGCCAACGAATATCAGTCTTGCAGCGCGAGTCTGACGGAGGTAAAGCTCGATCGATTGTCTGTTGCCCAAGGCTGCGCCGAAGCGTTGCATCCGCAGGACGTCGGCACCTGTGTTGTGCGGATTGTGAATAACCAGTCGGTCAATAATAAAATCGTTAACCTAGACGCGCTTGATGCGTGCCGTCGGGTCCGTCGCCCTCTTGAATTAGCGACTTGCGTCACGATGATTCATCAGTCCACTGAAACGATGCCGCTTAGCAATGACGCCTCGAAGATGGTGCTAGATAGCTGCCGGAAAAGTTTGCTGCCTGAACGCTATGGTCGGTGCGTAGTGGGATTCCGAAATAATCCGTTGCAAAAAACAATAGTCGATGTTGCAATGACCGATCGAACAAAGGAATTAGATGGTCTCAACACCTGTCTAGATGCAACGGATTACCGAAAGGATATCAAGTTAATTCCGTTGTCTGAAGTCATCACTCCTGCAAGTCCTACACCGACGATGACGAATTCGCCCTACACGTCACCTGTTATCCCCATGCCAATGCCCACACCCATGCCTCAGATTATTCCCCAGCAGTTCTAAAGACTCAGGGAATGAAAGCCTAATGTAGAAGTCCGATCGGTTGTTGGGATATGATCGATCGGCTTTCATGTGTGGTGTGAGCCAATGTGGCGCGAACGAAAAATATATGAAAAATACCTCAAAACCCGATTGGAAGAGGGTTGATGCCTTAACAGAGGAAGACATTGATATTTCAGATATTCCCCCTTTGGGTGAGGAGTTCATGGAAACGTCCCATTGGTGAAAACCTGGGACACCCTCAAGCGTTCTACTCAATTTTGATTCACAAAGCCTTGCATCATACTGATTTTTTTAGACTCCGAGAGCCAAATCGATACACTGTGCGATGACCAATACGGATGACCCAAGGCTGGGCATCTGGGACACGTTCATAGAGCCGATCGGTGGAGGCGATCGTGTCATCAGCCAGCTCAAAGGATCCAGTCTCAATGTCGATCACGAAGTGTTGCTTTAGCAAATCGCCACAGTCTTCCCATGATTGCCTTCTTCGACTTGTTGGCGCACCTCTGACTCATATAGAGCGTCGCCGCGCTGGGCAAACTCTTCTTTGCTATGTCGGGGGCTGTCGGACTGCCATAGGGTTGACCTCACTGCGACTACTGACCCCAGCTATAGCTTGGGTGAAGGAGGGATCGCTACCGTACTAGAATGAGGGCGGATCGGTCAGCCTTCACGGCAAACTGCTGCCATCTTCAAATGGTTCTAGCCGTTCTCTCGAAAATTTGATCAGCGTCTCAATTGCGCATAATGGGACATCATGATCGAAAGTTCTTAGACTAATTGTCTTATCTGCGTCACAGCGAAACACCTCTAGTAACCACATGGTCGCAATTGTCCCAAAGTTCGACCCCTAAGCTATCTCGAACGATATCGGAAGCGACTTTTACATGGTATGCCCCTACGACTCTTTTCATGTTTTGCAGATTCTCACTACCATTGTTTAGATAGGTTCAAGAATATGACGTTATTTAACTCGGTCCAATAACCCATCGTGAGCCTGTTGAGCGATCGTCTCGATCGTTGGAGCTGCTGGAACGTTAGAGTCGCTGGAATATTAGTAGGCCCGTTGCCCATAATTTCTATCCCACCCATCCCAAACTTTCTTGAAAAACGTCCGGAAAAGCAGTAAAAGGCTCTGTATTAGTATCTAGTAACGAAAAATTCTAAATAAAAAAGCAGTCCCTACCCGGTTTGGACTGCTCTTATGCTAGACAATTAGCTTCTCAATCTGTAAGAATGATGCCTCAAAACAAGGAGGAGGGACATCCATCCTAAGGAAGATACTCAAAAACGGTCCGTCTTGAAAGACCCTAAGTCTTGTCCTAATCCGACTTTAATCCTGTTCTGCTCCAATAGCCAGAGCGATCGCCTCAGGATAAATCCGGTGTTCTTGCACTTGAATGCGCTGCTGAAGGTCCCAAAGCTGGTCTCCCGCTGCGATCGGCACCGCTGCCTGCATCAAAATAGACCCGCTATCGACTTCTTGCACAACATAATGCACCGTGCAGCCCGTAATCTTTACTCCCGATACAAATGCTTGTTCAATGGCCTTTCCACCTTTAAAACTAGGCAACAAACTGGGGTGGATATTTAAAATTCGCTTTGGAAATGCCTCAATTAGCACGGGCGTCACGATACGCATCCACCCCGCCATCACGACCCACGTTGCTTCATATTCTTCTAATATGCTTACGATCGCCCGATCGAGCGATTCCCGGCTCTCATAGTCCCGGTGATTGAGCAAGACCGCTGGAATACCAAGTTGCTGCGATCTATCTAGCACCTTAGCCTCGGGATTGTTATAGATAACCACCGCAATCTCCGCATCTAGCAATCCATCTGTAATGGCCGCTGCGATCGCCGCAAAATTGCTCCCACTCCCTGACGCCATCACGCCAAGCCGAACTTGAGGCAAACGCTTGTGCATTGAGCGATCGCCCTTTACTGCGCCCAGCGGCGGCGACACCAAAGCCCACATTTCCATAAAACCCACGTCTCCACAACAAGCCCAAGAGGATTATAGTTATAAATTAGCGGCCCTCACGCTTCTTCCCTCGACTCCCAAATCGCCATGTCCCAGAAGATCGCCACCTTCTACAAGTTTCTCGCCCTCGATCCCATCCCCCTCCAATCGCAACTCCTTAGCGCCTGCCAAACCTTGGGCCTCAAAGGCACGATTCTTCTGGCCCCGGAAGGCATCAATGCAACCCTCAGCGGTTCGCCAGATCATCTAGGCCAATTTTTGATTGACCTCCGCCAAGATTCTCGTTTTGCTGACTTAGACGTCAAATATTCCTTCACCAATCGCACACCCTTCGATCGGCTTAAGGTTAAAATCAAGCCTGAAATTGTGACTCTCGGGCGACCCGATATCAATCCCGCCGAGCGATCGGGTATCTACGTCATGCCCCAAGACTGGAACATCTTGATCAAAGATAATCCTAGTCTTGTCCTGATCGACACCCGCAAAAGCTTTGAAATCTCTACCGGAAGCTTTGAAGGAGCCGTTGACCCCAAAATTTCAAGTTTCCGAGAATTTCCTACCTACGTCGAAACCCATCTCGACCCCCAACAGCATAAAAAAATTGCTATGTTTTGCACAGGCGGCATTCGCTGCGAAAAAGCCTCGGCCTACCTGCTCAACCAAGGTTTTGAAACCGTGTATCACCTCAAAGGCGGGATTTTAAAATATCTCGAAGAGATTCTGCCCGAAGACAGCCTATGGCAAGGCGAATGTTTCGTATTTGACCAACGCACTGCGGTCCAGCAGGAGCATAAAGATAGCGGCATCGAAGACAATAGAATCAAAGACGGTAGCTTTATTACCTGTCTTGCCTGCGGCGATCCGTTGTCGCCTGAAGACCAAGCTAAACCACAGTATCAAATCGGCCTCACCTGTTCTCACTGCTCCGATCGCCTCATGCCTGAGCAACATCGGAGCAATCAAGAACGCCTCAAGCAGCGCTGTTTATCCCTAGAGCGATAGGACCAGAACCCCCTTCATTCAACCGATCGCACGGCCATTTTCTAGCCAGTCAAAAATTTCATTTAGTTCTGAAAGCGAGACTAGTCCGTACTGCCACAGGACCATGGGCACTAGGCTTGGAATGTGCTTGGAGCGCTGAAGAGCCAGCGAAATGGACGCTGAAGGGAGCGACAGTTCGTCACGCAAAAACCGAATAAGCGGGTGATTAGCAAATTCCATCGATCGAACCTTCCCTGCAATCTATAAAACTCGATCAGTGCCGTTGAACGTCTAACTCTGTTTAAAGCAAACCTTTTACGACTACTGAAATAATGACTCAAGCACCACTTGCTTAGCAATCAGTTTAGGTCCCAGCGACTCTAGCTCTCTCTCTCTTCAGGAGTAGAGTTTATTGTCAATGTAGTGGATACGCCTAATGGCTCTCAACGTAAAAAGTTGAACTTAGATTTGGTAATTATTGTGCCCTAGATATCTAAAAATGCCACTCTTTTTTATGTTTGATTCCCGCATTGGGGATCAGGCCCAAAATCTCAGCGATTACTCTGGAACTTTAGGATGAGCGCCACGATCGCGCTAGGTAACAAGATGGAAAATAGGGCGATGGAGTCACCCACTGGAATCGGAAATGAAGGCATCGCATACTTAATCAAAAGGGCGATCGTGGTGGAAAGCCCCATCACTTTGAGGATGACTCCCAGATCCTGACGAATATTTGACGAACGATCGGACGAAGGTTGATCTTGCATAAAGTTAATCCCGCACAATGCGGTGCCGTTGTAAAAAATCTCATCAAAGCGCGACGTTTTTAGAGAAGCAGTGACATCATAGAAGACGACCGACTGCCTTCCCTATTCCCTTCCCCATTCTTTGTTGTCTAACATTATGCAAACTCCAGCGCAAACGACCGCAGATCAAGACGTCTTACTCCTAGATACCCACAGCAGCCCCGTTATGGAAATCAACCTCATCGAAGCGATCGAGACCGTCATTGACAGCCTTGACAGCCACAACTCCGCCATGGTGAGCCACGCCAACAAGGGCAACCTCTGGAAGTTCCAGTACGGCAGCGTCGAAGTGTTTGTCCAATTGACAGGCACCCATCAGGATGACGATGTGCTAACAGTCTGGGCCAAAGTCCTCACCCTTCCGGTCAAAAATGAAACCGTCCTCAACCGGAAGCTCCTAGAACTGAACTGGAGTACGACCTTCGAGGCCCGGTTTGCGATTACTGAAAGTAGTGTCATGGTGATGACCACCCGATCGGTGGCTGATCTCTCGCCAGCGGAGATTTCGCGGGCGATTACCATTGTTGCGGGAATTGCTGATGAGCAGGATGATCCGTTGCAAGCTGAGTTCGTTCCTGCGTGAATTTGAATCTTCTATGGCAGCGTCTCCCGCTAACCTGTGCCAATGGCTTGACCCATATGGCCCTAGATGAGGCCATTTTTCAGTCGGTGGTGGCGAGGGAAAGTTTGCCGACGCTTCGGTTTTATACGTGGGAAAGGCCGACCCTTTCGCTGGGGTATCATCAGCGCACCTACCCGCTGCATTGGGATACGCTTCGCTGGGACCAAGACGGTCAAACACTCGATCGGGTCCATCGTCCTACCGGAGGCCGCGCTGTTTTACATCAGGGCGATCTGACCTATGCCTTGATTGCACCGGGGTTTGGTGCCAGTCGATCGGCGACTTATGGGCAAATTTGTGAGTTTCTGATTCAAGGCTGGCGATCGCTGGGTGTGGAGCTGCATTACGGCTCTGCCGGACGAGGCTACATCCAAAATCCCAACTGTTTCGCAACGGCAACGGGCGCAGACCTGGTCTTGAGCAACGGCAGTAAATTCATTGGCAGTGCCCAGAAGCGATCGGGCGATGTGATTTTGCAGCACGGGTCTATGTGTTTAAACCCTGATAATCGGTTGTGGCGTCAGGTTTTTGATATAGAGGCACCGGAGATTCCGGACTCGGTGAGACGAGAGCGGACGAGTCGGATTGTTGAGGCGCTGAGCGAAAGTGCGACGGAGGTGTTCGGAATGCGCTGGGCTTAGATGCTGGGTATGGTGTCTCGAACGCCCAATAAAAAAGGGAGCCGCGATCGACGTCCCTCATTCCAAGCAATCTAAAAACTAGATTTGGTAGTAGATATTACACTGTTGCAAGCTCTTTGTCAGGACGTTTGCTGTTACGAATTCCTGCAATGGCTTCTGCGTAGTCTGGAGTATTAAAGACCGCCGATCCCGCGACGATCGCATTGGCACCCGCTTCGAGGACTTGCCAGGTATTGCTCCCTTTTAATCCACCATCGACTTCGATCCAGGGATCTAATCCTCGTTCGTCACACATTTGGCGAAGCTTTTTGATCTTGGGGATCACGGAAGGAATGAAGCTCTGGCCGCCAAACCCTGGGTTTACGCTCATGATTAGGACCAAATCACACAGGTCCAGCACGGGTTCAATGGTTTCCAATGACGTTCCTGGGTTGAGGACGACGCCTGCTTTTTTGCCAAGGTCGCGGATCATGCCAAGAACCCGGTGCAGGTGAGTGGTGGAACTTTGCTCTGCATGAACCGAAATAATGTCTGCGCCTGCTTTAGCAAAATCCGCGACGTAGCGCTCCGGTTCGACGATCATCAGGTGGACGTCAAGGGGTTTAGTGGTGTGGGGACGGACGGCTGCGACGATCAATGGCCCGATCGTGATATTGGGCACAAAGCGACCATCCATCACATCCACATGGATCCAATCCGCACCAGCCGCATCCACGGCCCGAATTTCTTCACCTAGGCGACCAAAATCAGCAGACAAAATAGACGGAGAAATGACAGTGGACTTCTTGGAGGTCATGGCGGGTTTGGGGTAATGGATGGATCGGGGTTAGTCGGGATTGATCGCTTAGATGCGAACCGTTGCTTGAAGCAGCTTGATCTGAACTGATCAATCCTGAACTGTAGCTAGTTTAACAAAACGTGACTCGTTCGCAATGCCAAAAATCTCGATAAAAAATCTTGGCAACAGATCTCTACAATAGGGATGTGGGTAGGAATTTAAGTTGGGACCGAGGCATCGATGGTGACGAGACGCGATAAGCAAGATTCCAACGCTGCCAGTTTTATTCCTAAATCCTCATTTTGCCAGCTATTTGGCCTTTTTCTAGGTCTTTTTACCTGGGGATTGGGCAGTGGGTTTATTGTTGTTTCTCCGATCGAAGATTCGTCAATTGCAGAGGAAGGCATTGATGCGATAAGACTGCACCGTGCGCCGTTCTTTCTGTCGGGACGTAAAATTGCGATCGGGCAGGTGGAGGTCGGTCGTCCGGCGATGTTTGGGGTGGATAAGCCGAAGGAAAAAGAGCGCCGGATTCGTCCTGAGGAGGCTTTTTTTAAAATCAATCCGACAGCGGTGTTTTATCGCAATCGATCGCCTAGTACAACGGAGTTCGCGCCTGATCCGAGTAGTGTCGATCCACCCGATCGCAGTCAGGTCGATCCCCATGCGACCCAAGTTGCCAGTCTTCTCATTAGTCATGATAAAGCTCTCCAAGGCGTAGCGCCTCAGGCTCGACTCTATGCTGCTGCTGCCGGAGCGATGGCCCGAGGTGCCCAACCGGAGGATTGTCTGGCGGTCCAGACTGTGGCGCTCCAAAATGGGGGCGATGTGCGGGCGGTGAACCTCAGCTTTGGTGAATCCCTACGACAAGACCCTCGCACGAATGCTCAGCTTGATGGCAATGCGCTTCTAACCCAATGCATTGACTGGTCTGCCCGCGTCAATAACACGCTTTATGTCGTCGCAGGGAACCAAGGCAAAGGCGGCATTCCCATTCCGACGGATAATTACAATGGGATGACGATCGGGTTTACAAAGCGCTTGGGCAATGTCTATCGCAAGGTTGATTTTTCTAACCTAGGCGACAATGTACCGAGCATTCTTAAGCTGAATGCGGGCCGGGAGACGAATCTGGGTGAACGTCGATCGATTTCGCTGGTGGCACCGGGTTATCGGGTGACGGTCCGCAAGCTGAATGGCCAGATTTCCACCGCTAGCGGAACTAGTTTTGCGACGCCGCATGTGACAGGGACCATTGCGCTGTTGCAGGAGTGGGGCGATCGGCAACTGCGCCGGAGCTGTGTCCGAGGGGTGGGCTGCAAGCTGCCTTGGACAACTGATGCCCGTCGTCATGAGGTGATGAAGGCGATTTTGATGAATTCGGCGGATAAGATTCAGGATCTAGGTGATGGAATGCTTCTGGGGATGACGCGCACGGTAGTTCAGAAAAATAATCAACCTTGGTTTAATTCTGATGCGGCGACTAATCCTAAAATTCCACTTAATTTTCAGTTTGGGTCTGGTCAGCTTAATGCTTACCGTGCGTACCAAAATTTTGCACCGGGTGAGTCGAAGCCCGGATTGGTAAGTCCGATCGGCTGGGATTATCATTCGGTTAATGGTCTTGACAGTTATAGCGATTATGAAATTAAGGTGCCGCTTAAGGCGAATAGCTACATTGCGCTGACGCTGGCTTGGGACCGTCTGGTGGAACTGAACGATCGGAATTTAAATGGGATATTTGATCTCAATGAACAGTTTTGCGATCGGGGGTTGAATAATTTAGATCTGTATTTGATGCGATCGGATGAATCGGATAGTCGTCGCAGTATTGCGAGTTCGGTGAGTGATGTGGATAGTGTGGAACATATTTTTCATCGCATTCCAGCTACGGGACGATATAAAATTCGGGTTCAGTTTCGCACATTGGTGAATCTTCCGGTGCAGTCTTATGGGTTGGCTTGGTGGGGGGTTCCGGAGGGAAAAGGGGGTCGCTAGGGATTTGGGGTGGAATTTAGGCGGCCAAATCCCTGGCGAGGGCTTTAAGGGGTGGGCGTCATGGATCTGATGGGTGCATCTTGATCGCATTTGCGTTCGCCTCGATCGGGTGTTGCGTCTGGGTAAAATGTGATAATGCCGCGATCGTTTTTGACAAATACGGCGTCGAAGGGCTGCGGAGCTTGATCGTCTTTGATGCTGTAGAGACAGACGGCATTGTTTTCGCCGCTGTTGATGTTGAAGGCTTTGTAGGCGCGGGTTCCATCAGTGAGGATTTCTTGAGCGTTGCTGACGTAGGAATAGCCTTTTTTTCGATCGCTGATTAGTTGTCCGTTGACTTTTGCCTGAATGCCAACCGTATAGACGACGCCTGGCTTGACTTCTTCTTGGCGTTGGTTGTTGGGGAGTCGTCCGGCGATGCCTTTTTGTTGGAGTTCGAGGTAGCGCGCGGCAAAGTGGAGTCCGCCAATTTTGTTAGTGCCTTTGACTTGGCCGCAAAGAATATGCTCAAATCCGCTGCGAGTCGTCCAAATTTGGACTAAATCTTCTTGAAATGTGGGGGATGGCTTTTGTTTGGCAAACCCTCGAAGGGGGGTAAGGTTGCCGTCTACGGCCTTACTGATCTGGGTGACGATCGCCGGATTTTTTGCAAACAGTGCCTGTACTTGTGTGGCGCTGACGGTGCTGCCGAACTCGCCGCAGGTTGCGAGGACTTCTTTATCAAAGGCATTCACGTTCGGCGGTTTTGGGGTGACATCGACGGCTTTTCCGCGTGGGAAGGAGATGGCTTCGGGGGTGTCAATCGTATCAAAGAAGGGTTGTAATTCACCTGGCTTTGGAGTGGGGGCAGGGCTAGGTTTGGGAGCGGGATTTTTTTTGCGCCCTTTGAGTTCAGAGAGCGGGACTTTGGCGAAGGTGGACTGGGGGAAAAGGGTCGTGGTTGCTGTGGCTGTTACTGCAATGAGAAGTGCGATCGCCAGGGTGGGGTAGGTTCTAATGGGCATGACCTGAGTCTCCTGAGGAAAATAATTGCAATCCCGGTGTATGGAATAAGCCATTCACCGTAGACAATCCTACCTGACGCAACTCAATCTAAAACGTTCCATCGATCGCAGCCACACATCGATCGCACAACAGTAGATGCAATTCAAAACTCCCCAAGCTGACTCTGCCATTTCTTTGGATTTTGAGAACAGTGTAAAACGGCGTAGACAGTCACGATCGTCTCTGAATGGTCGTAGAAAATAACGTAGGGAAATCGTCGAACAATAGCCTTGCGATAGGTCTCGTGAACGACTTGATAAATTTCTGGATTTCGCCGAATTAATTGAATTCGAGCATCAATACAACGAAGAAACTCTTCACCTAAACCCGGCTCCTGTTGTTCGTACCAGTTATATGCATTTGCCGCGTCCTTCTCTGCATCGGGCAGAATAATTAGCGTTCTAAACACCAGACTGACCACTCCGAATTCGTTCTTTAGCCGCTTCCCATGAACTGCCTGAGTCTGGATTGTTCAAGTAAGCCGCTTTTCGTTTAGCCAGTTCTTCTTTTTGCCAGTCTAGAATCGGAATCTGTTCTGAATCTTGGGCAATGCTGTCCCAGAGGTCTTCT